>DEBI01000075.1:5626-22353 GCA_002348465.1 Gemmatimonadales bacterium UBA2960 | reverse complement strand
ACTATCTCACGGGAATATATGACGGTCGTGCTCAACAACGAGAAAGTACTGACCTTGTATCACGACCTACTCACCAACAAATGGTATACTCAGAACTCCTAATCTTCCTACCAGCACGCTCGCGGGAACCGGCCCAATTCAACATGGTACCGAGCCTCAGCTGAACCCTATTCTTCGAAATCGTGCACACGCCGAAGGTGGACACCATGCCCCCAACGCTCAAAACCTTCCTAATCGGCACATCGGCTTTCGAAACCATAAACAGGTCGGGCCGTAGCGGATGAGCGACGCGCCACTCATCAAACGGATCAAGCCCCGCCGGCCACACGGACTGAAGGTGGCCATTCATCTCAATGATGACTCGGAGCCCTTTGAAGTCACGCTCGAAGCCCTCGAGCGGAGTGGCCTTGGCATAGGTGACACGCTCACCAGAGCCATACGGCACGAACTACTCAATCACGACGCCGACGTGCGAGTGCGTGACGCGGCACTGAATCTTCTGTCGTATCGAGCTCGTACACGCACTGAGCTGCGTAGACGCTTAAGGCAAAAAGGCTTTCGTCCAGCACGAATCGACATATGCCTTAACCACCTGCAGGAACGAGGGCTAATCGACGACGCTAGTGTCGCCGCCGCCTTTGTACGCGACCGACTCCGACTTCGCCCTAAAGGTCGATCAGCACTGACATCAGAACTCCGCCAAAAAGGTATCGGTCAGGAACTTGCACAGCAGACCATCAACCACGTCTTCGAGTCCGAACAGACCAACGATCTAACGCTCGCCCAGGCCGCAGTCACAAAGTGGGTCGGGCAACAAAACCCGGAAGCACTCCAAGCCCTCATCGATAACTCATGGTCAAAGGCTAAACAGAAAGTACGTCGTCGCCTGACCGCGTGGTTGGCACGGCGAGGTTTCCGCGGATCAACAATGAGTGAAGCAATCGATCATGCGACCCGTCTCGCGTCACAGAAGGCTGACGTCGAATCGACTAGCAAGAAAGCAGAAACTTAGCCTATAGAAATCGCGGCATTCCGCTCTTCGAATAACCCGTTTGCCCAAGCACAAATCAGGTGTCGTCCAAGCTGTGTTCGACGACAAACCTCGTCAGACCTGCTACCGTTCGGATACGCAGCTTGTCCATTACACGCTCTCGGTGAGTTTCCACCGTGCGTGGAGATATTTCGAGCTGCCCTCCGGCTTCACGATTCGTCAGGCCTTGAGCCACAAGAAGCAGAACCTCTCGTTCCCGCTGGGTTAGTGAGCTAAGGCGGGCACGTAGCTGTTCCTCCTCGATTTCCCTCCGCAGCCCCACACTCAACTGCTGGGTGACACGCGCTGTGAAATGATCACGTCCTTCATGCACCGCTATGACCGCATCCCTGAGTTCCGCTGGAGACACGTCCTTAAGCACGTATCCGTCCGCGCCAGCCCTGACCGCCTGCAGGACGTACTCTGGGTCGTCATGCATTGAAAGAATGAGCACTCTGACCGGAGAGCCCGCTTCACGAAGTGCCATCGTGACCTCAAGCCCCGACATTGCAGGCATATTAACGTCAAGTACGACGACATCCGGCGACAGATCGGTGACCATGCCTAGGGCCTCCACCCCATCACCCACCTCACCTATTACATCGAGCCCATCGATCTCTTCGAGAACCCCTCGTATACCTTGCCTCACTACCGAGTGATCATCTGCAATCACGATCCGAAGTGACTCTTGACTCATTCTTCGTTTCCATCCTGGAGTGGCAACTGAACGCTCACCACGGCGCCATTTTCGTTCCGGTTTTCGATTTTTAATTCACCCCCAAGTACCGCTACCCGCTCCCGGAGGCCCGCCAGGCCTCCTCCACTTCTCAAGCGGACAGTAATGTCCTCTGAGAAACCAGGTCCATCGTCCTCAACTGTCAATATCGCATGTGATTCGGTACAGCTTAGAGTTACTGAAACGCGTGACCGAGCTCCGTGACGCACCGCATTCGATAACCCTTCCTGCATGGCTCGGTACACGGCCGCCTCCGCCTCCGACGAAAGAGATGGAGCCAGAAGAGGTGCCTCGAAATCCACATCCAATGTAGCTGGTTGATGAAAGTCCCTCGCAAGGGCTCGCATGGCCGGAATTAGACCAAGATCGTCAAGTGCGACTGGCCTTAGATTTCTCGTAACGCTTCTTATACTGCTGATTCCCTCTCCTAAGAGCGTCCTCGCTCGATCGAGTGCTGGAGCAGAAGCCTTATCGCTACGCTCCGCAATCACCCCTAGCTGCAGGTTAAGAGCGGCCAGCACCTGAGCAGTCTCATCATGAAGTTCACGCCAGATACGTGCGCGCTCCTCTTCATGCTGATGGATCATTCGCGCCTGAAGGCGCTCCAACTCCTCAGTCCGCTTAATCAGATCACGGCTCAACTCTTCATTCGCCAGTGCCACCCCAACCTGATGACCGAAGGCGAGAAGAAACCGGTTGTCTAGGACAGTGAAAGGATCGCGGGCCTCACCAACGACAACGATCGCTCCAATAACATCCTCCTCTCCAAGCACAGGGAGCGCAGCAGTGTATGCGTGCTCGAATCCTTTCTCATGCCGTTCATTCCAGCGTGTCACGGCCGGAACCCGCTCGTGTCGGACCTGCTCGGCTGCCCGGCGTGCCGGCTCCGGTGGTCCCTCGAAAGGCCACAGAGCCGCTACGCCTGCGCCCTGCACGAAATGCCCGTGCCCTTCCGTTGCGATCCAAAGAGCTGAGCCGTGAACCCCGCGCATTGACAGGGCTCGACGAAGCATCGCCTCCGCCGTCGACTCCTTTCGGCCAAGTCCCCCCTGAAGCTCCCCAGACAGTGCAGTTAAATTGGTTAGACCTTGGTCGAGATCTTCCAAAACCAGGAAAACAATCCCAAGCCCGACACCGATGGAAAATGCGATGTCTAAGTAGTACCCCCAAGGATTCCACGCCCCTTGAGCTCGAAGAAGGGGGTAGTCTAGATGGTGCAAAGCCCACAGGAAGAGCGTTACCGCCAAGAAACGCGCTGCGGGCGAGTTCACAAGACGATGGTACCGGAAGAAAGCCCACCCAGCGGCTGCAGTGGTGACACTGAGAAATAAAATCATCGGTCCAGCTGCTAGCACGAAGTCGTCAAGCAGGTAGATGCCTATGAACGACCACACGACCGGGAATAAGACTAGAACGCCATAGATCGGGCGCCAGGCCGCTCTTTGTGCGAACACAAATGCAGCCCCTAAAAAGGCAACCGCAGTCCATCCAGTTGCAACCTGATGCCAAAAGAGCGCAGCCTGCACACCCGTAATCAGGAAGGTGATGATCGCTACAAGCCTCAACGAATACACCGCCCACGCTAACGCCCATAGACTGAAATACTGTCTGCGGTAGCGTCGATTCAAAATCCCACAGAGCACCACGAGGCCTAGCGTAACCGCGAGTTGCAAGTATGCAGCCGCTAGCTCAGTGTCAGATGGTAATATCGGGCTAGAATTCATTGCCCGAAGATCCATTCACTCCGCTGCTACGGCAACGGCTTGCCAACACGGTCAGTCCAGATGATCCTCCGAGGGCTTCATACGCTAGCCTCGATATCATCAGTAACAACCTTTGAAAACAAGTCTCACGGAAGCTAAGCCCTTATGACTCGAGCCTTCGGACCACGACGCTCTACTTGGATCGACATTGACTCGGCTGATCCCGACGTCGTGCCTACGGAAGAACTAGCACTACTAACACAGTATGATCTGATATACCGAACGCTGGTCGCGATCCAGTTCAATTTCTCGCAATCAGGCCATCCAGGGGGCTCAGTTTCAGCAGGCCATATAATGACCGCGGCTCTCTTTGACTCGATGCAGTATGACCTCGGAGACCCTTTACGTGATGACCAGGATCTGCTCTCCTTTGCCGCAGGACACAAGGCAACCGGGCTATACGCCATGTGGGCGCTTCGAGATGAAGTCGCGCGTATCGCAAATCCAGGGCTCCTTCCCAAGGGCGATCACCTTCGGCTACGCTGGGAAGACCTCCTAGGCTTTCGCCGAAACCCCACTCAGCCGACACCACTGTTCAAACAGTTCGGATCGAAGCCGCTGGATGGACACCCTACTCCTATGACACCGTTTGTCCGAATCGCCACCGGTCCTTCCGGAGTCGGTATGGGATCGTCGATCGGCCTCGCATTCGCGGCCGCTGACTACTTCGGTGCGAACGCTCCGCGCATCCATATCCTGGAAGGCGAAGGGGGGCTCACACCGGGTCGGGTATATGAATCACTCGCGGCGGCCGGCTCCTCGGGTTTAAGCAACGCCATCTGTCACCTAGACTGGAATCAGGCTTCCATAGACTCAGATCAGGTCACCCGAGAGAACGATAGTCCTGGAGAATATGTACAGTGGGATCCGATGGAATTGTTCTATCTACATGACTGGAACGTCGTCCATGTCAAAGACGGCTTCGATATGGGCCAAGTTCTTACAGGTCAGCGCAGAGCGCTCGCTATAAACAACGGACAACCCACCGCCGTCGTATATCGAACGGAAAAAGGTTTTGGTTACGGTATTACTGGTAAGAAATCTCACGGAGGTGGCCACAAGAGAGGCTCCGAAGCCTACATTGATACCCTTCGTCCCCTACTCGGCAACTACGCAGAGGAAATCCCACAGGTCGACGACCCCGGTGACGCGGAAAAACTTGAAGCGTGCCACTGGGCAACCCTTGAGATGTTACGAGACTGGATAAGATCCGAAGCGAACGACGTGTGCCAAGAAACGGCACGAAGGCTCGAAGCCGCCAGAGATGGTCTGGACAAGCGACAACGTAGTCCACGAGCAGGAGCTCCGGACATAGAAGAGCTCTATCGTGTAACTGACCCCGCCACGACACCAACAGATGTCGAGCTGGATATCGGCTCCAAAATCGCACTCAGAAGTCAGCTCGGCAGGGTACTCGGATACCTAAACGAGCAATCTGAAGGATCAATCTTGCTCGGTGCAGCCGACCTGCTTGACTCAACTGCGATTTCAGGAGCCTCTAGAAATTTCTCTCCGGGATTCTTCCACTACGGTGATAATCCTGACAGTCGAACCTTAACGATGGGTGGCATTTGTGAGGACGGCTTATCGTGCATTCTGAGCGGCATTTCGGGCTTTGGGAAGCACTGCGGAGCAGGAGCCTCTTACGGTGCATTCATCAGCCCCCTAGGTCACATACCCGCCCGAGTGCATGCGATCAGTCAGCAGATGAAACAGGAGGTGCAGAGGAGTCGATATGCCCCCTTCATTCTCCAGTGTGGCCACGCCGGTATGAAAACCGGCGAAGACGGTCCTACGCACGCAGACCCGCAAGCCTTACAACTACACATAGAGAACTACGTGCCCGGAACGGCAGTCACGCTCACCCCCTGGGAACCGCAAGAGATCTGGCCTTTGATGGCTGCATCCTTTCAAGCCGAGGCGGCAGTCATTGTTCCCTTCGTAACACGCCCCGGCGAACCCGTGCTTGACCGCGAAGCACTCGGGCTGGCTCCAGCCTCCGAGGCTGCCAAAGGTGTATACAAGCTTCGATCCGCAGCCAGCACAGCTGTTGGAACGATCGTGCTGCAGGGATCTGGAGTAGCACTAGCATTCGTTCAGGAAGCCCTTCCCCGGCTTACCCAAGACGGGATCGACCTTGATGTTATTTACGTCGCAAGTCCTGAACTCTTTGATCAGCTTCCCCAAGAGGAGCGAGACACGCTATTCAACGACGAAATCGCATTGACGACAATGGGCATCACCGGCTTTACGCTACCAACCATGTACCGCTGGATTCGTTCTGACATAGGGCTTAAGCACTCACTCCACCCATTCGTCAAAGGGCACTACCTCGGCTCTGGAGCGGGAGAGATGGTGATCCATGAGGCAGGTCTCGATGGGGAGGCTCAAGCGAGAGCGATCATGGCATGGCTTGACGACGGGGGCGGCAACTGACCGACCTCGGTCATTCCTAGAAACTCAAACTTAAAAAGAGATCCCGTTTTTCTTCGCCAAGCGAGCCCAAAGAACATCCAGTACCAGTCGATTACACCGCCTTCCTAGGCGTAGGATCCTCCATTCTACGAATGGACCTCCCTGTCCTGAGCGCTATCATCGTTCTGTACCTCTTTGGCATTCTCAAACGCTCGAAGAAAAGCGTCTACGGGCTGCGCCCCATAGATAGCGAAGCTTCGATTGAACACGAAAGTTGGTGTTCCAGTAATCCCCATCTTACGTGCATCTACCGTGGTATCGTGCAAGGCGGCTTCCCAGCCACCCTGATCAAGCGCCGCGTGCATCTGATTCACTTCAATCCCTACCGACGCAGCTAAGCTGTCGATTACTTGGACATCTCCTAGGTCACGACCCTCATCGAAATAGCCGACAAAGATCCGTTCGTGGAAAGCTGGAAAGAGGTCAGGAAGGTCGTCCTGCGCCCAAGCTCCCGCCATCAAGGCTCGATGAGTGTTCGAAACCTTCGGGCGATTCTCTACGATCAAGCCCTCTGCTGCTGCACTCGCCCGCAAGGCCTCCTGCATGCTAGCCCAGCGGTCGGCGGGGTACCCGAGGTCTTCGAACGGCATACCCTCCATCGGCACCTCAGGGTGAATCTCGAAAGGGCGCCAGTGGACATCTACGACCACACCGTCGGGGAGCTGTCGCAATGCCTTCTCAAATCGAGCCCACCCTACGTAACACCATGGGCAGGTGTAATCACTGAACACTTCTACTCGAACAGACATTATTTCAGAAAATTACCGATTAACAGTGTTCTGGGTCTAGAAAAAGGCTCAGTGGCCGTTGATAAAAATAACAGACGCACCTGATCAGCTCTAATCTTCCGAGTGCCTATAGGTATTCGCGTTGGATTCTAGCAGCGTTTAAACAACCGATGGATACAAGGCGCTTGCCCGCTAGGCTAGGACCCCGAACATTTGCTTTCCCCGCGGGCAATTCTTCAGCTACTAGCACGCGGTGCGGGACAGTCTCTTTTTCCAACCCTTAGGAGTATCTCGTGAAGAAACCCATGATTATCGTGGCGATAGCCACCCTTGCAGTAGCCCCCCCCCTCTTCGCCCAAGACGGTAACATGAGTTTCTTCATCACCAGTGCGGGACCTGGAGATGGAGCCAATCTCGGCGGCCTAATGGGAGCGGATCAACACTGCCGAGATCTCGCCTATGCCAAGGGCTTTGGTGACCTTACGTGGCGAGCCTACCTAAGTACAGTTGCCATGGGGGGAGAAGCCGCCGTGAACGCGCGTGACCGCATCGGGGACGGCCCTTGGCACAATTATGCTGGTGATCTGATTGCTCGAGACGTCGCCGACCTGCACTCTGAAAACGCCAACCTTACGAAAGAGTCGATTCTGACCGAGAACGGTGAAATGGTGAACGGACGAGGCGACTCGCCCAACATGCACGACATTCTCACCGGGTCTAGCATCGATGGAACTGTCAGCTCGGCAGAAGGCCACGACGCCTGTGCTAACTGGACTAGTAACAGTGAAGGAAGTGCTGCAGTCGGCCATCATGACCGACAAGGAGGAGGCCAGAATCCAACCTCGTGGAACTCAGCTCACGGCTCTCGTGGCTGCGGTCAGGAAGACCTACAGGGGACAGGAGGCAATGGGTTCTACTATTGTTTTGCGACCGACGCTAACGAGCAGGAGGCACTCCACCAAGAGTAGCCAACTGACCTGCTGTCCCCTTTGGGACAGCAGGTCTTCATCCTGCTTCCTTGAAGTTTGGTGAAGAGCGTCTGTGGCAACCTGTCGACCTAGGAGTTAAGGCACTGAGCGGATCACCTGAAGACACTAGAGCACTCCAGCTCATCGTGCTCATCACCTACTCACTGAGCCTAGTCATGTTTGGACTCGTTATGTCTCGACGTGTCCGAGGTAGTGGCAGCTTCTTCGTGGCGGACCGATCCTTAGGACCAGGGCTGGTCTTCTCAACGTTCCTGGCAGCTAACATCGGCGCTGGCTCTGTCATCGCTGCATCGGAACTCGGTTACGAAGCAGGACTCTCTGCATGGTGGTACGTAGGCTCGGCTGGAATCGGACAGATCATCTTCGCATTTTTCGTCGCCCCCCGGATCTGGCGGGCCGGAAAGAAACACGGCCTGTATACGGCTGGTGATTACCTAGAGCTTCGATACGGTAACTCGGTACGCGCAATAATAGTATCGATTCTGTGGCTGGGAACACTGGCAATCCTAGCGGCACAGCTAATTGCAATGTCGCAGATTCTCGAGTGGGTCCTAGGCACGCCACGATGGGTAGGTGCGACGCTTGGTGGGATGATAATGATCATCTACTTCACCGCGGGAGGGCTTATGACCACCGCCTGGGTAAACCTCGTTCAACTCATCGTTCTGATCGTCGGCTTCCTCGTAGCAATCCCTATCGCAGTAGGAAGCGCCGGCGGTGTTGAAGCGGTCTTGGCGGCAGCTCCAGCTAATTCGGACTTCATGAATCCGCTAGCGTTTGCCGGAATCATCATGTTCGTCATCCTAATGCCGTCGTTCGTTGTGTCTCCTGGGCTAGTGCAGATGGGATATGCTGCAAAGGACGAATCCGCTCTCAAGAAGGGTGTTGCACTGCAAGCGTTAGCTCTACTTGCGTTCGCCTTTGTCCCAGTATCCGTGGGGGTCATCGCCCACAGCTTTGATCCTGGGCTCACGAATGGAGCCTACGCAGTACCTACGATGCTCACCCTGGGCCTCCCTCCTCTACTCGGGGCACTCGGTCTCGCTGCAGTTTTCTCTGCTGAGGTAAGTTCGGCCGATACCGTGCTCTTCATGCTTTCCACATCTTTGTCACAAGACATTTACAAACGCTACATCTCTCCTGACGCAACAGACAAAGACGTCCTGCGCGTCGCTCGTCTCGCAGCAATCGTGGGTGGCATGGGAGGTCTCGGGCTTACTCTTCGCCTTGATAGCGTACTCGACACTATAACAATCTTCTACGCGATCATGAGCGTGAGCCTTTTCGTCCCCCTGCTAGCAGGCCTACACACGCGTCGAGCCGGCGTACCAGAAGCAATAGCCGGAATTGGCGCAGGGGTGAGCACACTGGTTACGGTTTCTATCGCAGGTGAGGCGGAAATGGTTTCCTCGACCGTCGCGAAAAGTGCCACAGGGATTGGCATTCTCGCTTCGGGGATAGCCTTTGTTTTGGTAATGATGATCCGACATCTCCTTAAAAAGTTTAGGACTGGATGATCAGGGAACGCAGGTACCCCCTTGAGCCCACCGCAGAAGAAATGCGAGAGATGCTTGGACAGGTCTCAGAGCGAATCATCGCTCACATCGACTCACTCGAAAGCCAACCCGCGTCATACGACTCAGATGGACGGCTCGTGGCTAAGAGCTTCATCGAAGCTGTCCCCAACTCCAGTAGCAATTTTGAGACCCTACTTGACCGTCTCTTTGATGACGCCGCCCCGCATTCCTACAATACTGCAGGGCCGGGCTACCTAGCTTACATCCCTGGGGGTGGGCTCTTCCCATCGGCCATAGCGGACCTAATCGCGAACGCAATAAACCGTTATGTAGGTGTTTGGATCGCTGCTCCCGCTCTAGTTCAACTGGAGCTTAATGTGATCCGGTGGTTCTGCGAGATCGTCGGCTACGGGTCCGGAAGTGGCGGTGTTCTAACAAGCGGTGGGTCTCTCTCAAACCTCACAGCAATCGTGTCAGCGCGACGTGAGCGTCTAGGAGACGACCTCAGAAACGGCGTGATTTACACCTCGGACCAGACGCACCACTCCGTACGCAAGTCGGCAGTTGTAGCCGGATTCCCAGAATCGGCAGTTCGCCATATCGAAACAGACGAGCTTCAGCAGATTCGGTTAGATCGACTCAGAAGCGAGATCCAAGCCGATCTTGCAGCCGGGAGAGCACCCTTCCTCATAGTTGGCAGCGCAGGGACAACAAACACGGGTGCCGTCGACGACCTAGACAGTTTAGCGAATCTAGCTCAAAAAGAGGGCCTCTGGTTCCACGTTGATGCCGCATACGGGGGATTCTTTACACTGACCGAGCGTGGGCGGCGGGCCATGGCTGGTCTTGAAAGGGCAGACTCGATCACCCTTGATCCACATAAGGGACTCTTCCTGCCATATGGGACAGGTGCCCTGCTTGTGAAGGACGAAGGAGCACTTCGGCGAGCACACGCTACCTTTGCCGATTACATGCCGGTAATGCAGCACGACCCCGACTTTGTTGATTTCTGTGACCTTTCGGCTGAACTCTCGCGTGATTTTCGCGGTCTGCGCATATGGCTTCCGATGAAGCTATTCGGCCTTGAGGCCTTTCGTGAGGCACTCGAAGAAAAGCTAGAGCTTGCCGACTGGATCACGAATCAGCTTCGTCAGATTCCAGAAGTCGAGATTGTCACCGAGCCCCGGCTATCACTAGTCTCATTCCGCCTGCGAGATGATCCCGATGGGGATGCCACACAGAGACTGATGCAGGCAATCAATGCGCGGAAGAACGTTTATCTTACGGGTACCCTGGTCAATGGCCGATTCGCCATCCGGATATGTGTGCTGTCATTCCGTACGCACCGCGACCGGATGGACCTTTGTGCCGACGACATTCGCGACGCGGTATTCGAGGTAACCACACCCCGCTGATACCGGTGTGTCAGGGGAACAATACGACCTTGTTCCAGCCCGCCTCACGAGCTGAAAAACGACGATACGCTTCGACACCTTCCGACAGCGGCAAGCGATGTGAGATCAGGGTCGCAATTTGATCTTGCCTGCGAACTACCAGATCAAGTGACTCGGGCATGTAATGGCGAGAGGGGCACCGTCCAGCAGCATAAGAGAGGTTTCGGTCGTATAGCTCGCCAGGTGAAACTGCTAGATGCGACTCCGAATGCACACCCAGTGCACCTATACTCCCCCCGTTTCGAACTAGGTTAGCTGCGAGTCGGGTTGCACTCTCATTACCAACTGCCTCTATCACCGTATCGACGCCCCGCCCCTCAGTATATTCATCAACAATCCACCGAGGCTGATCCGTTTCGAAGTTTACAGCGATCGCGCCAAATGCTTCGGCTGACCGCAGCCGTGATGGTACTCGGTCAATGGCTAGAACTGCACTCGCGCCCCGATCGAACGCCGTAAGGATTGACAATAGACCAACTGGCCCGCAGCCGATCACAGCGGTGACGTCACCACCACAGACACCGGCTATATCTGCTCCAAATGCAGCTGTAGAAAGTATGTCCCCAGACAGAAGTGCGACCGCCTCGTCCAACCCTTCAGGCACAGAAACCAGTGTCGCATCCGCATGCGGAACACGAATGTACTCGGCCTGTCCTCCTTGCAGTCCCTCTCCTCCTTCTACCCATCCGAAGAGCTGACCCGAACTACAACGCGCCGTTAGCCCGGTCTCGCAATAGAAGCAATCACCACAATTCGTAGTGAACGGAGCCACCACTTTGGCTCCCACCTCGTGCGCCCGAACCTCAGACCCGACCTCGATCACCTCACCAAGTGGCTCGTGGCCCATGACTGTGCCCACATCGAGACCCACCTCACGGCCGAAGTATGGATGTAGATCTGACCCACAAATTCCTGTGGCCGTTACTCGTAAGATTACATCAGACGCTGCAACAAGCTCCGGATCTGGGACGTCCTCGAACGCTAACTCTTCGATCCCATGGAAGGTGATTGCCTTCATCCTATTCGCTTCATTTGGATCAAAGTCGGACAATCATCTTCGGCTCTAGGTCAGCCCGCCATCTAAACTGGCCCACCGTCACCACCGACGCTCTGGTCGAGACCAATCCGGGCAAGAGGATAACGATCCTCACGATGAGCTGGAGCATATTAACTCAGAACGGAAGTCCATCGTCTCCGCCATCAACATCCACTACCGGCTCAGACCAAGGCTCCTGCCCTCCACTAGCTTCCTGCTCTCGCGTGATCTTCCACGCCTTCACGTCAGTATACCAACGACCATCGAACTCTCGGCTCTGAATGTCGATATGAGCGGTGACAGTTTCGCCCTTCTTGACTCCGAACTTGTCTATGTTGTCACCCCACTGGATAACCGCCACCTGCTTAGGGTATTGGCCCGGAGTCTCTATGATAAAGTGCTGCTTTCGCCAGGTGCCATTCTTTCCCTGACCAGTCTGTTCGTCGAGGACATCAATAACTTCGCCGGTGATCGTAAGAGCCATATGGTGTCGTTAGGTTGAGCGTTCGGATGAGAAGCTTGCAAATCAAGCGTCGGTTAAATCCCGAAGGCTGTCAACAAAAAAGCTCGCGCGCTAGAGGATAAAGCATCACACGAAGAGGTTTAAATCACCTAGATTTGAAATACAAAGCATCACCTGATCAGTTATACGAGGAAACACTCCATCTGAGGCGCGTCCCTGTGAGCACTTTCGCTGAGCAACTGGAAAAAATCAAAACTGCACGTGGCTTTATTGCTGCACTCGATCAGAGTGGCGGAAGTACTCCCCGAGCGCTGGCCTCCTATGGGATCAGCGAGGACGAGTGGAGTGGTCAAGATGAGATGTTCGATGCAGTACACGAGATGCGGACCCGAATTATCACAATGCCGGCTTTCTCAGGTGATCGGGTCATAGGCGCAATTCTCTTCGAAGGTACAATGGACCGGGACGTCCAGGGGCTTCCAACAGGCACCTACCTTTGGGCTGCGAAACAGATCGTCCCGTTCCTGAAAATCGATAAAGGGCTAGCTCCCGTCGAAAACGGCGTTCAACTGATGAGATCTATCCCAAGTCTAGAATTGACCTTGGAACGAGCCCGTGCAATGGGCATCTTCGGTACAAAAATGCGCTCGGTTGTAAAGGAAGCGAATACCGAAGGAATTCAGGAAATCATCGAGCAACAGCTCGAAGTCGGAAAGCAGATCGTCAGACATGGTCTGATCCCAATTCTCGAGCCTGAGGTGGATATCCACTGCCCCGAAAAAGGTGAAGTTGAAAAAATCCTGCTCGATAGTCTTATGTTGGGACTCGACTCTCTTGTCGAAAACGAGAAGGTGATGCTTAAGCTCACTCTTCCGGAGGTCAACGGCTTCTACGCGCCCTGCATCGAGCACCCCAATGTGCTCAAAGTCGTTGCACTTTCTGGTGGATACTCAAGGGATGAGGCAAATAGGCGCCTGGCGCATCAGCCAAAGATGATCGCCAGCTTCTCACGCGCGCTAGTCGAAGGACTTAGCGCACAACAGTCGGACGAGGAATTCAATACAGGGTTAGATGCCTCAATTCAAAGTATTTATGAAGCTTCGATATCCTAGCAAAGCAATGATTTACGACCTCTGATATAAATCTCTTTATTAATTAGATCAGAGATACGATTTCAAGGTCAGTCATCAGGCTCCAGCACATACTCGGTCGTGATGTCAATCGCATTTTTTAGCGTCCGATAAACGGGGCAACGATCCGCATGCATAGCGTGCACCCGTTCCACAGTTTCACGGTGCTCCTCCCTGGCTCTGACCCGATAGGTGACATGGACCTTACGGATAACGAGGACACCATCCTCTTTCCCTACCTCACCACGTACATCTGCATTCAACTCACCCTCACCTGCACTGATCCCGCGCGCCTCCAGCGCGCCTCCGAAGGTCCCTGTTAGTCAGCCACCAGTCGAAGCCATGACATAGTCAAGCGTCGTAGTGATCTCACGGTCAGGATCGGCACCGTAGTGCTCCCTGATCGCGCCATGAACGCCAAATTCAACCGGCCCTTCGTGGGCCGGAAGCCAAGCGTGACGGTAGGGGCCCTTGATTCGATCAATCCGGATATCGGCGATGTAGACGGCATCACTCACGTGAGATGCTCCATGGGATTTGGACACGCTCTTTAGCCGCGTGTGACAGATAACGACGCAGCCGATCTTGCGCCCCACTACCCCATCGGTCAAGCGATAAATAATTCTTGCTCATACAACATGTTCGGTTTATCTTCGGTTTCCGTGCTCCAGCAGGAAGCGCGAAAGCCGATTCAGGCACCGAGCGGCTTAGGAGGAGACTTGCGATGCGGAGCGCCGGTGACGATTCCCTACGTCGAACTACACTGTCATTCGGGATTTTCTTTTCTAGACGGAGCCTCGCACCCCGAAGAACTCGTGATGAGTGCTGTAGAGCTAGGCTACCCCGCACTAGCATTAACCGATCATAACGGCCTCTACGGCTCGATGGAGTTCGCACAAGCTGCCAAACTGGTCAACCTGCAACCGATCACGGGAGTCGAGCTTACTCTTCGTGACTGTTTTCCGGGAATCCCCGAACCGAAATCAGGCCACCACATCACACTTCTGGCCGAAACACCAACCGGGTACGCCAACCTATGCCGCCTACTGACAGAAGCACACATGAAATCAGAGCGGGGGGATCCTCGTCTCTCGCTTGAATCTCTACTTATGCACCCGGAAGGACTAATATTACTTACGGGATGCTCTAAGGGCCCAATCACAGCAGCGCTCGAGTCCTCTTTCGCCCAAGCAGAGACCTTAGCCCGCCGGCTACTGTACCACTTCGGTCCGGGCAACATCTTCATAGAGTTACAGGAAAACGCTGTCCGTGGTGATAGTGCACGTAACAAGAGACTGGGACGCCTCGCGGGGCGCCTCGGTCTCGGAGTGGTAGCAACAGGGAACGTTCACTACCACCGACCGGAACGGTATCGAATCCAAGATGTTCTGGTTTCCATCCGCAACAGAACCACGCTCGACGGTGCTCACGATACAAGGAGGTCTAACGGACTTTTTCACCTCTCTGCACCCTGGGAAATGCACCACCGCTTTCAAAGCCGTCCTGAAGCGCTCACAAACACGCTCCTAATAGCAGAACGTTGCACCGGGTTCGACCTGACCCAAGATCTCGGTTACGAATTCCCCGACTTTGAAGGATCGGAGCGTAACTCAGCAATCGAATCACTCGCTTCTATGTGTTTTCAGCGCGTCAGTGAACTGTACGCGCCGGGTAGCGCAGAAGAACAAGATGCTAAAGATCGATTGCACACCGAGCTCTCCCTAGTGGACCTACACGGCCTAGGAGGCTTCTTCCTCGTATACCGCGACATCATGCGGCTAGCGACCGAAGTTGCCCATGAAGTCCGCGGTGAAGCTCCCCGAGCCTCATCCGGGCTTCCACCTGGTCGAGGACGGGGGTCGTCCGTCTCATCGATTATCTGCTATCTAATCGGTCTCTCGCATATCGATCCGGTAAAGAACAACCTCTTTCTCGGACGTTTCTTGAATGAAGCACTTCACAGCGTTCCGGATATTGATCTGGACTTCCCACGCGATATACGAGAGAAGTTGATCTTGCGTGTGTATGAAAAGTACGGAAAAGAACATGCAGGACTGGTCTGCACGTTCCCTACCTATCGTCTAAAATCGGCAGTTCGAGAGATTGGCAAGGCACTAGCCCTACCCATGGGAGAAATCGAAAAACTCTCTAGACTAGCCGAGCAACGCTCTGCTGCTGGCTTGGCGGACGAGATCGCGTCACTGCCCGAATTCAAAGATCGAGCCGACGGACACCTCTGGAAGCTGCTCGGAGAACTCGCTAAAGATATTACAGGCCTACCAAGACACATCTCACAGCACGTCGGCGGCATGATCATCTCGAGCCGACCTCTTGTAGAGATCGTCCCACTCGAACCCGCAGCTTGGGAAGGTCGCTCCCTCTGTCAGTGGGACAAAGACTCTTGCGATGACGCCGGATTCATCAAGATAGATTTTCTGGCTCTCGGCATGCTGTCCCTAGTCGATGAGACTATCGATCTAATCTCCGAACGACATGGCAAAGCCCCTGACCTTTCCCGCATCGATTTCAGCGACGAGGCCGTCTATGATCGTATCGGATCAGGAGACACCGTTGGAACTTTCCAGATCGAGAGTCGAGCGCAGATCCAAATGCTCCGACGCACAAAGCCAAGAAACTTAGAGGAGCTAGCTATTCAGGTCGCAATCGTGCGGCCAG
The DNA here is from genome assembly GCA_002348465.1 of Gemmatimonadales bacterium UBA2960. Taxonomy (GTDB): domain Bacteria; phylum Gemmatimonadota; class Gemmatimonadetes; order Longimicrobiales; family Gaopeijiaceae; genus UBA2589. The sequence goes on along the minus strand of DEBI01000075.1, from coordinate 6,356 downwards.
GTCCGATTGTCGGTGGTGCAGTGAACCCATACGTACGACGGCGTGAAATACTGCGAGACAACCCTGGATATAAGATCCCCTATCCCCATCCACTCCTCGAAGAGGCTCTGGGTGAGACATTAGGAGTGATCATCTTTCAGGATCAAGTTCTCAAGGTCTGTCAGGCTCTCGCCAATTTCACCGATGGGCAAGCAGAGTTGTTGAGACGAGCAATGAGTCGGAAACGGTCGAAGGAGGCCCTCTCAACTCAATGGGAGCATTTCAAGAACGGAGCAAAAGCCAACGGTGTCGAACAAGCCACTGCGCGGGAAATCTTCAATCAGGTGACCGCCTTTTCTGAGTTCGGCTTCCCAAAATCACACGCTGCAGCCTTTGGCCTCTTAGCATACCAGTCGACATGGCTCCGTCATTACTACCCCGTAGAATTCTATGTCGGACTATTCAATAACCAACCCATGGGCTTCTACTCGCTGGATGCTCTTGGGAGAGACGCCAGAAGAAACGGCATCAAAACGCTTCTTCCGGATATAAATCGGAGTTACGTCAAGTGCACCGCCGAAGAAACCGACCTACGGATCGGGCTAGGATTCATTCGGGGATGGGGGGCTGAAATCGCTGAAAATGTCGTATCTGAGCGGGAGTCCGGGGGTCCCTACCGTTCACTACTGGACTTTCTCCGGCGTAAGCCAACGAAACTCAAAAGACCAGCCATCGAAAATCTCATCTGGGT
>DEBI01000075.1:0-5241 GCA_002348465.1 Gemmatimonadales bacterium UBA2960 | reverse complement strand
CTCTGGCTCGGCCCTGAGAACAATGAGACAATTGCAAGCGGCCGAAAAACTTACGATCAAACGGAGTTGGCACTCGACAACCCATACGCCGACCTGCCCTTCCCAGAACTCAACCGACACGACCGGATGATCGCTGAGTACCGGATGCTCCACTTCTCTACGGATCTTCATCCGCTCTCGCTTTTGCGAAATATGCTACCCGAAGGCACGGTGACCTCTAACCGCCTAGAGCACCTTCGAAACGGGAGTGCTGTGCTCGTTTCTGGACTCGTAACCACGCGACAGCGACCCAGCACCGCAAAAGGATATGTGTTTCTCCTGATGGAGGATGAGCACGGCCCCATCAATGTGATTGTGAAACCTGATACCTATCAACGTTACCGTGCTGCCATAAGGATGGAGCCGTTTCTTACGGTAGGCGGAAAACTCCAGATCGACGGGAGTGCCACCAATATCATTGCACACGAACTACGTGCACTTAAAGTGCCGGGTGTGCCCGTGAGACGCAGAAACCTTTTTCGAACACAAGACACTGAGGACATCGGCGTGAGCGTACTAAACGGAGGAATCGCAAGAAACACAGCCGATGAATCCCGTCCTCAAGCGTCTGACACAAACCACACATCGATGCTTGATTCTCCTGACCTTGAGCACTCGCAAACGTCGCTATATGGACCACTCGAGTGTTGGAGCGAAAAGGATGAAGCTCCTGAGAACCCCCATAAGTACCTTACCGCTCTACGGCAGAGTTCTCCGGAGATCAAAAGCTTCGGTTAGACTGGCCCCTATTCCCCACTTCCTCTGGGCCAGAAGTTGTTTTGTCGATCCACATCCGGCGCATAGCCACCCGGATCCAACTCAACTCTCATCACAGATCCAGCCGCCGGCGCTACTTCGATTTCATAGTGGTCGTTCCCCGCAAGCCAGTGGTATACCGGTATCTCATGCACGAAGTCCATCCCATTGGATGTTCGTATACGCACCCGGGCTGGGAAGATCGCGTCACCCCGATCCTCAATCGTCACGGTCGCTCCTCCCGTCGGCTTGGATACAACTCGACCCACGGCATGATCCATCACCCACGTCTCGTAATAAAATGACGTCCAGAACCAATCTAGATCATCCTCCGCGAAACGCTCAAAAGTGTTGAAGAAGTCCCACGGGCTTGGCTTTTTGAAAGACCATTCGGCGATGAATGCCCGATAAGCCGTCAGCCAGTCTTCTTCACCCATCACGTCTCGAAGGGCGACCATAAGTGCTGCTGGCTTTAGGTATGATGCGACCCCATACCCAGGGCCAGGCTCGTAGTAGTCACCGTGGCGCATGAGTGCCTGCTCCTGTCTCGCCGCAGAAACCTGAAGGTAACTGCGCGCTCCAACCCGATGATGATCTACGCCAGGCCAATGCTCCATCTTGCTCTGGCCCTCCAAGAAAGTGGTCGCCCCCTCGTCCATCCACGCGTGACGCTTCTCATCGGTCCCTACGATCATGGGGATCCACATGTGGCCTATCTCGTGGGCAGTAACGTTGTACAGGTCACTAGCCTCCTGACCCTCATACGCTCCCATTACTGTCATCATGGGGAACTCCATTCCACCCTCTATGATGTCCCGACCTTCAACTGAAGTCATGTGGGACCATGGGTATGAATAGGCTGTGTATTCGGAGTGGAACTCAATAGCCTGCTGACCGTGCCGCCACTGTTCTGCCCAGAGCGGGGCTACATCTTCGCGCCAAAATGAGTGGATGAGCACTCGGCGCGTCCCGTCGACAACAGGCTCAATGATTGGTAGGGCCTGATCCTCGGCCCCGTCGCTCTCTCGATCATCAGACTCCCTGTCATCAGAGTCGGCGTCAGCATCAGGCCAGATCTGGTTCGCGACCTCTGCACTCGTAGCATCCCAGCGCTGGACATTTGACGTCGTCCAGACAAAATCGCGCACGTTCTCGGCTGAAAAATGATAGTTGAGCCAACCGTCAGTTCCTTCAGCAGTTACTGTACCCGCTCCCCTAGAAGCGGCATCAGCGATCACCACGAGCGTATCCGACACAGCCGCAGCTTCAAGCTGATCAAGTGTTATAGCGGAGAAAACCTCTTCTGGGTTTTGAAGTTCGCCGGTTGCCATAACCGTCCATCCGGTGGGAACCGAGATCGAGACTTTGTAGTTACCGAAGTCATCATAAAACTCAGCGTTGCCCAAATAAGGCTGAGCCGCCCAACCGCTGAGGTCATCGAAAACTCCCATCTTCGGAAACCAGTAAGCGACTATGTATACCTCATTGTTAGAATGGCCCATGCGACCCGCACCCCGTTGAGGCAACACCATCTCCCAGTCTATGTCTAGTTGGAGCGTATCTCCGGGTTCGAGCCTGATAGTGGGCCTAACCTGCATTAGCGTACCATCGACCTCCCACCCAGGCCCCTCTTCTAGAGGTCTCTCGGATAGCTCTTCCCCATCCGCAGCCAGCCTGGTAATCGTCACCCCTCCGGTGATCTCTTGTTCACTTGAGCGTGGAGAGCCCTCCCTGTGGAGGTTCTGGTGAAGATGTATTAATACCGAGTTCAGATTCGCGGGCGCATCATGTGCGTACAGGATCTGAACGGTCCCCTCGAGCTTAGCAGTCTCAGGATCAAGACGAGCTTCAATCTCGTAACCTGTCGAGTTTTGCCAGTAACTGTGTCCAGGCGCCCCTGTCTCACTCCGCCAGCCTCTCTGAAGGGCCCGATCAAACTCGGGAGAGTAACCCACAGCAGCAGGGATCGCCCGCACAACAACCTCATCCTGTTGTTGTGCCGCAGCACCCACCGCGAATCCTGCCCAGAGCGAAACCACTAGTGTAAAGACAAGCGTCACGAGTTTTCTATCCATCTGTCCCATTTCTAGGGATTCCTCTTGATATAGAACATTACCCCAGCCCAATCAGTCGCGGCCGGAAACATATCGAAGTATCGATCCACTCTCTCTTCTCCCATAAACGGAGCCAGTTCCCTTCTAACCTCGCGCTCGAACGCAGCAGCGTCTTCCTCCTCACGACCTTCGCTGACTGCAGAACGAACCCTAGCTTCGAGTGCTTTCAGCCGATCAAACAACTGGACGCGACGATGCTCAACGTCCTCGTGAAACCCAAAATGAGTTGCAGCATAACGCTCGGGTGCGATCCCCCCGATTTCGTCTAGCGTCCGGTACCAGTCCGGCAAATTCACAGAGGGTGGTGGTGTAGGAGGATGCTGAGGGCCACCACCTAACGTGATACCCATAGAGTCCCCGGAAAACAGGGTTCCGTCTCTCTCATCCAAGAATGCTAGATGGTGAGAAATATGACCCGGTGTTGATATCGGTCTCAAACCCGCCGCAGAACGTGGCTCATCTTCTCTCCACACATCAATTCGGTTGGGATCCACTGGTTTCACTTCGCCCCACAGTTGGTCATGCAGATCTCCAAACGTACGACGTGTACTCGACACGAGGCGTTCGGGGTCCACCATATGAGACGCACCATCCTCGTGCACGAACACGCGCGCCTTAGGAAAATTGTCTAGGAGGGATCCCGTAGCCCCGGCATGATCTAGGTGAATGTGGGTCAAAAAGACATGGCGAAGTTCTGAGGAGCCGACACCACGAACCGCCAACTCTTCAACGAGTCTCTCCATCGTCGTAACCGGCCCTGGGTCAATAATTGCGGGCTCTGGGCCATCCACGAGGTAGCAAGCGATAGCTCCTTCCAAATCCAAGTGCTCTAAATCAATACACTGATGATCATTCATATTCTGTAAACAATGCCTTGAGTCTTGCAGTCGGGTGACGTGGACAGGAAAGGGGGTGTCCGTCAAACGGGCACCCCCTTCTCATCTGATCCAACCGCTGTGGCTTGCCTTTAAATCAGGTTCGGTCATCCATCAATACGAAATCTCTTTCGCTCGCTCCTTCGAACACCTGTCGAGGCCTAGCGATACGCTGCTCGGGATCGTTAAGTAGCTCTTCCCACTGAGCGAGCCATCCGACGGTCCGAGGAATCGCGAAGAGAACTGGAAACATCTCCACAGGAAAACCCATCGCCTGGTAAATGAGGCCGGAATAAAAGTCTACGTTCGGATACAGATTACGCTCGACGAAGAAGTCTTCGTTGAGTGCGATCCTTTCGAGTTCCAGCGCGATATCCAAGAGAGGGTTCCGCCCAGTAACCTCGAACACCTCGTCGGCCGTTCGCTTGATGATACTTGCCCTAGGGTCGTAAGCCTTATAGACGCGATGGCCAAAACCCATAAGACGCTCTTCACGTCGCTTCACACCCTCCATGAAGGCCGGGATATTTTCCACACTCCCGATCCGAGTCAGCATCCGAAGTACGGCCTCGTTCGCTCCACCGTGCAATGGCCCATACAGAGCACCCATGGCTCCGGCTAGGGCTGAGTATGGATCTGCATTGGCTGAGCCAATCACACGCATAGTCGTAGCAGAGCAGTTCTGCTCGTGGTCAGCGTGCAGAATAAAGAGGATGTCTAGGGCTTTCTCCAAAACCGGGTTCGGATTGTACTCCCGACTCCCAACGCTAAAGAGCATATTCAGGAAGTTCGCCGTGTAACCCAGCTCGTTCTCCGGATAGACATACGGGAGTCCCCGATGATGACGGTACGCGTACGCGGCCAAAGTCGGCATCTTCGCGATTAGCCGAATGATCTGTTGCGAACGCGCCTCCGGATCGTCGACGCTCTTCGCCTCTGGATAGAAAGAGGACAACGCCGCCACACCGCTCATCACCATACCCATCGCGTGTGCATCGTACCTGAAGCCCGAGAAAAGCTCCTTGATGTTCTCATGCACGTACGTGTGAAACGTTACTTCGTGAACGAAATCATCGAATTCGGAACGTGTCGGGAGTTCTCCATTGAGCAGCAGGTAGGCGACTTCCAAATGCGAGCTGTGCTCAGCCAACTGATCGATGGGATATCCTCGGTATCGGAGAATCCCCTTACCTCCATCAATATACGTGATCGTGCTGCGGGTCGAAGCAGTGTTGGTGTATCCGGGATCGTAGGTCATCATCCCAAAGTCGTCTTCATTGACCTTAATTTGGCGAAGGTCCATAGCTCTAATCACATCGCCATCAAGAATGTCGACTTCGTAGTCCCGACCGGTTCGGTTGTCGCGGATGGAGAGGGTGTTCGCACCCTCACTCGCGTTCTCTGTCATAACTACTCCATGTAATCCAGTTGCACGGCCTCAGAGGCAACCGACGGTC
>DEBI01000072.1:2577-19987 GCA_002348465.1 Gemmatimonadales bacterium UBA2960 | reverse complement strand
GATAGTCACCTTACCAATCCTCATTCTATTAGTAGCCATGGCCGATCCTATCCTCCGCCTATGGGCTGGATCAGAGATCGCCGATCCGGGTGCACCGGTGCTTCAGTGGCTTTCCTTGGGTGTGTTCATGAACGCGCTCGCTCAAATCCCTTTCGCGACGCTACACGCTCGGGCTCGGCCGAATGCCCCAGCCATACTGCATCTAATCGAGCTCCCGCTTTACCTCACGTTACTGTGGTGGGCACTACCCAGTTTCGGCCTAGTAGGGGCGGCAATGGCATGGACGGCCAGAGCGGGCTTCGACTTTCTGGGACTACTGATCTTAACGGCCCGCCTGGAATCAAATTTCTTTAAAGTTGGACAGATTTCAGTCCAACTGGCCTCAGAAGGAATCGTTCTTCTCCTTGTGACTCTCGCCCTGTCAAGGATCCTGGGCCCATGGTATGGGGCGCTGATTCTACTAGCAGTATGCAGTGCTTGGCTTTGGAAACGCGTCTTGATTGCAGCGTGGCGAACAGCGATCAGCGATCGAATACAGAAAACCTTCTGCTGACAGTGGCCTGAAGCCTGATGTTCATAGCATCCGAAGCAGGGTTAAGATGGCGGTTCAGGTTCAAAACCCAATCAATCCCCAAACCCAGGTCCCACTGGCCTGAGAAGCGAGTGGAACTCGCCGAAATTACATAGAGCACATCTGAGACCCCTTCCCCGCTGGGCCTCGCAGCGGCAGGCTGTTCCAGCACAATTGAGCGATCCAAGCTCAACGACCAATGTCCATCCGGACTGTAATGATCTACACCCAAGGATTGACCGTTACCAAAAGGACCAGCACTTGTCGTTAAGAGCTGCCCCTTGTGTGTCCAACCACCAATCGCATAGGCAGAATTACCGTAGATCGGAGCTGGAGCATGACCCCAATAAAAACGCTCTGATGTAAGACGAGCGCCTCCCCTCTCTCGATGCGTCGTTCCAGAGACGATACCCTCAGCATGAAAAACCGTAAAAGCGGAATCTGAGCGCCAAGTCTTCCGAAACCCCACGGCATAGCCTCCGAAGTCTTCAGGCTCAAGCATGAGCCATCGCCCGTCGACAGAATGATCCCCCCTCACAAATTCAAGCCACACCTCAGCACCAGCAGAAGTGACCATCCATCTGGCAAATACTGACACAAACTGGTCATCCAGACGCTGATCAACCCCCTGCATACCTCCCTTTAGAATCCCTTCAAAAGGTTTCTTTAGCAGACCGCGCATCATTCCGTCAGCAGACGGCCAAGGCTGATGGAACAAGCGAGTTACTCCCAACTGCAGACCGGGAAGCCCACGAGGGCGAAGAGAGGCCGCAAATCCGTTCATAAGAGCAAATCTGTCGTCGCCAGTCAGACCGAACCATCGACTCCGCTCCGTTCGTCCCGCCATATAACGAAAATCAAAATCTGCAATCCAAGCCTTGAACGGGGTGCTCGTTCCGACAAATACGTGAGGGATCCCCCCAGCCACAGCGCCCATGACAAGAGGATGCAGATCGCCAGGACCCCAGACTTGAGGACTGGAAGATACGCCAACAGACAGTCCAGCTATGTTCAGTCTTAGTGACGATGCCCCTAAGGATAGGTCTTGATATGGCTCATCTCCAAAACGCTGTGGGATATCCAACCCAGGAGGTTCCACAGGCGATCGGAAACGTCCATCCCCATTCATTCCGGTCGGAGCCAAAACAAAATCCCGGTTTTCGGCTCGGAACCAGACAGGGTTCAGAACTAAGGCGAACGGGCCCCACTTACCGAACCATCCACCCTCCAGAGACTGGGTAAAGCCTTTACCGTGCCAGACGGGGCCACTACCGCGGTGAAATGGAAATGCGGTATTGAACGAGCTTTGCGTCCGCACGGGAAGAAGACCCCAACGCTTTTCATTTGACGGCGTAGTCCTATAGACACCGTGCCAGGGCGGAGTACCCGAGGACACACGCTCTGGCCTTCCGTGTTCCTCAGCAGAGAACATCCAAACTTCTGAACCATCACGAGCTGCCGCAGAGCGCTCCGGTAGGAGCCCTAGGTTCTCAAGGGTGCGAGCATACCGATCCGTCACAGTCCCCGGTACCACGTAAAGCCACGACACTGCGGTGTCTTTCTTTGGTGTCTGCCCTTGAGCGCTAGACGCGGTCCATAGACATACTGCCGCTAGAGCAACCAACATAGAGAATCTGAATCTGCAACGACTACTATGCCGCTGGGATAGGAACAAAGAAAACCCGCGCTGAGGGGATCGGGGCACCGTCTGCAGATGGTCCATAAACAGAAGGGTAAACCTCAAACTCAATCTTCTCTACTGAGCGGGTAACATTGCCCGATCGCACCAGCTTCTCGAACTTCGACTCGTGTCTGCCACATTCCTCCACCTGATCGCCACTCTTGTCTCGGCAAGCCCCATGCCCTCGCCTATCTATGCGGAGGCTGACACGCTCTGGCGTGTGGGTCTAACCCGAGGCGTATTCTTGGATACGTCTCAACGAAATTCACCAATGGGTTCAGAAGTCAGCACAAGCCCTTGGATCCGAACCGCCTCCGGCAACGTCCTAGCTGAGATAAGAAAGATCAGGTACTCGGTGTCTGGCAACCGAGACTTCAGGCTGCACGTCCTCGCAAGCGAACTGGATGGAGCCCTTAACTCAGACTTGCCTTTCTCTATCAACGAAGGGACTCTCTGGGCTGGTCGTGGCATATCCGGACGAAGTCAGGTGGGTGTAGCGCTGTCTTATGGTTCAGTGACAGCGGTTCTGGCCCCGGAAATATGGGGAACCCAAAACCTCGACTTTCAGACTTTTTCCTATCCAGAAAATGTTCCTCGACCGGGTGATACCGAAGGGCGGATGCGCCATCCGCTTGCCTCGCCATTCCACTATCCGCCTCACTCAATAGACCTACCTCAGCGGCTGGGATACGATTCCGGTCTGTACCTTGGACCGGGCCAGAGTAGCCTGTCATGGGAGTCCGCATCAGTCCGTGTCGGCGTCGCCACAGAAAGCTTTCGTTGGGGACCCTCTATTCGAAACCCTTTCCTGGTAAGTAATAACGCTCAGGGATTTCCGCGCCTGTTTGCTCAAACGACCAAACCGTTTGAATCACCGATCGGAGATGTTCACGCTCAGTGGATCCTTGGTCGGCTAGAAGAGTCATCCTACTTCGATAACGACCCCGAAAATGATCACCGATCATTAAGCGGAGTGATCGTTACCCTCAATCCGTCGTTCGAACCCAATCTGAGCATAGGCATCGGACGAGTTGTCTATGCACCTGCACTCGGGCTAATGGATCTTCCTACCGCAGCTTTCGATTTCGTTAGGTCAGTAGGGCCTGTAGCGTCTGCAACGAGTGACGAGCAACGCCCCCTAGGTCCCGACCGGATTTTTTCGATATTCGCGCACTGGAGCTTTCCAGACGCGGGCTTGGAAACATGGATAGAATGGGGACGCTCTGAGGAACCTCGCTCTCTTCGTGACTTCCTTGAAGCGCCACATCACAGCCGAGGCTACACACTCGGACTGAGACACAATCAACCTAAGACGAATTCGGCTCGACTGGCGATCGAGGCTGAGATCACAAGTCTGGAACCGAGTCAGTCCTTCAGGCTTAAGAAACACGGTGAGTGGTACACAAGTCGCCGGGTGATCCAAGGCTACACGCACAAGGGCCGAGTCGTAGGCGCGGGGATTGGTCCGAGCGGATCGAGTCAATGGATCGCTGTTGACTGGGTAGCGCCCAGATGGAATCTGGGGCTCTTTGGAACTAGAATGAGACTAGAGAACGAAGCGCTCTACTCATATTTCCCAGAGTACCGTCGAGCCGATGTGACCCTGCTCGCAGGAGTCCGAGGAGCGGGGAAGATCGGTCCGTTTAGGTTCGAAGTTGCATGGGCAGAATCAATCCGCCTCAATTACTTGTTTCAAACTAAGCCTCTACCCAACGACGCCTACCGAGGCGTCGATCTTAGGAACCAGGTACTTCGTTTAAGTTTCTCGGCGACCGGGGCATGAGTCCTAAGATATTATCCCTTTGGCTAGCTCTGATCGGAGCCACCCGCATCGATCTACTGGGATCTTTAGGCCCATTAGTGATGACGCCCTTTCTGGCTCTCGCCCCTCTCATCGTCATGGTCCTCCTGTGGCGCTCCTGGACTAGGGGTGAATCGATTCCGATGACCGAGGGAGCTTCTGACTTCCTTCTTGCGATCACCCTTCTGATGGGCATCCTCGTCCTGTCCACTTTTGCAAGCTATGACCTTGCGACATCGGCTCGCCGCGTAGCACTCCTAGTCGTTCAAGTTTACCTAGTGTTGGCAGTAGGATTCTCACTTCTCTCGGTTCCCGATTCGAGATCCATCCTCTACCGAGGAGCGAAGTGGGGCTTAATCTCAGTACTCCTGTTCAATGGACTCCAGCTGTTCTCGTGGTTGGTTGATCCGGTTTGGCTGACCAATGGATTCCTAGATCTGCGACCAGGGCTTTACTTTGGTGTAATCCCTCGTCTAACAGGCCTTAGCTCGGATCCTAACCTCGGGGGCTTTGGCACCGTTGTATTCACATGGATCATCTGGACTTATGGATCTGAGGACCGCTCACAAGTTCGCTGGGTTACTCTCGGGACACTCGCCGTGCTTCTAACACTATCTCGGTCAGCCGCACTCGCCGGGTTAGTATGTGTCGGTTGGTATGTGTTCTCAGGGCGCTCTTTTCTTATCACGCGCTTGCGAGTCCTCCTTCTGCTTGCTGCGGTGTCCGCTCTTCTACTTCCCTACGCACTATCACCCTCAGGTTCAGACTTTCTTGATGGGATCGCGGGTATGCTTGGTACTCGTCTCACGCTGGAGGAAGGTTCAACTAGCCAACACACCCAGCTCATACTTTTGGGACTTGAGGTCGCCACAGAAAACTTGAAGCATTTGGCGATAGGAATTGGCTACGGAAATGCATTTTTGGAGACTCAGTCCATTTTTCCCGGGAACCAGTACGGTAATTTCCACTCGCTCCTCGTCACAATGTTTGCAGAATCGGGTCTATTGGCCGCAGCACTAATGGTTGTCCTGTTCATTGGGGCCTACCAACGCAACCCACAAACCCGTGCTCTGGTCGTCGCCACCTTTGTCTTTAATATCTTCCAACAGTCCCATACTGAGCCAATAACCTGGCTGATTCTCGGGATGGGCTGGACATCCTGGCAAACCGATCGGAGCTTGTCTGAGCCAAGTGACAACACCGCTTAGGCATACTCAATAGACATGAACCCCTCAGAAGCATCGGCGAAGTGATCCCCGTGGCCCAACCTGTCCCTCCCAAGTCCATCCACGTGCTTGACCTTCCATCGCTCCTGAGGCGTCATCTCCTGCGCTTCTCCCTTACCTCCTTAATAGTCGCAAGCACCGCTTTCCTCGCATCCCTTCTGGTCACTCCTGTGTACGAGAGCGAAGCGTCTTTTAGAGTACGCATGAACTCTGAAGCAGGGCTTGGGTCTTCTCTACTTAGCGGTATTGGAGACGTAGCTGAGGCGCTGCCAGGCGGACTCGCGGCCGCAGGTGGTCTTGGCGAAACCGACGTGCAAACAGAGATCGGCATTCTCCGAAGTCGTGCTATGCTTGAGCCTGTGGCAAACGAGCTAGCGCTCCACGTCCAACTGAGCAGACCCTGGAGAACGTTCCGTTCGGATATTTTCTCGCTCGTGGAAGCGGGTGAAGATGCGCCGAAGGGAACCTACACTATGCGCCGACAAGGTGACGGATCTTATCGGGTTTCTTCTCGCGGCAATCGGGAACCGGTGGAGTTACCCTCGGCAATATCCATTGGAGAACAATTTTCAATCGGGCCCATGACGTTTCAGCTCCAGGACTCACTCGCATCGGATCCCCCCTCCGTGATACGTATTTCCGTCGATTCATTTCGAAGAAGCATGCGCTCGCTCAGAAGGCGTATTCAGATTCAAAGATCTGATATCGGCTCGCGGCTGATCGAAATTCAGTACCGTAATCCGGATCCAGCAGTCGCGCGTCAATTTGTTAATCGTGTTGCAGAAGATTTCGTAGAATTTTCCCTGACTTGGAGTCAACGGGACGTTCGGCGTGAAGAGACAATTCTCTCTCAAGAGGTCGATCGAATTGAGAAAGAACTCCTGGCCGCGGAAGCCGAGCTTGAGGCGTTTCAGACGTCAGAGCTCGTGGTTCTCCCAGAGGAACAGGCAACCCAAGAAATCGGTCGTGTTGCCGAGATGCAGCTGATCCATGATGTAGCTGAGGTTGAAAGATCTTCTCTGGGAGCTGTAGTCGAGGAGTTGGAAAACAGTTCTCCGCGCGCAGGTGCTCAAACCCCGTTCCGTGCGCTTGCCAGTTTTCCGACCTTCATCTCCAACGAAGGGGTGCAAGAACTAGTTCTTTCCTTGCTGGCTCTCGAAAACGAACGGGCAACGTTGCTCGTGCGTCGTCAAGCGACCAACGAAGATGTAGTAGCACTAGACGTGCGGATCCGCGAGATAGAGGAACAGTTGCTCGACATCGCAAACGACTATCTCCAAGGCCTCGATAATCAAATAGAATCGACACAATCTGCGCTAGACACGTTCGACCAATCGCTGCGCAGCCTTCCCTCACTGGAGTTGCAATACACCGTACTCAAACGCCGCCAGCGAATCCTAAGTGAATTGTACGTAATGCTTGAGACTCGACTGGCAGACGTGGAAGTCCGCAGAGCCGTGGATGATGCAGAAGTCCGAATCGTAGACACCGGCATAGAGGAAGACCGACCCGCTTTTCCACGCCGATCTATCACCGCGATTCTTGCGGCCATGCTAGGAATTTTGGCAGGCCTATTCGCCGTCGTTGGAGCGGAAAGCAGATATCATCACTCCTCAATTGAGCCACAACTGGGCTAATGACTGGACCTCATCCTTTTGTGCCAAGGTCAGGTGAAACAAGGCGGCAGAACAATCTCGATCTCGAGGTTTTGTCGTAAACTGACGATCAGACCATCCCGATAGACGAAGCCATCGGGTAAAAGTGGGCAGGCCCCAGAACCGAGCACACGTACACCGTAGTCTGCGGGAGTCAATTCCGAAAACAGTACCGACCCAGATTCACTCAACGTGGTCCGTTCCTGGGTTCCTGAAGCAGTGTAAAGCTCGACTACGAAACCAGATTGAGGTACTGAATCCTGATCTAGAACCCGCAATGCGATACTGCCTCTCGCGTCCTCGTATTGAAACTCAACTCGTATTTCATCGCCTTCCGCGACTCGAAAGGTCTTGTAATACCCGTCAGGGTGCTGCGTCGCATAAAAATAGCGCGTCGGAACTGAACTCACGCCAAGGTCACCCTCGGGCACTAGGTCGAAGCGAGATACTCCAAGGGAGTCTGTCTTCCCATAGTCCAGGTGGCGGGTCCCATTATAAAGTACTAGAGGCACGCCTGAGACCCCCTGTCCGTCCGGCAGCGTGACTACCACTTCTACAGAGGCGTACGTGAAGCTAGGTGTGAAGACCTCTTCACAAGCCTGAGTCATTGAAAGAACCACTAAGGTCCCTGCCCACACCAACCGTCGTCTAAGCATCAAATACACAAAATGTGACGTTTGAATAGATCAGCTTTTCCTGAACAATAGCTCTCGTCAATGAATTTGGCTTGCATACATGATCGGGCTCACCTTGTAGAGGTCTAGGGCTGAGAATAGCTTCGATGTATGATCGCAATTTCGATGAAGTTTCTCGTAACCCATCGACCGAAGGGTTTCCTCGCCCCAACGATAGTGGCCTTTGTTCTGTTGGGAGTATGGGCCTCTGAGATCGAGTCTCAAAGTGTCTCCACGATCGCTCCATCATCGTCGGATTCTCCAGTAGCTAGATCACTGTTGTTACCAGGCGACGCTCTCCAGATCCGCATATGGCTCGAACCCGATCTCAGTGGTGAATTCGTCGTAGATGAGGAAGGGGTTGTAACCTTGCCCATGTTAGGTCGCGTCACAGCAGTCGACCTAACGATCGCGCAACTACGTGCTCTACTCATTGAAAGATACACCCAAGAACTCAGGAACCCGTCGATCACCGTAACGCCCGTCCGACGTGTCTACGTCCTCGGCGAGGTCAACCGACCAGGAATGTACGGGCTAGATCCTACCGCATCGCTCGCGAGTGCCGTCGCCTTAGCCGGCGGTGCCAATCGAGAAGGCGATCTGAGCAAACTCACCCTCATCAGGGGAGACGCGACAATCCTGTCCGGTGTAGATCCGATGGCTGACCTCCTCTCCATAGGGACACGTTCTGGTGATCAAATCTTCGTGGAACGCCGTAGCTGGTTGGAGCGTAACCAGCAGTTTGTGGCGACTACGGTTCTTGGCGTAGCCGGTATAGCGGTAGCGCTGATCAACCGCTGAGGTCTCGGTATAATCCTAGGGCCGAATCCAAAAGCGATGATCTAGAAGCCCCAGATCGGAAACCTTGCTTCTATTGGAAGCCTGTCGCCTAAACTCCCCCCAGCCCTTTGCCCCCTCAATTTTGCCTCTGACTATAGCGAAAAACCTTCGTCGGCGAACTCCGTTGAAGATCCCGGCTAATTGCCCAAGGATCAGCCAGAAACCTACTTCGTAGAGAAGCTCCGTAGAGAAGTTCTTCGCAATCGTCCAGATCGTGTTCCGATGGCGCAAAAAATAAGACTGAGGAGACGATGGGCCAAAGGTGGCACCGCCTTGATGAAGAATCTTGGCCTTTGTAGCGAATGCCACCCGGTAACCCCTAGCACGAGCTCGCAAACCCACATCAAGATCCTCGGCATAAGCCTCAAACCGCCTGTCAAAGAAGCCCTCCGGGTCAGCCATCAACTCCAGGACTAGATCTCTACGGTAGAGGGCTGCGCATCCCGAGGGGCAAAGCAATGGTCCATCGGACTCATTCTTACGGTCGTACCCCGCTCCACTCCTCGTTAGTGTTAAACCGAACCTATCAACCTGCTCTGGATCATCCGCCCGATAAACAGCGGGAGCAACCATCCCAGCCCCAGATTCTAGGGCGGTATCAACCATCAGCGTGAGCGTTCTGGGTTCTAAATACGCGTCATTGTTCAATATCAGATAGAATCCGGCCCCATCGCGAATTCGAAGAGCAAGACCACGATTGTTTCCCTCAGCGAACCCCACGTTCTCCTTCAATGACTCGACGAAGAGGCCTATCGGACGGCGTCCTTCTTTCCTTCGACCCAAGAGCTCGACCCATAACTCTCGCTGGGAATCAGCAATCGACGTCACAGATCCTGAGTCAATGATTGTGACAGTGCGCAGAGGCCCCTCGTCTCGAGCTAGAGCCTCGACGCATCTACCCGTCAGATCAATACGGTTGTGATGCACGACTACTGCATCGACTAACTGATCGACACGGGTCTCTCTTGGAACCTTACACACGGTCAAATTTACGCTTAGGCTGGGAGCAGACGTTATCAACTCACAAGTGAAAAGTAGTCGAGTCAGCAGCACTGCGGAGGCTCTGCTGACCGCAACCGGGGATTTCGCGAATATCCCTACACGCCTGATTTCAACGTACCCCAGATCCTTACTTTGTTGTTGTCCCGCAAGACCCTGCCTAGATTAGTACAGGATTACATATAATTTTTCGTTCATTCGAGCTACCTCTCGAGATTGAGCGATCTTGGACACCCACAGGTGAGGTTGCTGCCACCGGTGCGAAAGCAAACCGTTTCCGCGGGGGCCATTGCCCTCGCCTTTTTCTTCTGTCTTGGGGCTGAACCCACCCGAGCACAGTTGCCTACGTCGTTACCTACGTCCCTATCCGAGGCGGAGCAACTCATCCGTCAAAACCCAGAGCTTGTCCGGCAGCAGCTTCGTCAATCCGGCCTAACCGAAGACGAAATCCGTGCTCAACTGGTCGCCCGAGGGCTACCTCCGGAAGCTCTGACCTCTTTTCTCTCTGAGGGACCGATCAATCCTGAGACCGCATTTCGCCCTGGCTCAATTGACGCTCTCCAACTACTAGGTGTAGTCAGAGAAGGTGCTGATGGTCTGGAATTTATGGAGCCAATTTCAGGCTTCCAGCCTGGTGAATCAGCCGACTCAGCAGCATCTCCCGTCTTCGGCCACGACATCTTCCGTCGAGCCACATCACGCTTCCAGCCTCTCCTCTCGGGACCTGTGCCGGATAGCTACAAAATAGGTCCTGGTGACCGTCTCCTTCTGCTCCTGACCGGTGAAGTAGAGCTCAGCTACGACCTCGAAGTAACGAGAGAGGGCTTCGTGATTGTGCCAGAGGTAGGTCGGATAACGATAACCGACATTGACATGACTGGGGCTCGCGCACTCTTCCGAGAGAGGCTTTCGGGATTCTACTCGGGTATCGAAAGAGGAACGACTTCGGTAAGCCTTTCCATTGCTGAACTTCGGACCATTCAAGTCTACCTCACAGGAGAAGTGAGACAACCGGGAGCATACCAGCTTTCGTCAATGGCTACGGTCACAAACGGGCTCTATGCAGCAGACGGCCCTACCGACTTAGGAAGCCTGAGGAATGTCCGTGTCCGGCGAAAAGATGGGCGAGAGTTTTTCCTGGACCTATATCCCTACCTGCTCGAGGGCGATGCTTCAGGTGATTTGACTCTGGAAGAAGGAGACGTCGTCTTCCTTCCCCTTAAGAACCGGCGTGTTCAGCTGGGGGGAGCGGTCGTAAGACCAAAACTCTACGATCTCTCCGACAATGACGACCTCACTAACGTTCTAGCCGCAGGCGGTGGATTCGCTGCAGTAGCTGACCGCAAGCGTCTTACTGTGCATCGCTACCTGAGCCCTTCTGATCAGGTGTCAAATGAAAACAACCGGATCGCAATCGACCTAGCACTGGAACCATCGGAAAATCCAAGAGCGCCCAGTTACAATGGTGGCGTCATCATCCCACCCGTTGGCTTGCAGGACGGTGACTCTATCTTCGTGGACAGCATTCCGCCGCTGCGCGAGGGCCTTTACGTATCAGTAGCTGGCCTAGTAGCCAAACCGGACACATTCCCATGGTATGAGGGAATGACGCTGCGAACACTGATGAGTCTGGCTCGGGGGCCTCTAGTTGGTGCAGACTTGCGTGAAGCCGAGGTTACCCGATTGCCAACTAATCGCGATGAAGGTGGCCTGGCTGAGCAATTCAATGTACGCCTAGATTCCAGCTACCTAGCCCTTAGGCCTTCAGGTGGTGTTGCGGGCGCGCCGGGAGTGGTGTTTGATGCAGCTGGGGAAGCTGATGAATTCGTTCTAGAACCGTTCGACCTTGTGCAAATCCGAAGACAACCTGACTTCGAACTACCCACGACCGTGTCGATCACCGGAGAAATATCGGTTCCAGGACGCTACACACTACTGTCTAAGAACGACCGCGTCACAGACCTAGTCGTCCGTGCGGGTGATATCCTTGAGAGTGGCTACCCAAACGGAGCCAGACTCTTCCGCGCACTCGACGAGCTGGGCAGGGTTGACTTAGATCTCCCCCGGGCAATGGAGAATCCGACTGGCGTTGAAAACTTGGTCCTGCAACCTGGAGATTCTCTCCACATACCTGTCTATACGCCCACAGTTCAAGTGCTAGGAGCAGTAAACTCTCCCGTCACCGTTCTTTACAGGGACGGGCAGGACTTTGAGCACTATATAGCTGCGGCTGGCGGTTTCCGGAGTGATGCAGACGAGGGTCGCTCGTCCGTGCGTTACGCAAACGGTCTAGCACAGACACGATCAAAATTTCTGTTCTGGTCGAATTATCCTGCACCCGATGCGGGAAGCGTGATCAACGTGCCTGCTAAAGATCCTAATGACAGAATTGATACTGTAACCTTAGTGACGACTATAGTCGGGGTCTTATCATCGCTAGCTACAACGCTAGTCGTGATAACTAACTGAGATCACAAAAGAAGGGCTAGCCCTTAACGATCCAGCTGTGCCCCGCACCTGAATCATGCCGCGGAGAGGCATTCCGAGTGTCCACCAGCATCCTCACGTTCTCTAGGATCCATACGTAGTTGAATTGGGAGTGATCGGTCAGAATCACCGCCACATCCGCATCGGATAGAACTTCATCCGTCAATTCCACAGACTCCAGAATAACGCCTTCTTCATGAAGCTTAGGCACAAAAGGATCGTGGTAGGAGACCACTGCTCCATCCTCAATCAGTAACTTAAGTACGTCCAATGCCGGTGACTCGCGAACGTCACCTATGTCTCGCTTGTAAGCAACACCCAAAAGTAAAATCCGGGCGCCATGAACTGATTTCTTCTTTCGATTAAGAGCTTCGCGAACCTTATCAACAACGAAGTACGGCATCTCCGAGTTGATCTCCGACGCCAATTCAATGAAACGGGTCTTGTAGTTCAGCGTTCTCATCTTCCATGACAGGTAGTGCGGATCCACAGGGATACAATGTCCCCCCAAACCAGGCCCAGGCGTAAACTTCATAAACCCAAATGGCTTGGTGTTGGCTGCCTCTATGACCTCCCAGACATCGACGCCTAGGCGTTCGGCAATAAGAGCGGTCTCGTTTACAAGCCCGATGTTCACAGCCCGAAACGTGTTCTCCAGAATCTTCGTCATCTCAGCGGTCTCGGACGAGGATACTGGAACCAAAGTGTCCAAGAACTTTTCGTAGAACGCTACTCCCGCGGCTGTGCATTCCTGCGTAATGCCACCGATCACTTTTGGCGTGTTCCTTGTATTCCACTTGGGATTTCCCGGGTCTACACGCTCCGGCGAGAAACAGAGGTGAAAATCCTTACCCACTCTTAACCCCGTTGCCTCAAGGGCGGGAAGCAAGACTTCCCTCGTGGTTCCCGGATACGTGGTGGACTCAAGAACGATCACCTGACCGACATGCAATCCTTCGGAAACTGATTTAGAAGCAGCAAGGATATAAGAAACATCCGGGTCACGTGTCTTTGACAGCGGTGTTGGTACACAGATGGACACGACATCACATTCTCTCAGACGGGTCATGTCCGTAGTTGCCTCGAGACATCTACCCTCAACGAGCTTCTCAACATGAGTCGCTGGAACGTCCTGAATGTGTGACTCCCCCGAATTCACGATATCGACAACCGACGGATTGACGTCAAAGCCGATTACCCTGATACCAGCCCGTCCCGCTTCTACAGCAAGCGGCAAGCCTACGTATCCTAGCCCGATGATTCCGAGCGTAGTCGATGGGTGCTCCGTCATATTTCCGTTCTAGATAGTGTTTGGGTGGTGGGAAACGATAACCAAAGAACATCGTTCTGGAACGGCACCAGAAAGTGAGACAGAGTCATGAGCGCATAACCACTTCTAACCAGTCCGAATGACTTCGGTACCACTCGACGGTTCTTTCCAGCCCTTTCTCGAACTCGATTTGAGGTGACCAGCCAAGCTCGCCTCGCGCTCGAGAGGCATCGATTGCATACCTACGGTCATGCCCTGGGCGATCCTCCACGAATTCGATCAGAGAATCAGACAGGCCCAGTACTTCGAGAATATCGCTCACTACACTTAAGTTCGTCCGTTCGGAGTCACCGCCAAAATTGTACACGCGCCCAGCTACGCCATGCCGAGCAGCCGCAATTAGACCTCGACAGTGATCGTCGACGTGGATCCAATCCCGCACGTGAAGACCGTCACCATATACCGGTAGAGAGTCTCCCTGAAGGGCTTTCCGGACCATTAGCGGAATCAGCTTTTCTGGATACTGACGTGAGCCATAGTTATTCGAGCATCGCGTTATAACAACGTCTAGTCCATGGGTGACATAATAAGCATGAGAAAGGTGATCTGCGGCTGCTTTTGTAGCCGCATACGGAGATCGCGGCGAAAGAGGGGTGTCCTCGGTAAATCGCTCTCTATCGTCCACACGACGGTTCATTCCCTGCCCTGGAACCTCGGGAAAAACACCTTCACATTCTTTAGGATCTCTCCACGGCAGTTCTCCGTACACTTCATCGGTTGACACATTTATAAAGCGGCTGACCGAAGTCTCTGCCGCTGCCGACAACATCGTCGCAGTGCCAACCACATTCGTCCTCACGAACGGCTGATCCTGCGCAATCGAACGATCGACATGTGATTCTGCTGCGAGGTGGAACACTACGTCTACTTCGTCCATGACCTCACGCAAAAGAGGTCCATCGCAAACGTCACCTCGCACGAACTTATGACGTGGGCTATCTAGAACTCCAGACAGATTCTCTAAGTAACCAGCGTACGTGAGGGCGTCCAAAGTCGTGACATATGTCCCCCGATCCTCATCCAGTAATTGACGAACTAGGCTTGACCCAATGAAACCTGCACCTCCCGTCACGAGAACACGCATAACCTCACGCCCCTCCGGAAGACTCAAGATCACTAACTACTCGCTCACCACTCAACACCGGGTTCTCGCGAGACGCAGCAACAAGATTAGCCGCACTGTGAAGCGAGGCACGCGTCCCCGCGTCCGTCCACCAGCCCTTCAGCTCGATGTGTCTCATTTCCTGCCACTCTATGTACTGATTGTTCACATCAGTGATCTCTAACTCGTTTCTGTCAGACGGCGTAAGACCCCTAATGACATCAAAAACCCTCGGATCGTACATATAGCACCCAGTGACAGCGAGATTCGTCTTCGGCTCTGAGGGCTTCTCTATAATACTAACAACGCGGTCCCCTTCGACCGCAGCAACACCAAATCTATCCGGGTCGTCCACCTCCTTAAGGAGCAGCATCGCCCCAGTCGGATTTCCCTGAAACTCATGGATCAAGGGTGCAAGAGAATCCTCGAACAAGTTGTCACCAAGCATTACCACTATAGGCTCTCCTCCCGCGAAGTCCTCGGCTAGCGCTAACGCTGCTGCGATACCTCCGTTACCCTCTTGATATGCGTATCGGAGGTGATCTAGCCCGAAGTCCTGGCCATTTCTTAATGCTTTCAGAAAATCTTCAGCATGATCACCTCCAGTTACGACTAGGATATCGTCGATGCCTGCGGCAGTGAGCTGCTGTAGAGGGTAGTAAATCATTGGGCGATCGAAGACGGGCAACAGATGCTTATTGGTAACACGCGTCAGCGGGAGAAGACGAGTGCCCAACCCACCGGCAAGGACAACCCCTTTCATACTGGCTCCGAGCTTGATATTTGCACCGTAAGAAGGCTTTGGAACTCTGGGCACGTCTTGTCATCAGAGGACCTCGGGAAACTCAGTTCATGTTGCCCGTTCGACACAGCCTCAGCTCCGTTCGCGCAGGTATAATCGCAGTGCTTTTTGCCATGGCATCATCTTTCGTTGAAGCGCCAACTCAGTTTCGTCCAGGTCAAGAACCGAATATGAGGGGCGGCGAGCAGGTGCACCAAACGATCGTGAAGAAACCCCTTCAACGGTCGAGTTTATCCCAGCCGTATCCAAAACGGCTCTAGCGAATTCACACCACGTCGTCTCACCAGCGTCGCTCACGTTCATCGTTCCCGAAATTTCCAAGTCGATAAGATCAAGCACTGCTTCCGCAGCGTTGCGGGTCCATGTAGGACACCCCCTTTGATCATCAACAACCTTTAGGTCTTCACCGGCTTCACCGCTCTCGAGCACCTTGTCCACGAAATCTCTACGCCCGCCCCCATACAACCACCCAGTTCGAACTATAAGAAGTGACACAAGACCTAAGGTTTCCTCGATAACGGCCGTTTCCGCCGCAACTTTAGAAGTTGCATAAACTCCGAGTGGTGATACTGGCTCGTCCGTTCCGTACGGGGATGTCGCACGGCCATCGAACACGTAATCCGTTGAAACATGAACAATGTCAGAGCCCGCAAGGACCGCAGCCCGTGCAACGTTTACAGAACCGTCCCGATTCACTCGCATCGCCTGCTCAGGCTCCATCTCCGCCTTATCTACCTGGGTAAACGCAGCACAGTGAATCACACAATCTGGAGATTTCGACTTGATCACTCTTACACAAGACTCTAGATCAACAACGTCCATCTCAGAATGGGAAGGAGCAGTAACCTGCCAGTCCCTCTGCTCTGCTAACCTGACCAACCCAGAACCCAGCAGTCCAGTACCACCGGTTACTAGAACTTTCAAAACGTGATTCGGAGCGTTACACGAAGGAGTGGAGGCCCTCCCGAGTGATCGGGAGGGCCTCCACATCGTGCGTCAACGTAGCTCAGGCGTCTGCGGCGGCTCTCAAGCACCAGACTTTGTTAGGCCTCCACCGTTATCGGCGGAGCTTTGGTAACCTTGCCTGCAGAAATACACCGGGTACATACGCGCACCCGCCGACGCTGACCACTATCGTCGAGGATCTTCACCGTCTGAAGGTTCGGCAACCAACGGCGACGTGTTTTGTTATGCGCGTGGCTAACATTGTTACCGGTCGCGGGACGCTTTCCGCATCTGTAGCACACTCGAGCCATCTCTTTATTCCTGCTTTGTTCGAATCGTTGACTTGTGGACTCAGTTCCCGCCGGCTTCACCCTCGGAGCCTTCAGCGGCTTCGTTCTCTCCGCGCATGATGTCCACGCGATCGGCGGCGATGTAATGGGTCGCGAATTCAGCAACCATCCGGTCGACATCAGAGATAGTCTGAGCTGCAGACCACTCTACCAGAGTCAGTTCCTGCATCTCGGTTACCACCCCTTCAACCGCAATGGTATCACCCATAGCAATGGTTGGCCCGTCGAATGCCTCTGCTGACCACGACACCAAAAAAGGGTTTCCGCTAGGCGTTGCTAGCCAGAAACCCTGGGTCCCTAGCATGCTCGCTACAGCACCCTCACTGCGCAGCTTAGTCCCCACATAAGGAGTTGGATCAACTTCGATATCTCCGATCGCAACCGTCTCGACGGTCGCAGCGGCAGACTCTTCTTCTGCAGCCGCGCGCGCGGCTGCCGCATCTAATTGGGCCTGACGCTCTGCAGCTGCCTGACCGTTTAGCCAGAACATGAAGCCACCGATGACCGCGAATGCTAAGATCATCAACAGCATTCCCATATCTGCTGCACCGCGCCGTGAAACGTTGTCCGACATTTCCTTCATCCTTCCTTTGGAAGAGTCTTAGCGTGTGACGGCGGCCAAGCTAACCGACGAGTTCGATCAGCGACATCTCTGCTGCGTCACCTTTTCGATTCCCAAGCTTGAGCACCCGAGTGTATCCCCCGGGACGCTCTATATATCGCGGAGCAATCTCGTCGAACAGCTTCCCCAGAACCTCGCGATCCTGGATCTTCGTGGCTGCCAACCTGCGTGCATGAACATCCCCTCGACGCGCCAGAGTTATCAGTCGCTCAGCGAAAGGGCGGAGCTCTTTCGCCTTGGCCGTAGTCGTCTCGATTCGCTCATGACGAAACAAGGATGTCGCAAGGTTACGCAGAGTCGCCTTGCGATGACTTCGAGTACGGGA
>DEBI01000072.1:0-2191 GCA_002348465.1 Gemmatimonadales bacterium UBA2960 | reverse complement strand
CGAAGCTGCAGCCTCATCTTCCATGAAGAAAAGGCGTCCGTCATCTCCGTGCTCTACCTTCATACCGAAGCGAAGACCATGCTCCTCCAGGAAGTCCGAAATCTCTTTGAGCGATTTTTTTCCGAAATTCTCAATTTTCAGCATCGACTCTTCGCTTCTTTGGACAAGAGCGCTCAGTGTCTGAATGCTCTCCTTCTGTAGCGAGTTTCTTGATCTAACTGAAAGCTCAGCCAGCTCTTCAATAGGCTGAACCAAAAGCTCCTGAAGACGCTCCGGCACTGGGGATGCACCTTGAGGAACAACTTCTGGAATCCCACCCTCTGCAAAGTAAAGCATGTACTCCAAGTGCTTCCTAACTAGTTCGGCCGCGTAGGCAACCGCGCCTTCGGGATCAACCGATCCATCGGTCTCAATGTGCAGGGTGAGGCGATCAAAGTCTGTCGCCTGACCTACTCGTGTCTCTTCGACAGAAAAATTCGCCCGCCGGACCGGATTGTAGATCGAATCGATCCGAACCAAGTCCACCAGTTTGTCCAACCCTCCAT
Source organism: Gemmatimonadales bacterium UBA2960 (assembly GCA_002348465.1). GTDB lineage: Bacteria > Gemmatimonadota > Gemmatimonadetes > Longimicrobiales > Gaopeijiaceae > UBA2589. Next base: position 1,646 of record DEBI01000072.1, on the reverse strand, counting down.
CCCGCGGAATCTCATGTGCACTGGCGAGCACAAAACCACGCCCTTTGTTCACATAAAGCTCCATGCTGAGGGATCTATCCTCCTGAAGCGTAAACAAGTGATGGTCTTCATCCATGACTTCAGAGCCCGCGGGGGCTTGGATCATACCAGCAGTGACCAGACCGGCCTTCTCGACGTTGAGCTTTAGAACAACATCATCTACATCGTCGTCGAGCGTGACCACGAGTGACTTGAGATTCTGAATCACTTGATGAACATCTTCGACCACACCTTGAATCGTCTGGTGCTCGTGTACGACCCCGTCTATGCGGAAGGCCCATACGGCCGACCCCTTCAGCGAAGAGAGCAAAACCCTCCGCACCGAATTTCCGAGCGTGTGACCGAACCCGCGTTCGAGCGGCTCAACCACGAACTGAGCCGACCGCGCGCTGTCCGTATCGTCCGCTCGCTCGACACGATCGGGAAGCACGAGTCCGTCCAGATCTAGTTCCACAATACCCTCCTGAGTGCTCCGTTGACGCCTAAGACTCTCCACAGAGGAGCCGCGGCGAATTCATTACTTAGAGTAGAGTTCCACGATCAATTGTTCCTGAATCGGGAACGATATGTCCGAGCGCATAGGTGTCCGGACAACCCGACCCACCCGAGCTTTCTCATCTAACGCCAACCACTCAGGAAGAGCGGGGCGCGTCCGAGCCTCTAGAGATGCCTCGATCGGGAGCATGTTTTTCGATTTCGCGCGAATAGCTATTTCATCGCCCCCGGACACACGGAAGCTAGGAACATCTACGATGCCACCATTCACTTCGACATGTCGGTGACGAACAATCTGACGGGCTTGGCTTCGGCTCTGAGCAAAGCCCATCCTAAAGATTATGTTGTCCAGCCGAGACTCAAGCGCGACAAGTAAATTGTCACCGGTCACACCCGGAATGTGGTTGGCGTACTCAAAAAGGCTCCGAAACTGCTTCTCGGGTAGGCCATAAATTCTCTTCACCTTCTGCTTTTCGCGAAGCTGTAACGCATAGTCCGATTGCTTACGACGACGTGCCTGCGCTGGTCCATGCTGGCCCGGCGGATAAGCGCGACGCTCGATTGGACATTTCTCCGTATAGCACTTTTGACCCTTCAAAAAGAGCTTTTGGCCTTCTCGGCGGCAGAGTTTGCAGACGGGTCCCGTATAGCGAGCCATAACTTAAACCCTACGCTTCTTCGGTGGCCGGCAACCATTGTGTGGAAGCGGCGTGACATCGAGAATCGACTTTATGAAAAGACCAGCCGCAGCAAGCGCCTGGATCGCAGATTCACGTCCAGAACCCGGACCTTGAACGCGCACGTCAACACGCTTCACTCCCATGGACACAGCCTCACGCCCAACCTGCTCACCAGCCACGGTGGCAGCAAACGGCGTAGACTTCTTCGAGCCCTTGAATCCCGCCTTACCTGCACTCGCCCAGGCGATAGTGTCGCCCGCACTGTCCGTTATCGTAATAATCGTATTGTTAAAGGTCGCCCTTATGTGGGCAACGCCTTCGGCTTCGACGACTTTTTTGCGTTTTTTAGTTACTGGCTGGGCCACGTGTCAGTGTCCTGTTTCTAGCGGATCGACTTCAATACTGCTCATGGGCCGAGATGGCGGGAAACGG
>DEBI01000011.1:919-9011 GCA_002348465.1 Gemmatimonadales bacterium UBA2960 | reverse complement strand
GCGGTCGCCCCCGCAAGGATCACGCCGGTGAGAATGGGCGGGGCATGAGCAAAAAGTAGCTCTGGGAATATACGATCCGGTACTTCCAGACCAGGCATCGCGACCGCGCCACCAAGTCCGACCAACGCCGCCGGCACGTATAGTGTCATAAGATAGATTGGAGTCGTGGCCCCAAGCAGCTTCAGTGTCTTCGCGTCTACAGCTGTGTAATAGCGCATCATCATATGCGGCTGGAAAATGATCCCGAACGAAAGAGTGATCGTCATACCGATCCACATGCCCGGAGTGAAGAAGCCTTGGGGGCCGGGCAAGCTCAAGAGATCCGGTCGCTGGGCCCGAACCTCAGCCCATAACTGCATCGGTCCACCGAAGAGATCGTAGGCCAAATACATCGCGCCAACCCATACAGCGACATACATCCAGATGCCTTGGATCACATCGGTCCAGTAGACAGCTCGGAGCCCTCCCGCCATTAAGTAGGCGGCAGCTACCACCAGGAGGATAAGGGTTCCGATTTCGAAAGTGATCCGATCACCCGAAGCCACGTTGATGATGTACCCGAGCCCCTGCGCTTGGACTTGGATGTAGAGGATGGTGAAAACGACAGAGACAATCGCGACCGCTATACGCACTGCCTCGGACTCGTAGAAATCGGCGAGCATATCCGCGGGTGTGATGTACCGGTGCGCTTTGCCCAGCGCCCAAATCCTAGGTCCGAGAACATACGTTATCGCGCCCACCAGCAATGTCCATGTTCCAGCAGCCCAAAACCCAATGCCATGACTATAGAAAAAGCCACCCGAGCCGAGAAACGCGAAGGCAGAGTGAAAGGTGGCGACAACCGTGAGGTACAGGACAATAAAACCAGCCTTCCGACCGTATAGGAGAAAGTCCTCCATGTCGACGGTCATCCGCTTGTTCGCAATGACGCCCAGGATGATCGTCACTAACAGGTAGATGAAGATCAGGCTGGTGGCGACAACCCAAGGCTCCACGTCAGACCCCCTTTCGCAAAGACCAAACGAGCACACCGATCAGTGCTGAGTAGACCACGAAGAGGATCACAAAAAACAAGGGAACGCCCATGATCCAAGTATCCGGGCGATCCCAAACCGCATGCGTGAACGGTGGCATCGCGAGCAGGAAAACCACTAGGAAAACCATTGTGGCTATCCTGCCTTCCGCGCTTCGTGGGATCAGGTGTGACTGACGTTCTTGGCTCATGGGCGGCGAACATGAGCCAAGGTCCAGAACTACGCCAGCGCATTAGGTCACCCTGGCGTCCTCGATAGAGGACACGTCATGCTCCTCACCGCCGAACAGTAATCCCATAAGTTACTGTGCTCAAAGCATTTGTGGAAACACGTGCGTTTGGCACACCCCTTGCCCCTTACATACGTGACAATTGGAGAACGGAAGGTATGGAGGGCGTCATGCGGCACACGAGATACGCAGCCATAGCTGTCACTGCCTTGACAGTCTTTGCAACCGGACTCGAAGCTCAGAAAAAAAGTAGGCCAAATTTAATGCAGCCCGAAAATCGCGTCCCGGCTGCAATCGAGATTGATAATTCCGGACCAGGCGGATTCTGGGGTATCAATTTCGTCGCAGCCACCCCGGTAGGTGAAATGGCAACGCTGGTTGACCAAGGATTCGGTCTTGAATTATCAGTCGGTGCACCGATGGCCGCCGATGGCCATCTACGCATGAGAGTCGACCTTGGCGCCGTCGTATACGGCTGGGAGGAGCTCTTCTACGGGTACTGCAGATTCACATGCCGAGTGGCATCGGGATCGAATGTCACTACGACAAATTCCATCCTTTATGGAAGCGTAGGACCAGAGATCGTCCTCGCTAGTGGTGACTTCGAACCGTACGTGCACGCGGGAGCAAGCGTATCCTACTTCGTCACATCGTCTCAGCTAGACGACAACGATGGTTATGGATCTTACATGCATACTACCAACTATTCTGATACCGTACTCGGATGGCGTTTCGGAGGCGGATTTCGCTTCCGGGTCGGTCAACGAACACTTATCGACGTAGGTGTTCATAAGGCAGATAACCAAGTAGCGACATACCTCACAGAAGGTGATGTGGTCGACGAACGAGACGGCTCAATAGCCCTCTACCCTAATACGTCGGACGCGGACCTGATGAGCTTCAGGCTTGGTGTGAGCTTCGCCTTCCGATGATGCGAAACCGAAGCGTTTTCTCCGAGAACCCTTTCTGACAAATTGGTCACCAAGCCTTAAGGAGTGGCTCGCCATATACGACTTTTTCAGAAAGCCGACCGCACCCGTGCCCTGTCGACTTTGCCGTTGGCATTCCGAGGGAGTACGTCACCAACCTTCCACATTCGCGGACGACTCGCCGCTGACATCTCGTTAGCAACCCAAGATTCAAATTCGTCTAGGTCAAGGTTACTAACCACCGGTTCAATCCAAGCTGCGACGCGCTCCCCCCACACTTCATCAGGGACCCCGACAACGCATATATCGGTTACAGCCGGATGCAACCGAAGGCGCTCTTCAACCTCAATCGCATCGATTGTGACGCCACCAGTCACAATCCGATCTATGCGACGCCCAGTAATAGAAAGTCGTCCACCCTCTTCGATTACTCCCATATCACCTGTTCTGTACCAACCCTCCCCGTCCGCTAATTTCTCAACTTCGTTTCCAACGTAACCAAGAGCTCTCGTAGCACCCCTCGTCATAAGTTCACCATCATGGGAAACCCGCACCTCGACCCCCTGCAGCGGACATCCCACATCTCTCCTGCCGGCCCGAACCTCCTCAGGTCCAGCGGTGGCTATCTGAGAACTCATCTCGGTGGCGCCATAGGTCAATGCAATCGGCCATCCCGAGTCTACGGCCCTATTGACCAAGCCAAGTGGTGCGTGGGCTCCACCGACCAAAACACACTTCAAACGTTGGGGTGTGCTCCTCGTACCCCACTCGTCTAGGAGGCGGTGCAACTGCGTCGGGACAAGTGACATGTGGGTCGGCCCTTCTTCATCTTCCAGAAGAGTGACCGTGTCAGAAACATTGAACTTCCCTGGGGCAAGAAGTCGGTTTCCAAGCAAAATCGAACGAGTTATCAGTGCTAGTCCACCGATATGCGCCAGAGAGAGGGACGCCATCCATACGTCCTCTCGACACAGCGACAATCTCGCTGCCGACCCCTGAGCATTTGCCTCGAAATTCTCCCAAGACAGGGCGACACCACGAGGACGACCCGAAGTACCTGACGTCCACAGTATCGAACAGGTCCCCTCAGGAGGATTGCCTATAGCAAGAGATTTACGGGCCTCGTCTCTCGCGGCCTCACTCAATCTGGGATTCAGCGGTGCCGCGATGAAGCCCGCCCGCCACGTAGCCAACAATTCGACTACACCTTCCACATCAGGTTCAACCTCGAACGTATGGACCAATCCGTTAGCAGATGACGACTCCCTAACCTCGCGCAACACTCGGGCTCGAGTCTCTACTCGATCAGTGATCTCCGCGAGTGAAAACCATTCGGAACCCGAGGAGATCAGCAGAGCTTCCGGAGACAGCGGCGAACGACTCAGAAGGGTCATATCGAATCAGCCCAGAGCTAGGCCCAAGGCTAGAGCCGCCCCATAGACGATCACTACCCGCGCAGTCTGACCCAGAGCAGGAATCAACTCAGAAGGGTCTCTGTAGCGAAAGGCCGCACGAAGCGGTGACATGGCCAGTGGAAGCGCAACGAGAGAAAACAACGATGCCGTCGGCCATCCATAGACCTTCCAGCCGATTACTGGGACGAGGGTCCCGCAGACAATCAAACAAACGAGTTCTGCACGCGTACCCGCCACACCAATGCGCACAGCCAAGGTCCGCTTGCCCGCGCGTTTGTCGGTCCGAAGATCGCGCAGATTGTTCATCACTAGAATCGCGGTGCTGAGGGCACCTAAGCCCGCTCCCGCAAGCAACGCATCAGGGGACCAAGACAGTGCCTGCACATAGTAGGTGCCGGCAACAGCAATAAGACCAAAGAACAAGAAAACGAATATGTCCCCAAGCCCATGGTACGCCAAAGGCAAAGGGCCACCGGTATAGGCCACCGCGCAGATTACCGAGGCCATGCCGATCAAAAAAATCGGCCATCCCGCAACCACCACGAGGTACACGCCGACTAGCATGGCAAAGGACAGTGCGATGAACATTGCCCTCCTGACTTCTTCGGGCGCGATGATCCCGGCCTGAGTCACCCGGGTCGGACCTACACGATTTACGTCATCTCCACCGCGCACGAAGTCGTAGTAGTCATTCCCTAGATTGGTCCCAATCTGAATCAGCAACGCTCCCACCAGTGCGGCTACGGCAGGAAGAGCCACAAAAACACCATCGTGAATGGCGAGGCCGGCCCCCACGGCAACTGGAGCAACCGCGGCTGTAAGAGTCTTGGGGCGGACTGCTATGCTCCATGCCTGTACGCGCCCCTTCAAAGACGTTGCCATCATACTCACGAAGTCAGCGCCAGCTCCCTATGATTCGCGTCGTAATGATCGAGTCCAGCTGTGGATACTCGCGTCTAAGATAGTCATTCCCCTGCACTCGAATCGAATCCTGACTCGGCGTGCGATCCGCATACGCACCATAGAAGCCCATCGGGACCTCGACGCCCTCTACAATCTCGCCGACCGGCGGATACCCTACGACACCTCCGGATGCAAGCACATCAAGCCGCTCGTTATCGGCTAAATTGATGTATAGCTGAAATGATCGAGTACTCGGGCCACCTCGAGCGAAGCTTACCGTGCCTTGGAGATTACTTCCGATGACTGGCTCGTCATCCAAGGGATGGTCACGCCACACTGAATCACGCACGGGCTCTCCCGAGTATCCCCATTGCGCGACAAACCCATCGATCATCCGGTAAAAACGGGCACCCGCATAGAAATTATTTTCTACTAGGTGCCAAACCCGATCCACAGCGAGTGGTGACCAATGCCGTCTCATCTTCACCGTAATAGCCCCCTCGCTTGTCTGAATATCTACGAGGAATGAATCCGGAGCCTGAGCAGTCAGATCATCAAGCTTCGGTTTGTATAGAGCGGTATTAGGACCCGCGCATGCAACAATGACCAGAACACTAGTCAGCAACACAAGACGGCGGACCCACGAACAGTCGACCACTTAACTCAGTACCTCCAGCACCTTCTCGATAACTGTATCCCTCGACAGGGTACGCATACGATGTCCTTCAGCACCATCGGTGCGTACCCGGATCAATCGGGTTCCACCCGTGGCGATGGCATTATTGACCTCTACTTCAAGTTCTTCGACCGAAGTCTCTATGGTTTCGACTCCGTGCGCAGCAGCTGTATGCGAGGGGTCTAAACCGTGCGGCGTCGTAAAGTACCTGGTGAAGTCAGGTTCGAAATCAGAGATCGGAAGCATCCCGAAAATCGCTCCTCCATCGTTATCCACCAGAACGATCACTAATGGTGCGTCGTCCTCCCGGCTCCACAAAAAACCATTCTGGTCGTGGAAGAACGCAACATCTCCTATCAGTAGCACAGTCGGTCCACTATGCTGAGATGAGATTCCAAAAGCCGTGGACACCACGCCATCGATCCCGCTCGCACCGCGATTTGCAAAGACATGGATATTCTTCCCTGCCTCATGCTCCATGCGCAGAGCAGCAAACGCGTCGAGGTCCCGGACCGGCATCGAACTCGAAACAACTAAGGCTGCGCCGTGCGGAAGAGCACGCAGCGTTGCCCCGGCCACCGCACCCTCACCGAGTTCACCCTCAGAGATAGGCGAAAGAGCTTCTCGAGCCGCTCGATCCGCTCTAGCCCAGGACCTGAAGGGCTCTTCTGATAGCTCCTTTCTGTGCGTGGGCCATTTCGAGCTCATTCGGGTAAGAGCGTCGACCGCATCCGCCCGGAAATACGTTGTCGCAGTTACTCCATGGTCCTTCCACCTCGGACCATCGTCAATAACCAATTGCTCTGCATCAGCGTGTTGGAAAAGCCACCTTTGGAGAGAGGCAGAAGTGGGTGATGCACCTACGCGAACCACGACCTCCGGGGTCAAGTGCTCGCGCACGCGGGCATCGCTCAAGAAGAGATCGTAGCCAACGATCACCCGATCATCACCGACTCCGAAGCGAGCACCACTCAAGGGATCTGCAAGCAGAGGAAACCCTGTCACGGAAGCGAAGTGCCTTACGGCGGGGCCAAGAAGAGAAGCCTCTTCTGATGGCCCAGCTACGATCACACCGATTCTCCCGGCAAGGCATTTTAAGAGCTGCCCCAGTTGCTCTTCAGTGATGGCTGGACGAGTCGACTCGATGCGCGCCATCGGTGATCCGTCTGCTCGACCCTCGAATGCCAGCGGATCTTCAACGACCAGGTCATGTGCTGAGTCTTGGGGCTCGAGTGGCTTGTCGAACGGGACGTTTACATGCACCGGTCCCTTAGAAGATCCGCAAGACTTGTCCCAAGCACGTCCGGCGATACTCCTTAAATGCCGAAGCGATCTGGAGTCGATTATCGGTTCTGACAGTTGGAAGAACGCACGGGGGTAGCGTCCAAAGATTTGATACTGATCAATCGCCTGGTTGGCATCCGCCCCTCGCAATCGATTAGGTCGATCCGCTGATAGCACTATCAAAGGAACTCCTGACTGACTGGCCTCTACCACTGCTGGAAATAGGTTGGCGACGGCAGTCCCAGAAGTCGTGATTATCGCTGCCGGACGTCCCGTTGCCTTCCCGACTCCTAGGGCGAAGAAACCGCAAGCACGCTCGTCTAGATGCACTCGTACCCTGAGTCTCTCGTCAGCCGCGCATGCCATCACGAGTGGAGTCGAGCGCGATCCAGGCGCTATAACAACCTCGCGCAAACCAGCACGTGCTAACTCGTCCACAAGACTACGAGCCCACACTGTATTGGCAGTCGATTCGGTCACGGGTTACGCCTCAACGCGTTGGATTGCTAAAAATGATTGTCTAGATGCAGTTCTGCACCAGCTGCGCGAAGTGCATCGAGCATCGGTTCGAACTTGATGCTGGTTTCCTCCCACTCCAGCGCAGGAACTGACCCTTCAACGATGCCCGCTCCAGCGAAGAGACGCCATCCCGAGTCTTTTGATACCCCCATCCGAAGCGCTGGACAGAACACTCCGTTGCCCTCGGCGTCGAACCAACCCACTGGCCCGGCATACCATCCACGCTCGAAAGGCTCCTCTCGCTCTAGGAAGGCCATCGCAGCATCTCGCGGCAGCCCGCACACCGCAGCGGTTGGGTGGAGCAGTCTAACAAGATCCAGTATGCCCACAGTAGATGGAACAGACGCCCGGATCTCAGTTTCCAAATGCTGAATCCGGGCTAGCGTCAGCACGTGCGGTTGCGGATCCGTGCGAATGTTGTGCCCTACAGTTTCTAGCCGGGCCACCATATCGTCTAGAGCGATTTGTTGCTCGGCTCGGTCCTTATCCGAAGCTAAGAGTTGGTTCGCTAGCTTGGCCTGCTCGCTCTGCGATTTACCTCGCCTGATCGATCCTGCGACAGCAGTGGCATGGAAAACCCCATCTCTGAGAGTTGCAACAGTCTCCGGAGCCGCACCCACTATCGCCGAGCCTGGCACGGGCTCGAAGAGAAAAACGTGACTGCCCTGATTCATCTCCCACAGTTTTGCTACCACGTCGACGGGATCAATCACACCTTCTCTAAAGTCAACGTCCATGGTACGAGCCATCACAGCTTTCGAGATAGATCCGGCTCGTATTGCATGCAGCGAACTATCAATTGCCGCCTCCCACTTCGCCCGCTCAGTTGCTATGGTGAAGCCAGGCTTTCTTTCTGGTCCCCCAGAAAAAAAGGCTCTCGATGTCATTTCAGCTCTAAGCAACTCCGCTTTTGCTCGAAGCCCCTGAAAGGCTTGGTCCCTCTCCTCATTCTTGACCAAAGCCCGCACCCGAAGCCAAGTGTCCCCCGAGTCGCCACGCTCTAGTTCTATCGCAGGAAGATGGAATAGACTATCCGGAAAATCCGCCCAAACACCTGAGGCTTCATGATCTGACCGAAATGAAAAGCCTCCATAAAACCGTAG
>DEBI01000011.1:0-533 GCA_002348465.1 Gemmatimonadales bacterium UBA2960 | reverse complement strand
CGCAGAACTCGCGGTCTTGGCGAAACGGTCGCCATCCCTGAAGTGTTCTGCTCCGAGTGACAAGGTGACCCCCCTGTGCGCAAACCAGCTCTCGTCTCTCGCCCAGAAGCCCCTCGGTTCACCATTTGCTTGATGCAGAAACCATTGAGGGCTCAGATCAGGCGCTGGCACCGACACAGTCGCTAGGCAACGCAAGGAATCATGTGAGGCCAAGTATTTTCCCCAGAACTCGGTCAGACGACCGTATCGATTGATACCGGCTTGAAATATAGGATTTAGGACACGTTCATTGAGACCCAGAGCTTGCGCTAGGTACCTGCGCTCACTGAACGAGTGTGTATTTTGGCCTTGACCCGGCTACTCTCACTTGAAAGTAGGAGAAGACGATGAGCAAAATATCCCTACAGGATCATTCGGACTACCTGTCCAATTTCAATGTGAAGAGGGCTACGGCTGGTGTCTGGCCAGCGCCCGATATCGCGCTGGGGCTTGGCCGACGCATGATACCGGCTATCAGCCTATCGCTAATCTCA
>DEBI01000123.1:7433-14048 GCA_002348465.1 Gemmatimonadales bacterium UBA2960 | reverse complement strand
TGCCTTGGAGGGGCGGGTGTGGGATGTCGTTCTTGATAACAACGCGCAAGACTACAGGTGGGTGCAGAAAAGCACGGAGCTACTGGCGGGCGCTGCTCAGCAGTATGTCTTTGTCTCGTCCATCTCTGCATATGCGCTGCAGGGCTTCGGCTGGGAGCGAGCGAGCGAGATCATGTTCGAGCCGCTGGTCGACGAGGATTATCAGCGCATTGAGCCACCCCAAGGCTGGAAAGACGGTGATGACGCCCCCTACGGCCTAATGAAGACCTTGAGTGAGAACATAGTCCACGCCGCTTTCCCTGGGCGAGCGACAGTTGTCCGCCCGGGCCTGATTGCGGGTCCCGGAGATATGACGGACCGCTTTACCTATTGGCCGGTTCGACTTGACGAGGGAGGGCGAGTGCTAGCACCGGGAAACCCGGATCACGCGAACCAGGTCATTGATCAACGTGATTTAACTGAGTGGATTGTGCGGCTGGCTGAGAATCGGACGGTTGGGAATTTCAATGCTACAGGGCCGGCCGAGCGAATGTCGATGGGCTCAATGCTTGATAAGATCGGTCGAGCGACCGAGACGCCACACGAGTTGACTTGGATACCGGAGTCATTTCTGGAGGCGCAGGGAGTATCCCCCTGGCAGGACCTTCCTGCTTGGATTCCTGGAGACCCTCTGATGTTTGTGGATGTCAGTGACGCTGTTTTTTCGGGATTGACGTTTCGGCCGCTAGTAGAAACTGCTAAGGACACTCTGGAGTGGGATAAGGCGAGGCCCACGTCCGAGCGAGCGAATCGGCGTTTTGGTATGAGCCGGCAGCGTGAGCGCGAACTTCTGGATGCTTGGAGCGCGCTGCAGGGTTGAAGTCAGATTAATCAGCTGATGGTGGCGTTACCGGTTTACAACTTTTCCTGCGTCAGATTCTGTTGGGCTCGGCCGAGTTTCACCGACAGTAGCCCCCAAATACCTGCGATCGGAGCGGTTGCCATCGCCACCATCGGCAAGGTAAAGCCCATTGCCGCGAACATTCCATCTACCCCAACGCCTGCTACATCCCCACCACGATAGAGGAACACGTCGACAACCGGCTTCGCCTTATACTTGTCGGCCGGCGGGATGACGCTGAAAAGCGTTTCTCGGGACGGTCTTGATACCGCGTACCGGGTTGCCCGGTGGACGGCCTGGAATACGGCCATGACACCATACACAGTCCATACTGATAGGATTGCAAAGCCTACCATGGTGACCAGCGGGAGGATCGCCAGAGTCCATCCGATACCCATGCGCCGGATGAGATGCGTGGTAATGAACATCTGGGTAAGCAGTGTCACGAACTGAGCAAGGGCATCGAACAGGGCGAAACCTGCGACTCGTTGACTGAACGTGTCTGCTTCCCCGAGAACGATGTTTGCTTGGGTGAAATAAATCATAGTGTTCGAGGTCGCCATGAAGACGATCCAGACACCGATGCCAAGCAGGTATGGTGAACTTATGACTGCTCGCAAGCCTCCCCAGAATGTTCCGCCGATTGTTCTGCCCTCAAGATTGTTCGAAGCTAGAGGTGCTGAGCTCTTGTTTGACAAACGAGACCTGGATGACGCAAGCGCGAGTCGGTCGAGAGTGAGCATCATGATTATGCCTACGGCGAAGAATGCTGCGCCGAGGAGCATCAGGCCGGCTGGAAGAAACACGGACGTTGTCATACTGCTAATAGCTGTTGTCGCTGTGCCGCCTACTAGCGCGCCGAGTGTTCCCCCGATCCCTATAAAGGCGAACATCCGTTTACCCTGGTCGACGTCGAATACGTCGACCATGAAGGCCCAGAATATGCTAGTGGTGAAAAGGTTGATCGCACTCAGCCATACATAAAACGAGTACCCGATCCCACGGGCCATAACCGTTTCAGTATCGGATCCGATCAGTCCTCCACCGGCCAACCCGTCCCATACCAATAGACCTGAGAAGGCGAGGAGGCACACGATCACGAAGAGGTATGCGATTGGGATGAATCGACGTCGGTTGGTACGTGCTACGACCCCGCCGAAGGCAAGGACTAGTGCTAGAGATACGATTGAGGTAACGACGAAGAGCCACCGCAGATCACTCATGCCCCGTGAAACGCCCATGGCATCTCGGACTGGCCGGAGGAAGAAGTACCCACATAACACGCAGAAGTGGAATCCTACGGCGAGGAGGGCCAGCGGGAGCTCTCCCTCTTTCATGTTCAGGGCCCGCGCCAATCGGTGAGTCAAGTCAACACTCCAGGAAGGTTTGGATCACCCAGGTCCGGTCAAGTTGAAACTATGGTAAGTATCTAATGCGCGCTTGATAGTTATCGAGGCAGTCACCTCTTGGGCCAGCAGTGAGCCTTTAGGCGGGGGAGACTTGCCGACCTTGGCCAGATGGGGCAGTGTGCCCAACTGTTCGATTCTATCCGAGGTGTGTTTATGCGTGTTTGCCTTGCTGTTGCTGCTGTGGCCGCTGTCGTCAGTGTGACTGAGCCCGTCGAGGCACAGGACCTAGACGCCCCACGCCCTATCCCGGGCACTGAAACAGTTTTCATAGAAGAAATGACCTGGATGGAAGTACGTGACGCCTTGCTTGGTGGTATGACCACAGCAATTGTGGCGACCGGAGGCGTGGAGCAGAACGGGCCCTATGTCGCTTCGGGAAAGCACAATTTTGTTCTAAGTGCGACGACTAAAGCGATTGCTGAGCAACTGGGGAATGCGCTGGTGGCGCCGATAGTGAAGTTCGTTCCGGAAGGTGGCATTGATCCGCCGAGTGGTCACATGCGGTATCACGCTACGATCTCCGTGCGACAAGAAACGTTCGAGGCGCTGCTGACGGATGTTGTGGCATCTCTGGAAGCACATGGATTTAGAGACATTGTCTTAATTGGGGACAGTGGCGGAAACGTGCGGGGGATGGAAAACGTGACTGCTTCACTGAATGAGCGCTGGGCCGACGGCCCGGCGACTGTGCACTTCATACCTGAGTACTACACGGAGGATATGTACAGCTGCGACTTTCTAAAGGAGGAGTTGGGCATCTTCCAGCAGCCTGACAATTGTGTCGCGACACGTAACGAGTATCACGATGACTACCACTACTCTTCCATCATCTCGACTACTGATCCAGAGCGAATCCGAGCGCGGCAGCGTATCGAGGCAGGACTCTTCAGTATCAATGGGGTCGACCTTAATCCCCTTGAGCGGACCGTAGAAAACGGTCAACGATTAGTCGAGTATAGGGCCGAGATAACTGCGCGTGCGATCCGGGAGTCGATTGCGGCTAGGGGCTCTAGTTAGCGTGTACCGCGAGAGTCCTGTAATGCCATGCGTTCTTTCATTAAAAGTTCGATTGCGCCGGACACTTGAACTTGAGATGTGGCAATACCGATGAAGCACATCAGTGGGGCCTCACTCCCTCATAAGCCAGCTGACCCAAAGAACTTCGTATTGCCTGCTACAATGCAGAGGCTGCTTGGTCGTGAAGACGACGAGTCGGTCAGGCTCTATCGAGTATCATTCGAAAGTGGCGCTCGAACGAATTGGCACACACATAACGATACACAGCTACTCTTCGGCCTCAGTGGACGATGTATTGTGATGGATCGAGCGGGTAAAGAGCTCGTACTTGATCCGGGTGACGTGGTGGTAATTGAGGCGGGGCTTGAGCATTGGCATGGCGCTGCCTCAGATGGTCCCGGGGCCCATCTCGCGATTAACGTGGGAACCGAAACCAGTTGGCTTGATTCATCCGCGGGCTAGACTTCGGCTTCGGAGAATGTGGTGGCTTTGATAAATAGACAGGTTCGTCGGCTTTATGGGACAGCACTGGCGTCACTCGTGTTCATGCTGATCGGCTGTGACTCGAGACCTGATATAACAAATTCTTCACCCGAGACGTTTAATGTCATTTTCGAGACGAGCTCGGGTCCTTTCGAGGTTGAATTCGTTCGGGAGTGGTCGCCCGTCGCTGTAGACAGGGTCTGGACCCTAGCCCGGATTGGATATTGGGAAGGTTCTCGGATCTACCGCGTGAACGATAATTACGCACAGTTTGGATATTCAGGGCAGCCATCTTTCGACGCCGAATGGGTGCAGAAAGGACTTGTCGACGAGCCGACTAAGGCGAGCAACGTCCGTGGTTCGGTTTCTTTCGCTAGAGGGGGCATTGGATCTAGGTCGAGCATTCTATTCATCAATCGCAGCGATAATTCATACCTAGATGAACTTTCTTGGCTTGGAGTGATCGGCTTTCCACCTGTAGGCAGAGTGATCTCTGGGATGGAAACGGTCGATGCATTATACGCAGCGTATGGGGACGACCCTATGCAGTGGGAAGATTCGATAGCGGCCTCTGGCAACGCTTTCCTAGACAGAAAATTCCCCCGACTAGACTCGATCATGTCGTTTGAAGTACGATGAACTCGGATCCGTTCGTTCGCATTCTCGAAGCCCGCGGGCTGGTGATACTCGATGGAGGACTCGCAACCGCGCTGGAGGACCAAGGTCATGTGTTGGCGGACGAGCTTTGGTCGTCCAGGCTACTGCGTGACGATCCGGAAGCCATTTTGATGGCACATACACGATATTTGGATGTCGGGGCTGATTGTATAACGACTGCTAGCTATCAGGCTTCTTGTGCTGGTTTCGCTGCGGCCGGAATCGGGCGAGATGAGGCAACTTCACTGCTTGCTCGATCAACTGAACTCGCGCGTGAGGCGATAGACAAGCGGAAGCCTTCATCTACTCTAAGTCCCATAGTAGCAGCGAGTATCGGACCTTATGCAGCATTTCTGGCTGACGGATCAGAGTACAACGGACGATATGAAGCCGACGCTGGTGCTATAAAGGCTTTTCATCAAGACCGCTGGACAGTTTTGGCTGACAGTGGTCCTGATATCATGGCGTGCGAGACGATTCCGAATGGGATGGAAGCAGAGCTTCTCCTCGATATTTTGGAGGCGGACGGCCAACGCTGGGCTTGGCTGAGTTTTTGTTGCGGTGATGGGGGTCACTTGTGGGATGGTACGCCGATCGAGGAGGTAGCCGCTCTATGCGACCGAGCTTCGCGTGTCGCTGCGGTCGGGGTCAATTGCACGGCACCACGTCTTGTCCCCAGCCTGATTCATAAGATCCGCTCCACGACAGATTTGCCGATTATCGTGTACCCTAATTCAGGTGAGAATTATGACGCTCCCACCCGGTCGTGGCGGGGCTCTGGTGAATCGTGGATGAACGCCATTAAGGCTTCGATCTGCGCTGGCGCGACAATTGTCGGAGGATGTTGTCGTATTGGTCCAGACAGGATCCGGAGGCTGCGTGACTGGGTTGATAGTGAAGAATGGAAAACTCTATGAGTGCCGCAGTATAGCCCTTGTTACTTGCATGAAGCATCAACGGACCACTGACCAGATAATCGAAATCCGGGTTGAACTGGAACGGCAGTTAGTCCGCCTTGAGCAGAGCATGAAAGTGACCGATGAAGCTCTCCAGACGGTCGAACTGGACCAAGCTGCAGTAGGAAGACTGTCACGGATGGATTCGTTACAGAACCAGAGTCTTTCTAAAGGGTTGCGGGAACGAGAAGTGGTGCGCCTGTCCCAGCTTCGCGACGCAATTGGGCGTATCGAAAAAGGGGTGTTCGGGATGTGTACCGTATGTGGAGGCGAGATCCCTTACGAAAGGCTCTTAGTTTTTCCGGAAGCCCCCGAATGCGCTGACTGTGTGAGTTAGCTCTGGAGTTTGGGGTCGACTCCCTCCTCTGTGGATCCACTGTGAACTGGCTTGTCTGGTTACGGACTGGCCTCTAGGCTGTCTGAATGATGTTTGTGAACTCTCAGAGATACTGATGATGCTTGCCCCGAACCGTATTGGAATTAAAGGATGTACACCTCTTGGTGCGCTCTTGTTGAGCTTTGTGCTGGCCTTGGGGCCTATTGAGACGCATGCTCAGGATGCTCCTGTTGATGGAGCTATCCCATCACCAGAAGAGTTTTTTGGACATCAGATGGGGGCGGACCGTCAGCTCGCGCGTTGGGATCGGCTTGTGGAGTACTATGAACTACTCGGAGACGCGAGCGATCGTATAGTGGTTGAAGAAGTCGGAGAATCGACTCTCGGCAATCCATTCTTGGTTATCTACGTATCATCTCCCGAAAACTTGGCGAACCGAGACGAGATTAGGAGAATGAATGATATCCTTTCCGATCCGAGAGGCCGAACAACGGCTGAGGTCGACCGAGCGGTGGAAAATGGCAAGGTCGTCTTCCTTCAAGGCTACGCTCTCCACTCCACTGAGGTGGCGGGAAGCCAGTCAGCGGCTGAGGTCATGTACCAGTTTGCGACCAGGAACGACGCTGAGATTGAGCTCATCCTAGATGAAACGCTCTCAATAATTGTCCCGGGGATGAATCCGGACGGCATCAATATTGTCACCGACTGGTACGATCAGTGGGTCGGAACTGAATATGAGGCTGTAGGGCTTCCGGAACTCTACCATCACTACATCGGACACGACAATAACCGCGATGCTTTCATGCAAAACACGGTCGAGTCACAGTACGTCGCTCGCCTCCTTTTCCGCGACTGGATCCCGCAGGCGTTCATCGA
>DEBI01000123.1:0-7034 GCA_002348465.1 Gemmatimonadales bacterium UBA2960 | reverse complement strand
GATCCCCTCGTCTGGCGTGAGATGGCATGGTATGGCGCTCACATGGCGTACAAGATGGACGAGCACGAGCTCGAGGGCGCGATTGGAGCAGCGATTTACTCTGGTTGGGGACATTTCGGGTTCCACTGGATCACGCCTTTTCACAACATAGCAGGGATGCTGACCGAGTCAGCTAGTGCCCGTCTCGCGACCCCACTGTATGTACATCCAGATCAGTTGGTGGGATCGCGACAGCTCCCTGAATATGAGATGCAGACCACCTTTCCAAACCCGTGGGAGGGTGGTTGGTGGCGTGTCCGCGACATCGTTGACCGACAAGTCGTTGCCACATTCTCCCCGCTAGAGATTGCTGCGAAGAACCGAGAGACGGTTCTACGTAACGCCTTCAACAAGGCGAATCGACAGACAGAGCGAGGAAAGGAGGGAGAAACGAAAGCTTTCATCATTCCTGCAGAGCAACACGATCCACTCACCATGCAGAAGATGGTCAACAAGCTCTTTCTTCAGGGTATTACGATCGATCAAGCGAGTCGGGAGTTCGAACACGAGGGGCGCGTGTATGGAGAGGGTAGTTATGTGGTATCCCTAGCCCAGCCCAAAAGGGGCGTCATCCGATGGCTGCTAGGGAAGACTTATTATCCAGATAACAGTTATACACGAGACCGGGATGGTAATCCGATCCGCCCGTACGATATGACTACGGATAACATTTCAGAGTTCATGGGTGTGCGCGTTGACCCGGTTAGCACCGCAGTCGTGGCCCCACTGACGACTGTCTCCAGTGAGATCAATCCTGTTGGTGACGTAGCTGAAGGTGCAGGCGGATACGTGCTAGATACTCAACTCAACGACTCATTCGAAGCGGTAAATCGGCTGTTCGTTGCAGGGGCTACAGTGAGTCGCGCGCGCACGGACGGGAGTGATTTTCAAATGGGTGACTTTCTCGTGGGTTCCGGTGTGGACATAGAAGTCGTTCGTGAGATCGCTGAAGAGACGGGGGTCAATTTCGCACCGCTCCCCGCGGCTGCACTCGACGGGACTGGGGTTTATCCGCTTTCCCAGCAGCGCATCGGGATGTTCCAGCGCTACTACGGTGGGAATATGGATGAGGGTTGGACGCGATTACTCCTTGAAGATTTTGAGTTCCAGTACACGACCATCATGGACGAGGAGATCTTGCGAGGAGACCTGCATGAGCGATGGGACGTAATCATTCTGCCGAGTGACTCTAGGGAAATGATGGTCGACGGTAGTGATGACCCGGAGGCTGCGCCGCCCGCGTACCGGAGTGGTTTTGGCCAAGCGGGTATTACTGCTCTAGACGAGTTCGTCCATAACGGTGGCATGCTGGTGACATTTTCCGAGGCTGGTGATTTAGCGCTTGAGGATTTGGACGTTCCGGTGAGCAACCACGTAGAAGGGCTGTGGGGTAGAGATTTCTGGGCACCCGGGGCAACCCTTAGGATTAATGTCGACAATGAGCATCCGCTCGCCTTCGGGATGCCTGATCGTGCTCTCGCAGCTTTCTTGGCCGGTGGTCAAGTCTACGATACACGTGCTGGAGCCTACAGTTCAGATGTGCATCGGCTAGCTACGTATCCTGAGCGCGATATTCTGGAGAGTGGCTGGTTACTAGGTGAGCAGACGATAGCAGAAAGGGCTGCGGTAGCGGTTATTAACAAGGGCGAGGGCACAATTCTTATGCTTGGTTTTCGGACTCAACATCGGGCGCAGACCCACGGTACTTATAAGTTGCTCTTTAACGCGCTTATGGAGCAGCCAACCGAGAGATAGCTGCGGTGGCGGAGGTATACGCGCGACTGATTTTATGAAACAGAAAGAACCTCCTCCCGGACCTTGCGGGTCCGGGAGGGCAGATCCAACTCAGTAATCAGTTCTGCTCGTTTATACTCGCGCGAGTGATCCTTGTCAGGTAAGGAAATTCGGTGTCCAAGTAATCGTTGCCGCGGGCAGCGGCCATAGCCTGATACGGGCCGTCGCCCCTTGGAGGGCCGTCCCCATATCCAGCATAGAAGGCGTCCACCACGTCCATGCCCTCGACTACCTCGCCGAATGGTGAGAATCCCTCGTTGTCGAGTGCCGTGTTGTCTTTGTAACTGATGAAGACTTCGGTCGTTCGTGTGTGCCGTCCCCCCTTGGCGAAGGCTACACGTCCCCGCGAATTAGTTTCTATAACCGGATCGTCTACTAGGAATTCCGACTTCCAAACCTGATTTACGTAGGGATTTCCATTGAGCCCGAATTGAGCCATGAATCCCTCAACGACTCGATAGATCCGAGCGTCGTTGTAGTAGCCGCCGCGCACTAGGCTGTAAAACCGGTCCGCCCCTAGTGGTGCCCATCTTCGATGAACGTCGATCAGCACATTTCCGGCAGATGTCTCCAGGCTCACCTGAAAACGGGCAGGTGCGGTTTCTGCGTAATTGCCCGCTCTCAGCAGCGGGTCCCGACGCAGTTCAGCATCGGGATCTGGCGACACCTCATCTTTGGTGCAGCCGCCTAGTACAGCCAGTGTTGTGATTAGGGCTGTAGACAGACGGATAAGCCGTTTTCGTCGGGAACTGTTTTCTGGGAAACGGGGCATTGGGTAACTCCAAGCGCAATTTGAGCCTCTTTCATCTGAGGGCGTGTGACTGTCCCGTCAAGTTCGACTCCATTTTAAGCCACTATCTTTGGCGTCTTGCCATGCTCTCCCGGACGGTGGAGCTTCGGGCGCATCTGCACCATTAGAGGGACCCCCAATGATCGATCTGCGTAGCGACACTGTGACGAAGCCAACGCCGGAAATGCGCGAGGCCATGTTGAGTGCTGCAGTCGGCGACGACGTTTATGCTGATGACCCGACTGTGAACAAACTGGAAGCCGTTGTTGCTAACCTTTTGGGCAAAGAAGATGCTGTGTTTGTTCCAACTGGGAGTATGTCCAATCAGATTGCGATTAGGACGCACACCGAGCCGGGTGACTTAGTCGTACTAGAGCGACGAGCGCATATCGTAAGGAGTGAAGGCGGCGGCGGGGCAGCACTGAGCGGTGTCACTATGCGACCGCTTGATGGGGTGAATGGTGTCTTTACAGCCGACCAGTTGATAGAAACTCTTGGCAGAGCGCATCCCTTTAATCCGTCGACCCTATTATCACCGCCGACCCTCCTTTGTATAGAGAACACTCACAATGGAGCGGGCGGCACTATTTGGCCGCTCGATGAACTGAGGAACGTATGTGAGACTGGTAGGGCTCACGGCATGACACTGCACCTCGATGGCGCGCGTCTATGGCATGCATCTGCTTCGTCCGGTGTGGATGTTAGCGTCTACGCTGAGCCGTTCGATACTGTGAACGTATGCTTCAGTAAGGGTCTTGGTGCCCCGATCGGGTCAGCTCTTGTAGGTGAGAAGCCCTTTATTGACCGTGCACGGCGTTTCAAGCAGCAGTTTGGCGGAGGCATGAGGCAATCGGGGATGGTTGCGGCAGCAGCCCTTCATGCCCTAGAGCACCATCGTGGTGACCTTAGCATTGATGTGGAGCGAGCAGCATTTTTCGCACGGGCTTTGCAGAGCACCGCTGGCTTCTCTGTGGACATGGCCAGTGTTCAATCCAACATCGTCCGCTTTGAGGTCGAGATGGACGCTGGTGACTTTGCTTCTGACTGCTATAGCCGCGGCCTGTATATGCTACCGAGCGATCAGCATGGCATGCGTGCTGTGCTTCACCGTGATCTTTCGGAAGAAGATGTAGATGCGGCTCTTCAGATCATGAAGCAGGTTGTTTCAGGGTCGTCAAATCCGTAAGACCTGAAGGTCGATCGCTTGACTTCTTGCGTGCTGTCAAACGTTGAGTAACGATGTGGCCCCGAATTAAGCTTCAGGAGGATACTGTGCGCAACGTTCTGGCTTTTCTAACGTTCTTTATCGTAGTGACACCCGTTGTCGGTCAGGATCTTCGTCCAATGACGACCGACGATGCTTTGGACATGGTTCGGGTTGGCGGTGCCCTCATCTCCCCGGATGGCAGTTGGGTACTTTTCTCGAAATCGGAACTCGACTGGGACGAGAACGAGAGGAATACTACTTGGTGGAAAGCGCTTTCGGATGGAAGCGAGGAGCCGTGGCCGTTCATTGGAGAGGACGGGGGAAGCGCGTTTCAGTTTTCACCCGACGGCGAGCGGCTTTCTTTTACTCGGATTGTGGATGATAAACGACAGCTCTTTATCATGCGCACGAGCGGTGGGGAGGCAGTGCAGCTGAGTGATCACGAGACAGCGGTCGGCTCGTACCAGTGGACAGATGATGGCACACGAATTGTCTTCCTGGCATCACACAGGCGAAGCGATGAGGAGGACAAGGAGCACGAGGCCGGGAGTGATGCGATCTTCGTCGACGAGGGGCCGAACGGTCAGACCGAAGGGGAATGGAACGACTTGTGGAGCCTCGAGGTTGATACCAAGCGAGAGACTCGGCTGACGGAGTCTGAGAACCGTATCGGGTCGTTTTCCGTCGCTCCGGATGGGAACTCGATTGTGTTCACGGCGAGAACAGAAAATCGCCGAAATCAGGGTAACCTCTCAGAGATTTATCTTCTGGATATAGAATCCAGGGAGACCCGACAATTGACGGATAATCGTTCTCCTGAGGGCAGATTGACCTGGGCTCCTGATGGTCGCCGTATTGCTTATGAGGCACCAAGCGATGGTGAATGGGAGCTGCGACTAGACAAGATATGGGTCATGGATATCGAGTCCGGACGTAAGAAGATCGTGTCAGGTGCGTTCGATGGAAATATTCGCCAGTTCGTCTGGACCTCCGATGGTTCAGCCCTGCTGTTCAGTGGGCTCCAGGGAACCAACAACAACCTCTACCGGCTCGATCTTGCGAGCGAACGCGTTGAAAAGGTGACGGAGCACGAGGGCTCTCTCGCTCCCTCCTCGTTTTCGGCGGACCGGTCCATGATGGCCTATGTCGCTGAGGACTGGAGCATACCCCCAGATGTCTGGGTTGGGCCTACTAACGGAGATAATGGCACGAAGCTGACTGAAGCCAATCCTTGGGTTTCGACCGATATAGCTTTGGGGCAGTCACGACTCATGCAATGGAAGAGTCGTGATGGACGCGAGATTGAGGGAATTCTTACGCTGCCGGCAGGTGCTTCGGAGCACTTGCCTCTGCTACTACATATTCATGGAGGCCCGGCGGGTGTCTTCACTAATACGTTCAACGCGCGGACCCAAGTTTGGTCTGGCCTCGGTTACGCCCAACTATTTCCGAACGTTCGTGGCAGTTCTGGATACACTGACGAGCTTCTCCGTGGCAATATGAATGACATAGGTGGAGGGGACTACTGGGACCTCATGACTGGTGTCGATGCGGTCATTGATCAGGGCATTGCCGACGAGGATTTACTTGGTCTTCGAGGATGGAGTTACGGTGGTATTCTTGGAGGCTGGACGATAACCCAGACAGAGCGATTCAAGGGTGCCTCGGTGGGCGCAATGGTTTCCGATTGGACATCCGAGTATGGCCCAGGATTCAATCACGACGTTTCACTTTGGTATATAGGCGGTACTCCTTGGGATAACCCAGAGGAGTGGAGGTATCGGTCGGCGCTAACTCATGTGGCGAATGTCACGACACCTACGCTTATCCTGCACGGCATGAATGATCGCACGGACACAGAGCCGCAGAGCATGATGTTCTTTCAGGCTCTGCGAGACCAAGACAAGACAGCGCGATATATCCGCTTCCCAAGGGAACCACACGGCTTCCGAGAGCCACGTCATCAGCGCACGCGTGATGTTGAGGAGATCCGTTGGATTCAAAAATACGTGCGGGGCATTGAGTGGGAGCCATGGACTCGCCCCAGCAAGGATAGTCCAAAGGTGATCTCGTGATGGGATCCGAGTTCGCTACCCTTGGGGGTGGGTGCTTTTGGTGTCTAGAAGCGGTTTTTGATCTGGTCAGGGGCGTCAGGAGTACGCAGTCTGGCTATACCGGTGGGCACACGTTGGAGCCGACTTACAAGCAGGTGTGCACAGGCACCACGGGACACGCTGAGGTCGTTCAGGTTGAGTTTGATCCTGAAGTCATTGGGTATGCTGATCTGCTAGAGATTTTCTTTGGCATCCATGACCCAACGACACTCAACCGGCAGGGTGGAGATGTGGGTACCCAATATCGATCGGCAATCTTTACACACTCCGATAGGCAGGCCGAAATAGCTCGCGACGTGATTGCCGAGCTAGGTGTGGAAGGTCCTTGGCATGACCCGATTGTTACCGTGATAGCTCCTTTAGAAGTCTTTCATGCGGCCGAGCCTTATCACGATGCCTACTTCGAGCGAAACGACGGACAGCCATACTGTGAGGCTGTGATCGCTCCCAAGGTTGTCAAATTTCGTCAACGTTTCGCTCATAGGCTAATAGCCGCCGAGTAGCATCCGTTAGCTCCCATGCCCCTTAACCTCGATTGATTCGAGCCAAGAACTTAAAGCGATTCCTTTAACCTTTTAGTAAGGAACTGATTCAGGCGAGAGGTATAAGCCGCCTGTGGTTTCTTTATTTCTGATAGAGCAAAGTTGCTTGAGCTAGCATGGCAAAGCCCAACGAGAAATTGGTTAGAAAGTGGCGGAAATTGGCCGAAGAAGGACACCTGTACACAGAAATATCGCGAAGGTATCCGAGGTTCTCAGTAGATCAGGTCCGGCACTACTGCCTCGGTCATACAGGCCGGAAATTCGGTGGTCCAATCCAACGGGTTGGGCGGTGGAAGGGGTCGAATGTTTGGCTTCGTGGGGAAAGATCGCCTCACTCCGAGTTGACTCTCAAGCAGGCAAAAAAAGTTCTAGACGATTGGGACGAAGAAAAAGACAGGTGGGGTAGTCCAGGGTCTGTCTGGGCAAAGAAGCTCGATGTTTCGTCCAGCACTATCTACATGCTCCGTCGAGGTGAGACCTGGAAACACTTAGGCCACCCGAATCAGGGTCGTAAACCGAAGAAACGTAAAAAGCGGGCCTAAATTTTT
>DEBI01000091.1:1755-19592 GCA_002348465.1 Gemmatimonadales bacterium UBA2960 | reverse complement strand
CGAACATTTGATGAGGTTCGTGCTCTTTGGGTAGTCCGCTTCACGATGACGTCGAAGGAAGCCATCCTGGGGATGATCGTGGAGGCGGAGCGTAGCGGGATTAATACACTGGTTATTCAGGTTAGAGGAAGAGGGGATGCCTTCTATAAATCGTCGCTCGAGCCACGTGGCGAGTCAGTGCGTGAGCCTGCTTCATTCGACCCTTTGGAATTTGTGATTCGAGAGGCACACGCTCGTGGAATAGCGGTTCATGCGTGGGTCAACACTCACCTCGTTTGGGGGCCGGCAGAGCTACCCCAAAGCCCCGACCATATCGTTAACGCACATCCGGAATGGCTTTCTGTGCCACGTGAACTCGGCCGGGAGTTGGCTGCGGTCGATCCGTTTGAGAGTCACTTTGTCGACCGACTCATTCAGTATGCTGAAGAAAATTCTTCTACGGTTGAAGGAGTGTACACCAGTCCGTCACATCCAGCAGTTCAGGACCATGTCCACGCGATTTGGATGAACCTCGCACGACGTTACGATCTCGATGGTTTACACTTCGACTATATACGCTTCCCGTCAGCTAGTTACGACTATTCAATCGGTGCCATTGACCGGTTTCGTATTTGGCTCCGTGGCCAACTTACAGAGGAACGCTGGGTAAAGCTTAACCAGGCACATGAATCAGATCTTTATGCGTTTGTGGACGGTGAGGAAGAACTGTGGAATCAATTTAGGCGCGGGCATATCACTCACCTTGTAGAGCGTATTTATCGGGATGTTAAGGCATTCAATCCACACCTCACTATCTCTGCGGCAGTGATCGCGGACACTGAGCTTGCACTTAGCGATCGTTTCCAGGCATGGCCTGAGTGGCTGGAACAGGGAATTATCGACGTCGCGGTTCCAATGGCCTACACGCGGGACCCAGAGCGCTTTCGTGAACTTGTCCGGACTGCTAGGAGTGCAGTACAGGTCCGCGAGAGGGTGTGGGCCGGTATCGGAGCGTACATGAACACGATAGAGGCCACCATCGGAATGATCGACATTGCACGTTCGGAGGACGTAGGAGGCGTAGTGCTTTTTTCCTACGATTGGGCTGTGGGAGAGGGGATGGGTGACCCCACGAGGCCGTTCCTTAGGAGCATCGCGGAAGCCCGCTTTGATCCTTAGCGCTCTTTTTTGACCACGGGGGTAGAGTGTTGCTTGTGACCTATCTTCAGACAGGACCCTCTCTAGTATGAACCCTCTTAGGACTGAGGATCGTGAACCAATACCCCGGCCGTGCGCAACAAGATCGCTAGCAGTATTACGCCAATAGCGAGCCCTGCAATTGGTGGCAGTCCGTACGCAGTACCAATGTTGCCTAGAAGCATAGAGAGGATACCGACTACTAGTGCATAGGGGAGCTGGGTTTTTACGTGGTCAACGTGATCACAGGCAGAAGCTGTAGATGAAAGCACGGTCGTATCTGAGATCGGAGAACAGTGGTCTCCCCATATCGCTCCCGCCAAGACTGAGGAAATACTTCCAAGCAGGATGGCGTCGAGAGCACCTCCTGGAAGCACATCTAATCCTCCTAAGCCAACAACGAGGGGTATCGCAACCGGTAGCATGATCGCCATGGTGCCCCAGGACGTGCCAGTTGCAAACGCCATGGCTCCGGATGTGACGAAAACAATAACGGGGATGAGCTGCACTGCTATCCGATCAGAAAGGATGGTCTGCAGAAACAGAGAGGTTCCAATCGCCTCAGTAACGGAACCTAGGGACCAAGCGAGTACGAGGATGATCATAGCGATCATCATTGATTTGAATCCTCCCACCGCCGCAGAAATGCATTCGCGGAGATTCAAGAGTTTCTGGCCGAGTGATAACGCAATCGCCACGACGGCTCCGCCAAATGAACCCCAAAGAAGAGCATTGTACGATTGGGCTTGTGCGAACACGTCTCTCAGTTCGGCCTCTGGTCCCGCTCCGGCGCGCCCCGTGGTGTATAGGGTCACGAGGACGATGAGAATGACGGAAAGCACTGGAAGAGCAGCGTTCCACCAGTGCTGCGGTACCCCCGACTTCGGTTGCATCTCTTCAAGCGCCGTGTCAATCGGAAGGGCCGCGTTGGTCGCATGCAGGCCCTTACCAGCGTTCGCCCTGACCTCTGCTTGCGCCATGGGTCCAAAATCACGCCCGCTTATCGAGGTCATGAACACGAATGCTAAAGCGAGCAGGGGGTAGAAGAGGTAGGGTATGGTTTGAAGGAAAATGCTGAACGGACTCGTCTGGAGAAGGACGCCAGCGGCTTGAGGTGTCTGGGCGGCAGCTATCGAGAGTCCGTCCCCTATGAGGCTGATCTCGTACCCAACCCATGTTGAGACCGGGACCAGTGCGGCCACCGGCGCGGCCGTCGAGTCGACGAGATACGCGAGTTTCTCGCGTGAGATCTTTAGACGATCCGTTATCGGCCGCATCGTATTGCCAACTATGAGGGTGTTGGCGTAGTCGTCGAAGAATATGGCCATCCCCGCTAACCAGGTCGCAAGCTTTCCTCGCTTCGGGCTACTGGCCAGCGGTTCTACGGCCTTAACAATCCCCTGCGTACCGCCGTTTCGGGATACTATACCGACCATAGCTCCCAAGAAGAGCGTGAACACCATGATCGCTGCGTGGTCGGCGTTAGCGACCGCAGGGACTAGGAATAGATCAACAAGCCGCCCAGTGGCCGTTAGCGGATTGAAGCCCACGACAAAAAAGGTTCCTAGCCACACTCCAGCAAAGAGCGCGGTTACGACCTCTCGGAAGATAAGAGCCAGTGCGATCGCCAAGAGGGGGGGGAGAACTGATGCCCATCCAGGGATGACGGGTGCATCGACCGTGAACGATTCGTTTCCGACGGTTACAGTGAGAGGTAGTTCTTCGGGAGAGCCGACTATCAGGCCTTCAGCGTTAGCTGATTCCCGAGGAAGAACGGTTCCACTGGAGAGTATTTCGCCAGCGTGGTTTCGTACCTCGAATCGAGAGCGCTCAGAGCCTTCACCGAGCACCTTTATATCGAACGGGATGTCGGAAAGGATCACCGCGGGTGCTTCTCCTTGGTTCTGCGCTAGAAGAGGGAGAGGCAATGAGAACGCGAATAAACCGAAGGCGATTGAGCGAGCGATGGTTGACAACTGCATGGATAACTCACTGGGGAAGACAAAGGCATCAGAACAATGGGGGGGCATGGCCTTGTTTAAAAGGGTTGTAGGTCGTTGACCCTAGAGGCGCTAAGGCCGAACTTTCCGCTAGCAGCCGTAGGTGGTCGTGTTTAGGTAAACCCGACCCCCTTTCCCCAGGAAAGGAACTGATGCCGACACCGAATCGCATCCGCGTCATGAGTGAGCCCGACGTTCGTCGGGCGGTAGCACGGATGTCTCGAGAGGTCGTGGAGAAAAACGGCGGCACAGAGGATCTGGTGCTCATGGGCATTCATCGACGCGGGACTCACGTCGCTGAGATGATCCGGGCTGAGATTGAACAGATAGAAGGTGATCACATAGAGACGGGCTCTGTCGACATAACGCTTTACCGTGACGATCTAGAGGTGGTCGGCCCCAGACCGATAATCGGCGCTACCGAACTCCCCCCTGGTGGCATTGACGACAAGTGCGTTGTGATCGTCGACGATGTGGCATTCACAGGTCGAACCTCCAGAGCCGCCTTGAATGAACTGAGTGACTGGGGTCGACCCGGAAAGATACTTCTCTGCGTTCTTATTGATCGCGGTGGACGCGAACTCCCGATACAACCTGATATTACCGGTCGGCAAATGCAGATGCATGAGGGTGAGAGAGTCGAGGTCCTTGTTCCAGAACTCGATGGTGACCTTGGCGTCGCTCTTATTCAGACGACCTCGGAGGATCCTTGACCAATACCGTTTCACCGCTAGGTAAGGATTTGATTGGGCTTGAGAAACTCAGTGCTGATCAGATCCTCCAGATACTTGATACGGCGGAACCGTTTAAGGAAATCTCTGAGCGACGTATAAAGAAGGTCCCGGTCCTGAGAGGAAAAACCATAGTCAACCTCTTCTTCGAAGCGTCGACCCGAACACGGGTATCGTTCGAGTTCGCCGAAAAAAGGTTGAGCGCTGATACGGTCAATATCTCAACGTCTGGTTCGTCCTTGGTGAAGGGGGAAACGCTAGTCGATACTGCGCGGAACCTAGAGGCGATGCGAATAGACATGGTCGTAATGCGTCATGGTGCTTCAGGCGCAGCACGTTTCCTGGCCGAGAGGATACCCTCCACCGTCATTAACGCAGGTGATGGATGGCATGAGCACCCCACACAGGGCTTGCTTGATTTACTCACGATGAGAGATCACATGGGGCACTTGGAGGGTCTCAAGGTCTGTATAGTGGGAGACATTCTCCATTCTCGTGTAGCCCGATCGAATATCTATGGCCTTCGTACTCTGGGTGCTGAGGTCGCGGTCTGCGGACCGAGAACGCTGCTGCCTTCGATGGTGGAAGAACTCGGGTGCCAGTTTTTTTCGCGAATCGAAGATGCAATCCAGTGGGCGGATGTCCTGAATATTCTCCGGCTACAGCTTGAGCGGATGCAGTCTGGATACGTGCCGAGTCTACGTGAGTACAATCGGATTTGGGGTGTGAGTTCCAAAAAGCTGGAAGCTGCTCCTAGAGACCTCTTGATCCTTCACCCAGGGCCAATGAACCGCGGAGTTGAGATTGATTCAGATGTCGCCGATGGTTCGCATTCTGTAATTCTCAATCAGGTCACCAACGGAGTAGCGGTGCGTATGGCGGTTCTATATCTGCTCGCCGGCGGTCAGTTAGATAAGGCAGAAGCAGCGAAGCGGGGGGGCGAATCATGAGTGAGAAGCTCATCCTCAAGGGTGGTCGAGTTATCGACCCAAGCCAGAACATCGATGGCACGCGCGATGTGCTTCTCGTAGATGGACGGGTGGCCGAACTCAGTTCCGCTCTGGCTACACATGAAGACGCTCAGTTGGTCGATTGTTCAGGATTAGTGGTGACGCCAGGTCTGATTGATGTTCATGTCCACTTGCGTGAGCCGGGTGGAGAACACAAGGAGACGATCGCAACCGGAGCGGCTGCGGCTGCGGCCGGTGGCTTTACGTCAATTTGTGCCATGCCGAATACCGACCCTCCAATCGAAGATCCTGCAGGTGTGGGGTTTGTAGTAGCTGAGGGGAAGAAGGCGGGGAAGGCGAGGGTCTATCCGATCGGTTGTATTTCGGTCGGCCGAGAGGGAAAACGATTGGCGTTGGTGGGAGAGATGGTGGAGGCTGGCGCCGTTGCGATTACGGATGATGGCAGTCCAGTGATGGACTCGGGCTTGATGCGGCTCGCCCTCGAGTACGCGCAGTCTTTCGGAATTCCAGTCGCGGACCACCCTGAAGACCTCACTCTGTCTGCGAAGGGGCATATGAACGAGGGTGTGACGTCCTCTCGGCTTGGTCTTGCGGGAAAGCCGAACGCATCCGAGGACATCCACATTGTCCGTGATCTAATGCTTGCGGAGCTAACCGGAGGTCACATCCACCTACAGCACTGCTCCACAAGCCTTGGCGTTGAAATGATAAGACAGGCCAAGGCTAGAGGGGTCCATGTAACCGCGGAAGCTTCGCCTCATCATCTTGTACTTACAGAAAAAGAAGTTGAGGGATATCGGACTGAGGCAAAGATGAATCCGCCTCTTCGGACGCAGGAGGATGTTGATGCAGTGCGAGCCGGGCTAGCGGATGGAACTCTAGACACGATTGCAACAGATCACGCACCACACCATTACGATGAAAAGGAAGCGGCGTTTGCGGATGCCCCGAATGGTATAGTGGGTCTTGAGACCGCTCTCGGGATAATCCTAACGCACGTTGTAAAGGAGGGCTTGATCGATCTTGCTACTATGGTGGATCGGATGAGTTGCCAACCAGCGCGCGCATTCAACCTACCCGGTGGTACACTAGCTGAGGGTGCGCCTGCGGACGTAACGGTGTTTGACGCAGACAAAGCCTGGACGGTCGATCCCTCTAGGTTCCTCTCCAAGAGCCGTAACACTCCCTTCACAGGTTGGTCCCTCACAGGTCGCCCGTGCCTTACGATCGTAAATGGACGTGTGGTTTGGAGCGTCTGATCAAAGCAGAGATGGACATGTTGGAAAGCAAAAGAGACCCAGGGGCTCAAGGCCTCCGGGTCTCTATGTTTCTGACTGAGGGTCTGTGTCGTCTTCGGAGGCCCTCAGGCCAGGGAGTTTACATGCCGGGTCAGACCGCTCTTTATCCTTGCAACCCTATTCGGGTGGTAAAGGCGTCGGGTAGCTGCACGGTCGAGGAGGGCGACTGCTTTCAAAAGGCTGTCGGCACCCTCGGTGGCACTTTCCGCAGAGCGGACCTGCTTGATGGCCGAGCGGATACGAGAGCGTTCCGCCCGATTCTTGAGGCGTGCTGCAGCGCTTAGATGCATACGCTTCTTGGCACTTTTGATATTCGGCATTTGTTGCGGTTAGTGCAGTTATTTCGTTAGGAAGACAGCTGAGAAAGCTAGGCGAGTACGTCTCTTGGATCAACGGGTGCGACTGTCGCGAGGTAGAGAGTAGCTTATTCAACTTATGGAAGCATTCATCCTTATACTCGTATTGATAGCCTCAGTGGTCGTGCACGAAGTAGCCCACGCTTGGCAGGCTCTTAAAGAAGGAGACAGGACTGCTGAGCAATTAGGGCGGATCACTTTGAATCCGATCCCGCACCTCGATCTGCTGGGATCCTTCATCGTCCCTGTTCTGCTCTACCTTTCCGGTAGCGGGATCTTCTTCGGATGGGCCAAGCCGGTGCCCGTAAACCCAGCGAATTACCGTGATTATGTACTTGGGGATATCAGGGTTTCTCTGGCAGGTATTGTTTCTAACCTCATTCTGGCCGCGATATCAACGGTCCTGATGACATTCTTAGTGGTGGCACAATCAGAGTTTGCCTTGCCTTCCGGTATGGCGGACTTCGCTTTTCTAACACTTGAGTACGGCATCATGATCAACCTCGTGCTTGCCTTCTTCAATCTCGTTCCGATACCGCCCTTAGATGGGTCCCATGTCATAGCGCACGCTATGCCTGACAGGTTGGCCGAACAGTATCGTCACTTCGGGCAATACGGTATTCTGGCTCTAATGGGCATCATCTACCTTGTTCCGGGTGCGCTGAGACTAGTGTTCGGCCCGGTCTATTTCCTGCGCGAGATGGCGGACTGGTTCATACGGCTGTGGATTTGAAGATGATGGATCACTCATCGGAGCAGGAAGGTGGAATCCTGGTTGTCGATATCGAGCGGTTTCAGGGTCCACTCGATCTACTATTGCATCTCATTAGAACGCAGGACGTTGAGATCTTCGATATACCGATCGCGAAGATCACGGATCAATTCCTGCATGCCATCAAAGGTCTACGGGTCAGCGATCTTGATGGAGCTGGGGAGTTCTTGGAGATGGCGGCTACTCTTATCCACATAAAGGCACAGGTGCTTTTGCCGCGCTCGGCCGATGAGGATGAAGATGACCCCAGGGCTGAGTTGGTCCGTAGGCTCCTAGAGTATGAACAGATCCGTGACGTGTCGCAAAGACTTAGAGCGGCAGAAGCTGATCGCAGTCGCCAGTTCGGGAAGGGGTATGTCCCTCCACGCCCCAAGAAGAGCCTTGATGAGGTCCCTTTGGAAACGGCATGGGAGGACGTTTACCAAGTCGCACTCAGCATTAAGACCCCCATCCCGGCGGAACGGCAGCACCGAATATCAAGTAGGCCAGTGACCATGGAGGAGAAGTCAGTCCTCATTCTCGACGCACTGAAAAGCGGCACCCGAGTTCAATTTGGGAAGCTCTTGGCGGATTTCAGAGATCGTTCGCATGGGGTAATGACATTTTTGGCAGGTCTTGAGCTGGCGAGGCGTCGGATTCTGTTTCTAAGGCAGGCTAGCCCGTTCAGTGAGCTTTGGATCTATCGACGA
This sequence comes from Gemmatimonadales bacterium UBA2960, assembly GCA_002348465.1. GTDB lineage: Bacteria > Gemmatimonadota > Gemmatimonadetes > Longimicrobiales > Gaopeijiaceae > UBA2589. The sequence continues at coordinate 11,599 of DEBI01000091.1, read as the reverse complement.
AACGAACGCCTAGAGGCAGAAGAGGCCGAAGGACCTGAAAATATGCTTCACAAACCAATGACTTCGCAGGATGAGGGAGGAACAAGAACGTGAACTCACACCAGATCGTTGAAGCTGTGCTATTCGCCTCTGACGCCCCGTTGAGCCCAGACGAAATTGCTCGCGCTGATGAGATGCTTGACGAAGATCAGGTTGAAGAAGCATTGCACTTTCTGCGAGCGGAATATGATGACGCAGCGCGCGCGTTTCAGATTCGTGAATTAGCTGAGGGGTATCAGATCCTCACAAGGGCTGAGTATGCGCCCTACCTAGAACGCTTCGACAACGTTCCCAAGTCTTCTAGGCTCTCTGGCCCTGCTCTGGAAACCCTCGCCATAGTCGCGTACCGGCAACCCATCGGACGAATTGAGATTGAGTACATTCGAGGAGTAAGTGCTTCGGGTGTGATTAGGACGCTGCAGGACCGAAACCTCATTGACGTGGTGGGTAGAGCAGAAGGTCTGGGCCGTCCCCTTTTGTATGGCACGACGTCTTTCTTCTTAGAACATTTCGGCTTTGGATCGCTAGAGGATATGCCTCGGACGGACGAACTGCCCATCGTTTTGCGTGATCGTGTTTCCCTTGGGGTTGAAGCCGTCGCGGAAGAGGACGGTGGAGGGGAAGACCAAGAGGTTCCGCACCAGGCGGTTGGTGCTGAAGAGACGTTCGTCGCTGCAGAATCAGAGACCACTTCAGATGACGGGGATCTGCCAAGCGGACGACCGCTGGAACCTTAAAATCTGTGTCTGACCCAATGCGGCTCCAGCGCTATATCTCTCAATCCGGTCGAGCATCTCGCAGAGAAGCCGAACGGATGATGCTTGCTGGTCGTGTGACCGTTAACGGCACAGTCGTTACTCAAATGGGCGTCCGCATCGACCCTAGTTCTGATAAGGTCTCAGTAGATGGAGAACCGATCCGCTCTAGCCCAGTGAGATGGGTGGCTTTCCATAAGCCGGCTGGCGTGCTGACTACCCGAGCAGATCCGCACGGTGGAGTGACGATCTACGATAGGCTCCCGTCCCAACTGTCTAAACTTCGCTATGTGGGTAGGCTTGATAAGGATGCGGAGGGGCTTCTGTTGCTTACGAACGACGGGCACCTCAGTAATGCCTTGGCGCATCCCAGAGGGGAGATAGAGAGGGAATACTGGCTTCGGGTGGCGGGAACTCTCGAGCCAGCCACAATTAACCGATTGACTTCGGGTATCGAGCTTGACGATGGGTTTGCGCGGGCAGTTAGAGCAAGGCTCATTGATTCCGATAAGGTTTCATCCACGCTAAAACTAGTAGTTACTGAGGGACGGAAGCGTGAAGTGCGGCGGCTGTTGTCAGCCGTAGGGCACCCGGTGATGCGTCTACGAAGAATTCGTTACGGTCCATTGGCACTTGGGGCCCTTAAGAAAGGTTCTTGGCGTGATTTGGACGATGATGAGGTAGCCGCCTTGGCGTCTGCGCCTAGTAGGGGACGCGGAAGTAAGGCTCAGTGAGCGTTGGGGCGCTGCTGTTCGAGTCAGCGGACCTCGACGAAGACGATGTCAGAGGTTTGCTGCCCCCCGTTTCTAATACGGTAATGCTCATCTTCCGATATGATTGTGCTCTGCCCGGCTGCCTCGAGAGAGGTCATCCAACCGTCATCTCGTTCGATGATAACTCTTCCATCTCGGACCATTACTAGGACGGTTGGTGCGTGGGCGATATGTCGTGTCGAGGCCTGATAACCAGCGATACTAAGAGCTGAGTTCCGGAACCATCGATTTTCCGATATTAAGTCACCGGGGATCGTTCCTGACGCCGCTGCGTTTTCTGTTCCTGACCTCTTGCTAGGGACGGCGATTAGTCGGAAAAGTGTGTGGCCGACGTTAGTCACCCGATGAGTGATTGATTGCTCAGCGTAAGACTGAACGGCTCTCACCGCTCCGATACGACCGGGTGGTGGGTTGATTGGCTGTGTGTTGTTCCATGCCCCACCCAGGATCATCTGATCGGTGCTGGAAGTGCTTATCGTCACATATGTGATTGGACTTTTATGCGTGTGATAGAGTGTTGTGTCGCCTGGCTGGATCTGTACGTCGAGGACACGTAGATCAGGTGTGTCGTAGATGAGGCGATGACGAGGTTCCTCGTGGACCATGACCACGCGTTGTGCTACCGTCGCGGTCGAGGCGGTCATCCATATACCGACGGTGATGAGAAGCGACCTAGTGATAAGCTTTCCTCGACTTCCACAATTCAGGATGGAAGAGAAGTAGCACAGTGTAAATCTCAAGGCGACCTACTAGCATAAGGAATGTCAGAACGCCGAGCCCCGTCTCCGACATCCACCCATAGTTATCTGTGGGCCCGAGTCCGGCAAACGATGGGCCGACGTTACCTACTGAGGCGATACTTCCGCTTATCGCTGTCAGTGGCTCGATTCCAGTCATCGCCAAAGCGAGCGCACCTGCCATGCATAGCAGGAGGTAGAGCATCAAGAAGCTTATAATGCGGCCAGCTACATCTTCTGTTACCGGCTTGTTTCCGATCCGAGTGACTAATACAGCCCGGGGGTGAAGGTGTCTTCGCAGTTCGTTTGCGGCTTGCTTGAGCAGCAGCATCACTCGCAGGGCTTTAACGCCGCCACTTGTACTTCCAGCCATTCCGCCAAGAAAGAAGAGCGAGAAAAGGACCATGCGGGCCCCGGGAACCCAAAGCTCGTAGTCTGCTGACACATATCCGGTGGTTGTGGTGATGGCGAGCACCTGAAACAGGCCATCACGGATAGCTTTTTCTCCGGATGCATCTCCGGCAAAGAAGTTGAGAGAGGTCACTGCAATGGCCGAAAGGATCAGCACTGCAGTGAAGAATTTCCACTCGGATTCCCTAAAGTATCGAATGTCCCCCGTAACCGCGCGGAAATGCAAGGCGTAGTTTACGCCCCCGATATACATAAAGATGATCGTGACCCATTGTATGTACGATGACATCTCAGCAAACGAGGTGTTTTTCGTAGAAAACCCGCCCGTGGCGACAGTGGAAAAGGAATGGTTTATAGCATCAAAGAAGCTCATGCCACCGATCAGGTAGAGCAGGACAATGACTGCGGTCATTCCGAAGTAGACCAACCATAGGAGCTTGGCAGTCTGAGTAATTCTAGGCCTCAGTCGTTCGGGTGTGGGTCCCGATACTTCAGCCCGAAATAGTTGCATTCCTCCGATCCCGAGGTAGGGCAAGACGGCGATAACGAGAACAATGATGCCCATCCCCCCAATCCAGTGGGTCATAGACCGCCACAGCAAGATGCCGTGTGGGAGGGCTTCGATATCCGCAAAGACTGTTGCCCCAGTAGTCGTGAATCCCGACATCGACTCGAAGAGCGCCGGTATTGGAGAGTCGACGACTCCACTGACAATGTATGGGAGACTTCCGAAGGTCGCTGTAGTGGCCCAAGCCATAGTCACAATCGCAAAACCTTCGCGGATGGTGACCTCGTCATCGAAGCGAGTGCTTAAGTAGGTGGCTGATCCAACGATGAGGGTTACGGTACCAGAAATAAAGAATGCTGCTGCGTCCCCTTCCGCATATGCAAGGGCAACGAGTCCAGTCAAAAACATGGAGCAGGCCACGAATACCTGAAGTAGCCCAGCAACGTTCGCTACTTTTCTAAGCGACATCAGTCGAACAGCGCCTCGACCGTTGGGATCGCTTCGGGTTTAGCGAAGACGATCACATCGTCGCCCGAAGTGAGTACGTCCTCACCTCTCGGCAGGATAATTTGATTGCCGCGCAGGATAATCCCAATTACCCCATTCTTAGGGAAATCCACGTCACGCAAAGCTTTGTTTGCAATGCGGGAGTCGGAGCTTACCATAAACTCTATAGCCTCTGCTTCAATCCCGGATAGCGAGGCGACTGTCATCACGCGTCCTCTCCTTATTCTTCTCAGGATCGCGTTCACAGTTGAGATGCGAGGCGAAATGCTCGAGTCTACGCCTGCTGTGGATTCCAGCTTCAAGTACTGAAACTTGTGAACCAAGCTCAGAACTTTCCTGGCTCCAGCCTGCTTGGCCAATAAGCTAGAGAGGAGATTCGTCTCATCTCTACCGGTAGCGGATACAAACCCGTCGACTCCTTCGACACCCTCCATCTCGAGCTGTTCCAGATCTGTGGCGTCGGCGTTTAGCACGAGAGCTTTCGGAAGCTGCTCTGCGAGTTCAACGCATCGCCGCCGGTTCTGCTCGAGGATTGCGCATTCGATGCCTTGTTGTCCGAGCAACTCGGCAATGTATTGGCCTTCCAGGCTGCCTCCGGCGATCATCACACGCTTAAGTTTGAAGCGATCATATCCTGCAAGTGGAGGAACTTGATCGATCTCGCTGGTCGGAGCCAACAAATAAAGGCGATCCCCCGCTTCGATAGTGGTTTCCGCCCGAGGGATGATAGTCTGACCATCCCTGACTATCGCTGCGGTGACGTAGTGGTATCCGGTGGGGAGAAACTGAGAGCGGAGTTCCCCTATACTTTTTCCGGCAACAGGTGCTCCATCAAGTACCTTGAGGCCTACAAGCTGCACCCGTCCGCCTGCAAATTCAGCAACTTCCGTGAATGCGATGTTTTGAAGAAGCAGAAAAGCCTCACGGGCGCACTCCCTCTCAGGATTGACCATCAAGTCGATTCCCACTTGATCGCTCGAAAGTACTGAGCCCTCTTCGTAATAGTCTGGGTTCGAGATCCGTGCGACGGTGTATGGAACACCCATTCTTTTCGCGGCTAAGCATGCTGTAAGATTCACTTCGTCGGCGCTTGTGACCGCAAGGAGCATTTGAGCGTCTCGGACCTTCGCCTGCTCAAGGATCGAGATCGAGGCTCCGTTACCGACGATTGTCTGTACATCGAGCTTTTGGTCAGCTGCCTGGGCTCTCTCAGGATCTGCCTCAATGACGACGACGTCCTGGTGCTCTTCCGAGAGCCGTTGAGCTAGATGAAATCCTACCTCACCGGCACCGACAACGAGCACCCTCATGGCTGTCGAGCTTCCATTTGCACGGTTTCCTCCCCACAGTCGGGGACGGGGAACTTACTCGCATAAAAGTTAGCCCTCGCTGACCCGGTCCAATAGTCTGTATTTGCAAGCTGGACTAAAGACAATGAAGTGCATGACGCTCAGGGGCTCAGTGCGCTATCTTTTTTCATTAGGGCCCGTAGCTCAGTTGGTTAGAGCAGCCGACTCATAATCGGTAGGTCCCAGGTTCAAGTCCTGGCGGGCCCACTTACAGCTAACCTAGTGAGTGTGAAGCCGAATAGTTGTCGAGAACGGTGACCTCGATAGGTCACATATCCGTCACTAGTGGCTTCTTGCGCGGGTTAGACCAGACAGGTAAAAGTGCTTCACTAGAAAGACGGACCCGTAGGGGAATAAGGGAGTGACGAATGAGTGAAATGAGAGAAGTGGCTGCGAAATTCTTCGATGCCTGTGAGACCGGAAAGGGATGGGCTGAGTGTCAGGCGTACTGCCATCCGGATGCTACATTTTCCGCTCAACACGTGGGTTCGCTTGAAGGGGTAGATACGCTCGAGGGCTATACGGAGTGGATGAAGGGCATGGTTGGTCCTCTTCCAGACGCAGCATACGAACTAAAGTCTTTCGGTGTAGATGAGGATCGTTCCACTGTTGCGGCCTGTGCGGTGTTCACTGCTACGCATACGGGGGAGGGCGGGCCAGTGCCTCCTACGGGAAAAGGGGTTGTTGCAGACTATGCTTACGTCATGGAATTCGATGGCGGTCAAATTCGTCATGCAACGAAGATCTGGAATGACGCTCATAGCTTAGCGCAGCTAGGGTGGGCTTAGAGTTCATCCGATTTAGTTGGTAGCAAGGAAGTTTCACTCTTCTGAGAGAGGAGGTTTCCGCAGTCGTTTTCTATGACTGCGGCGCTTCTTGTCGTCGCGCCTTTTTTTCTTTTCGCGAGTAGGCACTCTTGTCGGTGTGCGCGGTGTATCTTTGTGATTAAGAGTCTGCAATTGCTTGCGGAGACGGCGGAGGGCGGCGCCGCGGTTTCGGAACTGACTACGCTCCTCACGGGCTGTCACGCGGAGACCCGTGGGGAGGTGTACGAGGCGCACCCCGGACTCGGTTCGATTCTGGTGCTGCCCACCAGGGCCACCCGCGCTAAAAGTCTCGATGCGACATTCTAGCAATAGCTCGCGATCGCTCTCCGGTATTGGCACTAGCGTAGAATCGGGCATGGACATGGGGAGTACGTATAGGATGACAGGTCAAGCTATGTTACTAAGACAGGGAACGCGCTACTCTTGTGTAATCCCTCCGTCACTATAACGGCCTCGCATGAATCTCAACCGCACGGACGCTCCGGGAGCGCAGGTGTTGTTCAGTCTCGCATGCCTTGTGGTTGTAGTTTTCGGCTTGCGCGCAGCGGCACCAATTCTACTCCCCTCCGCCCTAGCCCTGTTTCTGGCAGTACTCAGTCTGCCGGTGATGGTTTGGCTTCGAAGTCATCGGTTTCCGAAGGCTTCAGCCATTGTTATTCCGGTTCTACTGAACGTTGCTGTGGTAGGGCTTCTTTTAGCTTTTGCATCTCAATCCGTTGCCGAACTTCAGCGCGAACTCCCGAACTATCTGAATACGCTTGCGCAACTTCAGTCGGATTGGGTGAAAAACGTTGAAGCTCGGATGGATGTTGTTCTGTCTGATTATATAACATTAGAGCTAATTGATCCGGGAGCTGTGATAGGCTTCGCCAGTGGCGCAGTAGGGCGGATAGCACAGCTTCTTTCGATGACGTTTTTGGTCTTTCTTATTATGGCTTTCATGCTCAGCGAAGCCACAGTTTTCCCAGATAAATTCCGATCCCTGAGTAGAAACTCAGATGAACAGGATGATCGGCTCAAGAAGATCGTGTCCGAGGTAAAAACCTATCTGGTAATAAAGACGGTGATCTCATTAGCCACTGGTGCGATTCTTGGGCTGTGGGCGTATTTCTGGGGACTGGACTTCCCAGTTCTTCTTGGGCTTGCAGCCTTCCTATTGAATTACATCCCCACGGTCGGTTCGATGATCGCGGCCATCCCGGCAGTTTTACTAAGTGTCATACTCTACGGATCGATCGGACACGCACTGATTGTCATGTCAGGCTATGTGGTAGTGAACATGGTATTTGGTAATATCCTAGAGCCTAATCTGATGGGTCGGAGGTTGGGGCTTTCGACACTCGTCGTCATGCTTTCACTGCTCTTCTGGGGATGGGCTTGGGGGCCGCTTGGGGCCCTGCTCTCTGTTCCGTTGACCGTCATGGTCAAGATATGGCTCGAAAACACAGCCGACCTTCGATGGGTAGCGATTCTTCTGGATAAGTCCGCACCAATAGCGGTAGAGGCTGCGGAATAGCGGTGCCGTCGGTCAGTTTCAGGTCACTCCCCGATCATGGTCGTTTGTGGGTTTTTCCCTCAAGTAGATCTCTAAACGCCCAAGAAAGTTCGGAGGTGCTAAAAGAGGTCGATCGCTTCCTAGAACAGTGGACCGCCCATGGACGCGAACTGAAGTCCGGTCGTGACTTGCGGGAAGGACGCTTTCTCTTGATTGGAGTGGACGAAGCTGCTGAGGTAGCTTCTGGTTGTTCCATCGATGCTCTGGTTAAAAACCTTCGCGCTCTAGGTGCCGAACTGGGGGTTTCGTTTGTTGACCACGCTCCAGTTTGGTATCGAAATGGAGACAGAGTCCAAAGCGTCTCACGGGCAGAATTCAAGAGTATGGCTGGAAAAGGTGAAGTGTCTCGTCAGACTCTAGTTTTTGACACTAGTCTCACAGAGGTGCGTGTGCTGAGGGACTTCGGCCTTGAGCGTCCCGCTGCAGAGACGTGGCACGGGAAAGCATTTTTTACTGATGTTGGCAACTCTTGAGTTCCTGGGCCAGGAAGCGGGCCGCTACCATTTCGCCCCAAAACTCAGGAGCCCACGGCGTTCCTCCAACGAATCCCACGTGACCGCCCGAAGGGGTTAACAAGAGCCTTAAGGTGGGGTTGTGGACCACTTCCCGATGTGGGATTGCATCTGACGGCAGGAATGGATCATCCTCGGCGTGCAACATTAGTGTTGGTACGCGTATTTCAGCGAGAAAAGTTGTGCTGGAGCACTGCGCATAATAGTCACCGGCGCTTTTGAATCCGTTGAGTGGAGCAGTTACGACTTCGTCGAGGTCTTCGATTGATCGGACTTGGGCTATGTCGGCCATGTTCAGTACTTGGGCTAGCTGATTCCTTTTCCATGCAACTTTGCGCCGCAGGGATCGCATGAAGTACTGGCTGTAGATCCGCCCCATGTTTGTCTGCTGGAGTAACGCCGAACTCGCGGCCAGATCGTACGGCACTGACATCACGGCAGCCGCATCGAAGAGTCCCTGCCCACCGTCGATACGTTCACCCATGGCCTTCAAAAGAACGTTGCCGCCCAATGAGAAGCCCATGGCTCCGATGCAGGCGCGAGGGTGACGCTCTCGGAGAATGCCTGCTATTAAAGTTAGGTCTCGAGTGTCCCCCGAGTGGTAGTAGGCTAGGGTCCTATTGGGTTCTCCGGAGCATCCGCGGAAGTTCATTGCCAGGGTTCGGACCCCTAGAGTGTTTAGTTCTCGGCACACATTCCTCACGTACTTGCTGTGCGAAGAGCCTTCCAGCCCATGTAGTACGATGACGATAGGTGCATCCGATACGTTTAGGGTGCTCCAGTCTACGTCTACGAAGTCATCGTCAGGAGTCTCTATACGCTCTCGCACCGACCTGATAGGTGGAGCGGGCCTTAGGACGCGGGCCAAAATAGTTTGGTGGTGTGGGCCTCGTGCCCAAGTGGGTGCTTGGAATATCTCCGAGTTTCTCATTGCATCGACTTGGGATGGAGCGCTCTGATCGTTTCATGCACCGGGCAGGTGGGGTGGTGTGCTCCGGGGAGATAACCCGTGCTGATGAGGAACGAGGCCGTAATTTCACCGCCAGTATATCGAAATGTTTTCTTGAAGAGTCTCGTCCAGTCAATTGTGTCTAGAGGATGGTATTGATCTAGCCATCTTTTGAAAGACCCATGACTGACTCGAATATCGAGCAGGGTGCGGGCATTCGAAATGGCGGCTTCGACCTTGAGATGATTGCGAATGATGCGTGAGTCTTGCATGAGCCTAGCGCGGTCTTCGTCTCCGTATTCTGCGACTTGCTCGATCGCGAACTGATCGTATGCGGAGCGGAGGCCATCTCGCTTCCTGAGTATCGTCAGCCAGCTAAGGCCAGCTTGGTTGATTTCCAGCATCAGGCGCTCGAATAGGAGGTCGTCACTTTCTACCGGAAACCCGTATTCGTGATCGTGGTAGGGGCCGTGGTATTCGTGACCCCGTGCGATGCTACAGTAGGTATTGTTTGGCAGTGTGCTCACTGGTGAGAGGCCGACCCTTGATTGTCTAGGGTGTTGGGGGATCTCTTTGTTTCGGTAATTAGAGTGCGCCTAGGCGCTACCCGGCATTGTTTAAGTGGGTCCTAAGGCCCCCGGAACATTTACTTTAAAGAGTGGCCTTCGCAGTTACACCTCGGCGAGATGACTCATGCGATTCTTTAGGGTGGGCACGATGTCTGCGTTGCTTTTCAGTTTTCATGTTGTCTCTGCTTGTACTACGCCTTGGGGGGTTTTATGAGGTTCGCTGTTCTAGCGGGATTGATGGCACTCGTCCCCTGCATTGCGTTGGGGCAAGCACTGCCTCTGGATGCATCGTCTGATCCTTCCCGCATACTTTCTGGGGATTCCCTGAGGGTTAAGCTGCCGTTTTCTCCCGC
>DEBI01000091.1:880-1360 GCA_002348465.1 Gemmatimonadales bacterium UBA2960 | reverse complement strand
AGGTATGGCCCGTGTCGGTTTATGACTTGTCCCGGTTGGAAGTGAGGACGGAACGAACTCGTCGTGAAGGTTTGCGTCACTACGCGGTAATAGGTGCGGCCACAGGTTTGTTTGTCGGTGCCGCCATTGGCCTAGGGCTTTATGCCGCTGGTGTTACCGATCATGCGAGTGCCCCTCCCGAACAAATAGTTACCACAACACTGCAGTGGGCTGGGTTCGGGATTATTGGGGGCTTTCTCACAGGTGGGTACTTGGGAGGACGGAGCCCCGGTACAGGTTGGGTCTCCCTTTCCCTCCCAACTCGTTAGTGGCTGAGTGGAGAGACATAGGGTTACGGAGGCCAAGTCGTTTGATCAGTTGTTGGCGGGAGGGGGAATGGGTAGCAATGATCCCACTTCGTACTGACCCCTTAGGTGAGATCATGGCGCATACAAGCACCATTAAGAACTAAACGAAGTTATCAGGAAACAATCAACAATC
>DEBI01000091.1:0-488 GCA_002348465.1 Gemmatimonadales bacterium UBA2960 | reverse complement strand
AGAGATCGTATACTAGAATGCGCCTGTGATCTGTACCTAAAGCAGGGTCTGGATGGTTTCTCGATGCGGAAACTGGCGCGAAAGGTCGGTGTGACGGCTCCGGCTATTTACAGGCACTATGAAGGAAGGGAAGCGGTGCTTGCCGATGTGTTACGCGAGGCTCACCGGACCTTCTCTCGGTATTTGTACTCGGCCTTGGCGAAGCCCAGTGAGCTCGAGCGTTTCCGCGGAGCGGGTGAGGGCTTCTTGGACTTTGTCATTGATCATCCTCGCTGGTACGGGATGATGCACACCGCTCCGGAGCATCTAGGAATGGACGCTTTACCGGAGGACATCGAGGCGTTGATCTCGTCGGTACATCGATTCTGGGTCGATCGCGTTCGTGAATGCATGGACGCAGGGATCATAAGGGAGGGAGATCCTGTGATGACGTCGATCACAATGTGGGCACACGCACACGGTTTAGTGCAGCTGTATCACGAGTCTGC
>DEBI01000134.1 GCA_002348465.1 Gemmatimonadales bacterium UBA2960 | reverse complement strand
AGAGAGAACGTGGACAATACATCTGGTCCGCGTAGAGTGAGCCTACCCCAACCGGCAAGGAGGATCTCCTTCTTCTTAAGATCCTACTCGTAACGGAGAGCGTCTATGGGGTCGAGAAGGGCAGCACGCCTAGCGGGCCACAGCCCAAAGAAGAGCCCTACCGCTGCTGAAAAGCCGATAGCAGCAGCCACTGCTTCAGGAGCAACCCTAGTCTCCCACGCAGCCACCCGAGTCATCATCTCAGAAGCCCCATACCCAGCCGCTACCCCAATCATGCCACCCAACACACACAAGAAGAGAGCCTCTACTAGAAACTGCGTCATAATCGCCCGCCTAGTTGCACCTAGCGCTTTCCGCACTCCAATCTCACGAGTCCGTTCGGTGACTGAGACGAGCATGATGTTCATAATCCCGATACCTCCAACTAGAAGCGAGATTCCAGCGATTCCAGCTAAAAGGAAGGCAAAGGTCTGAGTCGTTTCGTTAAAAGTTTCCAGCAAATCCGCTGAATTTCTGATGTTAAAATCGACTTCCTCTCCCACCTTAATTCGGTGCTCACGACGCATGATTCGGTCAATCTCTGCGAACGCAGCGTCAAGCTGATCAGGCGTCTGTGTAGCGGCATAAATCGAATTGAGACGATCGCGACCTCCCATGACACGATACTGTGCGGTCGATTGTGGTATAAATACCTGGTCATCGGGACGCACCCACGCTGCATCTCCCTTCTCTTCCATGATTCCGATTACTTCAAACATGATCCCGCGGATTTGGATCGTTTCCCCGACTAGAAGTTCCGGCGGAGTTTCTCCCAGTGTTTCAGCCATATTGAAGCCCAGAACTGCTACCCTGCGTCTCCCTTGTACCTCACCTTGATTGAAAAAACGTCCGTACTGCAAACCGTGGTCGTAAATCTCGAAGTACTCTGGCCACACCCCCATAATTTGCGTGTTCGAGTTCCACCGCTTGTACGCGACTTGCAGTCTCGACTGCTGCTCCGGTGAAACCTGAAGCAATCCATTGGACTGATCTCGCAGGGCGATAGCGTCGTCAACAGAAAGCTCCGTATCGCCCCGAGAAACTCCTCCCCACATCTGCTGTCCAGGCCTGACCGTCAGAACCGAAGTACCCATCCTGTTGATCTGTTCTTCAACCCTTTGTTGAGCGCCCTCACCCAACGCGACCATCGTTATCACAGCCGCTATACCGATTACGATGCCAAGCGTGGTCAGAACCGACCTAAGCATGTTCGCTCTCACGGCCCCCATTGCGACCATAATAATCTCGAAAAACAACATAGAATATTCCTACCTGAAACTGCTAAGTGGTCGACCACTACCGAACGGTGACCGCCCTCTCATCTGCTGCATAAAAGCATCCCGCTGGGCCTGAAGCTGCGCCGCCCCAACAATCACAAGTGTTTCCCCTTCTTCCAGGCCGCCCACAATCTCTGTGTTATCCCAGTCACCCAGCCCCATCTGTACAAGCCTAGGCTCTGGAATACTGTCGGCAGAAAGTACGAATACAACAGCTGGACGAGACTCTCGTGGAGGGGCACCGTCATCGGCCAATTCCGCTGACCGGCCGAAGTTTCCCCGGTCCCTTCCTGACTGATCTCGCATAGATTGAATCACCTTACGCAAAGAATCCTGTGTGATCTCCCCGGATTCTACCTGAGCACGCATCTGGTCAAATTGCGCACGAGGATTACCGCTGCGGCCATTCTCTCCTTCGGGACTCGCATTATTCGAGGGTGCCCCAGAGCCACCGGCCGCTCTTCCACCTGCAAAGCTACCCCTACCTCGGGCCATAAATTGAGACAGATCCATCTCTTCAATATCTAGTCCCAAAGCCATCGAAGCAGGCCCAATATCGGATGGCTGCACGATCGCATTGTTCGGCACAACAATCACGCTCCTCGCCTCGTCTATTTGGACTTCCACTTCCGCGTTCATGCCCGGCTTGAGCAGGCCAGCACGGTTGTCAATCGAAACTATAACCGGAAACATCGTCACGTTTTGTACGACGACCGCTTGCGGTTCGATCTTATCAACAACTCCCCTAAAAGTCCGATCTGGATACGCCTCTACACTAACGGTCGCGACTAATCCTGGTTCTAGATCTCCCATATCCGTTTCATCTACCAGTGTTCGAACCTGCATATCGTCTAGGTTGGCCATGACGAATAGAGCCGTTCCTCCAGATACATTCGAGGCCGCCGACTGAATCACTGTTCCCTCTTCGACATTCTTCTGGATAATCGTCCCATCGAGAGGTGCGCGGATGCTGACGTCAGCTAACTGTAACTCAGCGAGTTCAAAATTCGTCTGAGCCCTCACTAGCGCCGCCTCAGCGTTAGCGTGCGAGAGCGTAGCCGATTCGAACTCCGACTGCGTAATAACGTCGGCTTCCAACAGGGCCTGCTGACGCTCCAATTGAGCTTGGGCTATGTCCAGCTGTGCTTGAGCTACAGCCAGATCAGCCTGCGTCTGGTTGTATCGGTTTCTGACATCGCGCGGGTCGATCTCGGCCAAAAGTGTTCCACGCCTAACGATCTCACCGATATCGGTCAGTAACTGAAGAATCTCACCGGAAGCCTTTGATTTGACTTCGACCTCACGGACTGGCTCTACAGTTCCGGTCGCTTCGGCTCGGATAAGTAAATCACCGATTGCTGCTTCGGTAGTGAGCATCGCTGGTGCTACTTCTTCCGCCACCTGATCGGTACCACATGAAGCTCCCACAAACAACGTGAGCAACGCAACAAAATTGAGATATTTCTTCATCCTGTGACTTCCACCGGGTTCAAGAAATCTTTTTCCAGCAACCCGTCCTTGAGATGAACCTGCCGTTGGGCATGACCGGCAATGTCGTGTTCGTGAGTTACCAAAACTATCGTCTGGCCCTGTTCGTTAAGCTCTTCAAACTGACGCATAACATCCTCGCTTGTGACTGAATCCAGGTTTCCAGTAGGCTCATCCGCGAGAAGCAATGCGGGCTCGTTGACCAGCGCACGAGCGATGGCGACTCTTTGACGCTGCCCGCCCGACATCTCGGGCGGCTTGTGACCCATTCGATCACCAAGCCCAACCAGTTCCAGCTTCTCGGATGCCCTGCGTCGCCTCTCTTTACTAGGTATACCAGCGTATATCAGTGGGAGTTCAACGTTGTGCAGTGCGGTAGCTCTCGGGAGCAAATTGAAAGTCTGAAAGACAAAACCAATCTCTCGATTGCGGACACGTGCGAGTTCATCTTCGGAAAGCTCGCTTACCAGGGTACCATTTAGCCAATACTGACCCCCAGTGGGTGTGTCGAGGCATCCAATCATGTTCATCAAAGTCGACTTTCCCGACCCCGACGGACCCATGATTGCAACGAACTCACCCTGTGAAATCAGCAAATCGACGCCATCACACGCTCGTACGGTCTCGGCACCTAAGTGGTAATGCTTCTCTAAACGTTCCGTCCGAATGATGTCGCTCACATCTCTCTCCCCAGAATCGCCTCGAGTCCAGCCCGAGCGAGAATGTAGTCATATCGTGTAGTCACCACGTCTGCATCTGCCTGCGTAACAGCATTCTGACTGACGAGGATGTCTAAAATGGTCGCGGCTCCTACCTCGTACCTAGCTCGCACGACGCGAAGATCTTCTGCTGCTACGAATGCCGCGTCTTCTGCAATGACAATAGCCTGCTCCGCTGTCAAAAGATTCTGCAGAGCAGCGTCCGCTTCCTCTCGCGCGCCGAGTCTGACATCGTCCTCCTGGAGTTGTGCAACTCTTTGTGCATACTGAGCCCGATCAATGCTCGCTTCACGCTGAAAGCCATTGAAGATCGGGTAGCTCATACTCAGCGACATATTCCAAGACGTACTTCCACCGTCGAACGACATCGTCTGGTTCTGCCAGTTGTAGCCGGAGGATAGTCGCATAGTAGGAATGTACTGAGTACGCGCCGCTGATACGCCGAGGCCCGCCGACAAGGTGCTCTCGCTAGCTGCGATCACGGCCGGAGATACCATCTCCGCAATCTCCAAGATCTCCGACTCAGTATACGGGAGCATAGCCGGATCCAGATTGTCCGGTCGAACCGGGGTTACCGGTTGGCCGATCCCTACCTGTCGACCGAGGGCAAAGCGGGAAGCACGAAGGGCCGTTTCTCCTTGCAACACTGCCTGTTCAGCATTGACCACATCAAGACGAGCCCGCAACGAGTCGGACACAGTCGCTTCACCTAGTAATGTCCGGCGCCGAACAATCTCCATGTTCTGCTGGGCCTGGATGATACGCTGCCGAGACACTTCGAGCAGGTCCTGCTGGCGAAGCGCATTGAAGAAGACCGTCTTCGTCTGCAGAGCTACCTGATACCGAGAGTCCACATACCTTGCTTCCGCGGCTCGAACGTCTGCCTTCGCCGCGTCATACTCCTGGAAACGCCGTGTCCCCTCCAGTACCGTCCAGCTACCACTGAGGCCGGCGCCATATGAATCAGAGCTGCCCGGCTCAAGTAGGCCAGTCACATCGTTGAATGTTGACGAACTGCGAAGAGAACCCGAGCCGCTCGCGCTCAGGGTCGGCAAGAACCTCCCCCAGCTAGTCTTCTGTGTTAAGTAAGCGTTGTCTACTTGCTGCTGCTGAGATGCCATCTGGGGACTTCGGATGACAGCCCTCTCAATCGCATCGTCCAACGAGATACTTTGCTGAGCCCATGCGATAGTCGGAACAGGGAAAGTCAAAGCTACCACGAAACAGGCAATAGACCTGCGGGAGGCCCGTAAGTTATGTGGCATTACTTCAGTTTCCCTCGTCCTCATTCTCTCGATCTTGGCGGCGAGCGTCGTTCTCGTCCAAGAGCCTCTGATATTCAGCAGCCTGTTCCGACGTGAGAACATCTTTAATCGCCTCTCTAGTCTCAAGAAGAATCAACCTGAAACCGCTGTTTAGCTGTGCCCGCATCTCTTCATCTAGCGTGTTCGTCCTTCCCCGATGCACGGTTACGATAGAGTCGATGACACGAAGTTGCTGTTCGTTAGGTTCGACTTGGTCATATATGCGACGCCGACGTGGCTCCACTTCGCTCTCGTTGGTATCGACTTCGATCTCCGCTGCCACCATGCTCCCGTCATTTTCTGGCTCGCTCATCACTTCATTGCCTACTGCAAAACCAATCAGCAAACCGGTGCCGAAGACGACGAGAAGAAGCACTACCGTCGTAAGCCTAGTGCGAGATTCCTGAGCCACTAGTACGTATCCATAGCGAAGGCGACGATCCCCTCCGCCGCATTGGGTGATAATAGCACTGGCTGAGTTTGGGCTGGAATCTCTCTGACAAGAAGCTCTTCTACTCCAACCGCCATAAACAGCTCGGGAGCGTCGTCTGGAGAGCTTCGGATGAGTGCGATCGCTGCAATCGCAGCTGCCATGGCAACCGGGATGACAGTACGAGACCACGACTCCAATAAATCTTCCACCGTCAAGTCCACCGACATGCGGCGGCGCGCAAGCTCACCTTCAGCTTCCTTCATAACCCAACCACGAAAACGAAACCAGTAGCTAGGATCATCCTGCGACGGGTCGAGCACTCGTAGCTGCTCCTCTAACTCTACATCACGACCGAGGTCACCTTCTCGGCCCTTAGTCCAATCCATTATTGCACCTTCCTTCGTTTCTCGACCCCTAAAGGGGATGATCCCAACTCCACACGCAGGGCTTTTCTTGCAAAGTGTAAGTGCGACCTCACAGTTCCCGACGGAAGTCCCAATCTGTCCGCAATTTCTCTGTGTTTCCAACCCTCAAGATCATGTAGCAAGACAATCTGCCTTTGTACTTCAGGAAGCTTACGCAAGGCTCCTTCGAGTGTTTCCCTAATTTGTATATTCTCCACCACCCTATCCGGCATAGGACTCCTTGAAGTCGCGCCCATCGGGATTTCATCTGTCTCCCGAAGCGACTCACGTCGAATCAGGTTTTTGGATCGATTTCGGACAATGGTCATCAACCATCCCCCAAAGCGGTCCGGGTTTCTGCACTCCTCCAGTCGTTCTAGTGCAACTAGAAACGACTCCTGCGCTGCATCTTCAGCGTCTTCATGCCGTCCGGTAACGGAGTACGCAACCGCGTATGCCGCTCGCTGGTAGAGCTCGACGAGATTCCCAAAGGCATGTTCGTCGCCTTCTAACGCCAGCCGAACCAGCTCACCTTCTGATGAAGCTTCGCTCATTACAGGGACACTGAACCCTTGGGGCGTGTTGAGGTTGTAGTCAGAGAGCCAATCTAAACGAAGGCAGTACAAGCAATAAAGCTCAAGGCGCAGTGCCACTCCCTAAAAGCACGACCTGGACATGTAGATTCCACTTTTTAGAGCCTAAGCCCCTAACGTCGATCAAATCAGTCTCTGCTCTGAAACTACGCATCAGAGCTAAAGCAAGGCTACCGGATCGCGATCGAGTGTCAGGCGGATGTCGCCAGCGGGTAGACGTAGCCTCTCGACTAAAGCCCGGGCCACCGTCCCTAAGATCCGAGGAGAGTTAGATCGAAGAAAGAAATGCCATCTCCAACGACCATGGAGCTTTTCGATTGGGGCTGGCGCTGGACCCACTAATTCCAATTGGTCGGCAGCACCGGCTCGTTTTCTTCTCGCCAACCCCGCACGAACCCAGTTAGCGGCCTCTTCTGATGCTTGTAACGCTAGACGCTGGTCTGGACTGCTAAACACCACGTTGATGATTCTCAGATGCGGCGGATACAAGGGACTCTTTCGCTCACGCAGCTCACGCACGGCGAATGATTCAAAATCGTGTGACACGGCCGCACGGACCGCGTAATGCTCTGGTAGTGAGGTCTGAATTATTACTTCACCTCCCAACTCGCTCCGTCCTGCCCGTCCTGCCACCTGACTAAGCAATTGAAAGGTGCGCTCGCTGGCTCTGAAGTCAGGGAGATGCATCCCGGTATCGGCATTTACAACACCCACCAGTGTTACTCGTGGAAAATCTAATCCCTTCGCAATCATCTGAGTGCCTAGAAGGATATCAATCTCACCACGGCCAACTCTCTCTAGGATGCGCTGATGTGCCCACTTTCCCGAAGTCGTATCAACATCCATCCGCGCTATGCGCGCTTCTGGGAACGCCTCAGCCGTAATCTGCTCGACCTGCTCTGTGCCTAATCCACGAAACGAAATATCCGTCGAGCCACACCTGGTGCACCGCGACGGCGCGATGGCCTCGAAACGGCAGTGATGGCAAACAATGCGCTGCGTCACTCGGTGATAAGTCAGCGACACAGAACAATTTTCACACTGCTCGACCTCACCGCATTCTCTACACTGCACAAAAGATGAATACCCACGTCGATTCAGCAGAAGAATGACCTGTTCTGACCGAGCGATGCGAAGATCGATGGCTTCAACGAGATCCTCCGTCAACACGCCCGAGCCACGAGATTGTTTACGTACTTTAGCTCCGCGCTCCGACTTTTCCTTCTTGCGCTCAGCCCGCAAGTCTATGACTTGAACAAGGGGAAGACGACCTCCTCCCGCACGCTCTGGAAGTACGAGACGACTGAACTTACCGACCGAAGAATTGTGCCAAGTCTCCAACGACGGGGTTGCGCTTCCCAAAACGCACACGGCCCCGTGGGCCCGCGCCCTCATCACAGCCAAATCACGGGCATGATACCTCGGGGCTTCCGATTGCTTATAGCTGCTGTCATGCTCCTCGTCGACAACAATCACACCAATGTTCTCTATAGGTGCGAAAAGAGCTGACCTAGCGCCAACCGCAATCCTGCGCTCCCCGCGACGAAGCATTCGCCAAGCATCGTAACGCTCTCCAGACGAGAGTCCGGAATGAAGCACAGCGACCTCATCGCCAAAGTGCGCCCGGAACCGCGATACAGTCTGCGGTGTCAGCGCAATCTCTGGGACCAGAACGATCGCTGTCTGACCGCGCTTAAGGGCCTCCCGCAAAAGTTCTATGTATACGAGTGTCTTTCCTGACCCCGTAACACCCTGAAGAAGAAATGGCTTAGAATCTCTCTCGTCCAATGCTTCGAGGAGAGCATTAAGTGCGATCTGCTGCGCGGCTGTGGGTGTATGTCTTGTAGACTGTCCTTGAGGAGCGCCCGCAAAGGGATCCCTGATCTCTTCTTCGTCCACTACCTCAACGAGCCCTTTTTCCGTCAGCGCAGTAACAACCCCACGGCTGAACCCCTCTTCTTTAGTAAGACGTGCAAGTTCCACGGAGTTTCCCGCCGCTTCTATGAACCCGAATGCCTCTCTCTGCCGCTTCCCTCTCCCAAACGCCTGATCACGCTCGAGGAGATTCTCAAGAGAACGGACAATGCGCACGACCCGCCGAGTCTTAACTGAAGGACTTGGTGGAGAGACCGTCTCGTGAGTGATATGCCCAGACGCAATCAAGGAGCGTACCTCGGGCCAAATAGATCCAATACCTAGGTTGTTACGAGTTGTTTTGACCCGCTGTGGGCCTTTTCGCTCGGACAGCCATTCCAAAAGGCGCTTTTCACGATTACTCAGGTCTCCCCCCTGAAATCCGGTGAGTGAGAGGTAGTCTCGGGATACATCTGAGAGAACCGCTGGAATCGAAGCCCTAATCGCTATGCCAAGTGGGGCGACGTAGTACTCGGCCATCCAACCACAGAGCTCCATCAGGTCAGGCGTTACTGAAGGAACGTCCTCAAGTACGCCCAGAACAGCTTTCACCTTTTGAACGTCGGGGTCAGGGCGATCCGCCGTTATCCATCCGATAAGCTCTTGCCTTCTGAAGGGCACGAGAACGCGAGTACCTGGCAATGGAGCTTCGCCATGAACCTCATACGAAAAGGTCCGGTAAATGGGGAGCGGAAGCGCTACTTCAACACGCGTTCGTCCCTCGATCAATCGTCGAGCAGCTTGAAGATCTCGTTCTGATAGCCCTCAGGCGTAATCTCAGGTCCTTCTTCGCCCCAGTACACGTTCACCTCACTCCGAACACCAATCTCATTCTCAATGTAGATACCGGGTTCGACTGAAAAGGCTAGGCCCGGAATCAGCTTCCGCTCGTCTCTACTTTCGAGATTATCCAGATTAGGGCCACTCCCATGCAGATCAATGTCGATAGAGTGTCCAGTCCGGTGCACAAAGAACTCACCGAATCCGCGATCCTCGATCACGCCCCGAGCGACATCATCTACTTCGAGTCCCATCACTTCCTTTTCAGCCAGAGCACGTCTCCTAAGGAATTCGAGCGCAGCATCTCGAGCGTCGCGCACCGCTTCCCAGATCTCCTGAGTGCGTGCATCGACTCTCGAAGCCATGACTCCCATCCATGTCTGATCTGCTGCGACGGAACCCATAAACGCACCCCATAGGTCTATAAGTAGAAGGTCACCACGGTTTATCGTTTCACCATCTCCAATGGGGGCATAGTGAGAGTCTGAAGCGCACGGCCCAATCGCCACGATGCAAGAGACCTGGTCAACCAACCCTTGCGACTGGAGTTCCTGGACAATCCACTCCGAGAGGGCACCCTCAGTTGTCGGGTTCCCAGAGCGTAGAGCATCCGCAGCTCTCTCAAACGCAGCTCGTGCTACATCCTTCACAATCACAGAGGCACGCTTGTGGTCATTGAGTTGCCCCTCAGACAGCACGGAGTGGAATGCAGACACCAGATCGCCCGAGGACGCGATCTCTACCCCATGCTCAAGTATTAGACCAGCAATACCGGCAGGTACGTAATCGAGAGTCGGCACAGCCGCGCCCGGGGAGACTTCCATCGCGAGACGGTCATGACCTTGAACTAGTTCGCCGAGCTTCTCTTCCATATCCCTCCATCCCGAATAACTAACACGTTCAAATGGCCAATGCCTCCAAGACGAGGCCTCGATAGCATGGATCATCGCCACCGGCTCCCCTTCCGCTGGAACTAGCACAAACGCACGCCGAGACGTCTTTCCCAGTCCCAGCAATGCCACCGAAACCGGGTTGTTATGGTGAAACTCATAAAGGAGCCACCCACCGAACCCCTGTTCACGCAGGGTGACCTGAACTCGTTCAATCCCGTCCCGAGTGCATAGAAATGGTATGCTCACGTCATTCACTCTTTCCCGCGGGTCATTCTCTCTCCAAAAAGAGGGAGCCCGGCAGTTTCAGTTTGGTCCTCGGCTCTATCCGAAGATCGGGAATCACCATCTTCCGTCCTGATTCTTTCAGTTTGCTCCAGAACCTCTTCCCCAGGGAGGGGTGGCTCAGGGCCATCGAGTGGTAACTCTGGTACGAGGCTCGCACCTTCCGATGACACCATCTCATCTATTTGTTTGAACGTGCGGTCCGAATACACCGACTCAGTGCCGACCTTACGCCCACAAATAAGATTGAGTCCAAGGACACGCTCGCTCGTCAACAACCTACGCGCTTCCCGCTCTCGCAAGAGAGTCGTCCAGACGCCTCGTAACCCCCACCGTCTCCTAGCACGCCTCAGAATCGTGAATCTCTCAGCGAGCGTGAAGATCGCCCAGAAATCAGCGAATGGTTTTATCGAACGAGGTTGAAATACTTCCCGTTCACCTGACCAGTCTTCAACGCGCACTCCCCCCACTCCTACCTCACGGAGAATTCGCTTCCACTCCGCAATCATGATAGGTCTTACCCCGAGATGATCTGATAGAATCATTTTTCTGGTCGCTTCCACAGGTGCCTTCCAGACCAACTGGACGAGCACCACGAATCCATCCGGCTTCGTCACGCGGACCATTTCACTCACGGCATCTTCAGGATCACAATGGTTCGCTAGTCCAATCTCACCGATCGTGACGTCGAAGATATCGTCCCTATAAGGCAGGCTATCAGAGGAATTTGACTGGAACTGCAATCTATCCCCCGCCTCAAGCTCACGGCTCGCCGAGTCAGCTTCTACTGTCATAGACGGATCGATGTCGATCCCCGCAGCGTTAACACCAAATTCAGTTGCAAAATACTGAAGTGGAATGCCCGCTCCTGCCGCCACAGCTAGAACTTCTGTTCCCGACCGCATCTCTGTCAGAACCGCTATCTGTCGATAAAGCTCAACTCCGCCTAGCGGAAAAATTTTCCGCGGGCTGAGTCTCACCACATCCAGCATGGACGGGATGTTTAGAGCATGGGCGATCGCCCCTTTCTCGGTCAAACGCATGGTGATGTAAAGGTACGGGCCACGATGCCTTGGGCAACGAGTCGCTCAGTCTCCCTGGACCTCAAGATCCGCTAGGGCCCGGATAACAGCCAACGTGCCCGCACCCAAACGCTTAGGGTCGTACCCACCCTCAAGAACAGCTACGATCCGGCCGTTACATGAGGCAGAAGCGTATTCTGTCACCCGGCGAGTCATCCAGTGTAAATCTTCAGGCTCGAGCAAAAAGCCACCCAGTGGATCACCCGCTAAACAATCGAAACCAGACGATACAAGCACGAAATCAGGATCGAATCGGTCTGCTACAGAAGCCAACGTCTCTGCAAAAACATCTTTGTAGGTCTCTGCACTTGTCCCCTCAGAAAGTGGCACATTTAATGTTCGGCCCAGCCCTAAGCCGGCGCCCGTCTCATCCGCAGCACCCGATCCGGGGTAGTGTGAAGACTGATGTAAAGAAACGAAGAAGACACTGTCATCCTCGTAGAACGTGTCCTGAGTGCCGTTTCCGTGGTGAACATCCCAATCCAAGATCAATATGCGCTCAGCTAGGTTCATAGCCTGTAACCATCGCGCGGCAACTCCCACGTTGTTGAACAGACAGAAGCCCATGGCACCGTCCGGTCTAGCGTGGTGACCAGGGGGACGGGCGGCTACAAAAGCATTCGAGATCTCTCCTTCCGCGACCGCTCTGGCCGCCTCGATTGCCGAGCCTACACTCCCCAGCGCCGCTTCCCATGATGAAGCCGACACATTTGTATCCGCCGCCACAGACTCGATCCGCCCCGACTCTTTAGCCCTATCACAAACCGCTCTCACAGAATTGATGTGAGCTGAGGTATGTACTAGACCTAGATCCTCCAAAGATGCATCACCTGACTTCATCTGGTCGACGTGCCCATGCAAGGTCAACAGATCCTTACCCACCGTCGAAGCCAACGCACGCAAGCGACCTTGGTGTTCAGGGTGCCCCCATCCAGTGTCGTGTAACGAAGACGCTGGATGGAGATAGAAGCCGGTCATCGAACCCATGTGTTCATCACCTCCGGCTGTTTCATAAATCCTCTGTCACCATGACCCAGGATTTCGGAGTCAGCCCGCGTTCTCGGCTACTTGAACCGACTCGATTCGTTCCTGCAATGATCGAACATCCCGCCGTGTGGTGCGGAGAGCGATCAGCGCATCTACCGCCGCCGACGTTGCAGACATGGTCGTCAGATAAGGCACACCGTAGGTGATTGCTGCACGGCGCATGGCATAGTCATCGTACTGGGACTGCTTACCTAGAGGCGTGTTTATAAGTAATGCGATATCACCCGTCACAATGTGGTCGACAATGTTTGGTCGACCCTCGTTGACCTTGTACACCATTTCAGCAGTTACACCCAGTCGAGTCAGATACCCGTGCATCCCACGTGTCGCCATCAGCTCGAAGCCTAAATCACTTAGCCGCCTCAGCATGGGCGTCACGGTCTCGCGGTCACGCTCGTTCACCGTGACGATGACCCGCCCTGACTCTGGGAGCACGTTGCCTGCTGAAACCTGAGCTTTCGCAAAAGCCATACCGAACGAATCGTCGAACCCCATCACCTCACCCGTCGACCTCATTTCAGGTCCCAGCAGTACATCGACATCGAAACGGTTGAATGGAAATGCGGCTTCCTTAACAGCTACTCCTGGAACTGGCGGCTCCTCAGAAACGTTTAGTTCGGCTAGCCTCTCGCCAGCCATAATACGTGAAGCAAGACGCGCCAAAGGAACCCCGGTAGCCTTACTTACAAAAGGGATCGTCCGGGAAGCACGAGGATTCACCTCTAGTACGTAAACGATTCCATCGCGGATGGCATACTGAACATTCATCAAGCCTACCACCCCAAGCTCCAGTGCGAACTTTCGGGTCATATCCCTGATTTCTTCCAGCGCGTCACCAGAAAGTAAATACGGGGGCAGTACACACGCGGAATCACCAGAATGCACACCTGCGTCCTCAATGTGCTGCATAATTCCACCTATCACGACGTCTGTACCGTCACACAGGCAGTCAACATCCGCTTCGAACGCATCCTCTAGGAACGAATCTATGAGAACCGGACGGTCGGGAGACGCCTTCACTGCCTCCTCAAAATACCGCCGCAGTGATGGCTCGTCGTAGATGATCCTCATTGCTCGACCTCCGAGGACGTAACTTGGACGCACAAGCACTGGAAATCCGATCTTTTTAGCTACCCTGAGGGCTTCTTCTTCTGAGGTCGCAATCCCGTTATCCGGAGTTCGAGCTCCGACGATCCGGCAAACCTCATCGAAACGGTCGCGATCCTCAGCCCGGTCGATCGCATCAACTGATGTACCTAAAACTGGAGCCCCAAATTCCTCTAAGCCCTTCGCGAGCTTGAGTGGCGTCTGGCCACCCAACTGAACGATCACGCCCTTCGGTTGCTCTAGGTACAGGATCTCCAGCACATCCTCTAGTGTCAGCGGCTCGAAGTATAGCTTGTCACTAACATCAAAGTCTGTGGATACCGTCTCTGGGTTGGAATTAACCATGATCGTCTCGAAGCCCGCCTCTCTTAGCGCGAGTACGGCCTGCACACAGCAGTAGTCGAACTCAATCCCTTGACCGATTCGGTTCGGGCCACTTCCGAGGATGACGACCTTCTCCCTAGCCGATGGCTCTGATTCGGATTCGGTCTCGTACGACGAATAGAAATAAGGAGTCTGAGCAGGGAACTCACCTGCACAGGTGTCTACCACATTGTACGTAGGATGGATGTCCCAACTCCATCTCCGTTCGCGCACTGTGGCTTCGTCCTCCCCCCTTAAGGCCGCCATTTGTATATCGCTGAACCCCTCTCTCTTCATCGCGTGAGTGATTTCAGGGGTGATCTCCTCCGCCTCAGCGTAGGTCCGTTCCCATTCGATGATCTGAAGGAACTGATCCAAAAACCACGGATCGATCTTGGTAGCTTCGAAGATCTCGTCCACGGTCAAGCCCGACTGGAGCGCGCGCTTGAGCTGAAACGGCCTATGCGCGGTGGGTCGGCGGAGTGCCGAAAGCAGCGCATTACGGTCTTCTGCTTCTAACCCGTCGTCCTTCAACTCTGACCCAACAACCCAGCCGGTCCGGTCGGTTTCGAGACCTCGAAATCCTTTTTGCCAAGCACTCCGAAACGTCCGCCCAATCGCCATCACTTCCCCAACCGACTTCATCTGCACGCCCAGAGTATCGTCAACCTCAGAGAACTTCTCAAAGGCGAAGCGGGGAATCTTGATGACGGTGTAATCAAGCACTGGTTCAAACGATGCCGGTGTCGTCTTGGTGATATCGTTCGGCAACTCGTGGAGATGGTATCCCACTGCCAGCTTGGCGCCGACTCGAGCTATCGGGAATCCGGTCGCCTTAGAGGCCAAGGCGGAGGAGCGAGAGACTCTTGGATTCATCTCGATGACAAGCATCTCGCCAGTCTCGGGACTGACTGCAAACTGCACGTTACAACCACCGGCTTCCACACCAATTTCTCGGATGATCGCAATCGATGCGTCACGCATCTCTTGGTACTCAACATCCGTCAACGTCTGCGCGGGCGCGACGGTTATTGAGTCTCCGGTATGCACTCCCATCGGGTCAATATTTTCTATGGCGCAGATAATGATGACGTTATCAACACCGTCACGAACAACCTCAAGTTCGTACTCCTTCCATCCCAAAATCGAACGATCAATCAGAACCTCTGTAATGGGAGACGCATCGAGCCCCTTTCGAACTTGGACTTCGAACTCTTCCCTGTTGTACGCGATTCCCCCGCCAGTACCACCAAGAGTGTACGAGGGTCGAACAATCGCTGGATACTCTGTACTCTCCACTATCTCAAGAGCTTCTTCCAGCGTTTTCGCGAAGCCACCGGTCGGCACTTTTAGGCCAATACGCTCCATCGCCTCGGCAAACTGCTCGCGGTCTTCAGCCATCTCAATCGATGTCTCGTTGGCACCGATCAGTTCGACACCGTGTTTCTCCAGAACCCCTGCACGATGGAGGTCCATCGCCACATTGAGCGCAGTCTGTCCACCCATAGTCGGCAAGAGAGCGTCCGGCTTTTCTTTCTCAATAACTTTCTCGACCCACTCCGCAGTGATCGGTTCAATGTATGTCTGATCCGCTATATCAGGATCAGTCATGATCGTAGCCGGATTCGAGTTCACCAAAACGACCCGGTATCCCTCTTCCTTCAGAGCACGCACGGACTGCGTACCGGAATAGTCGAACTCGCAGGCTTGACCGATCACAATCGGTCCAGAACCCAAGATGAGAATCGTGTCTAAGTCGTCGCGTCTAGGCACGAGCGTCCTTGAAGCCGAGGCCGCGCTGGCGAAGTAACCTTAAGCGTCACTGCTCTTGCCTGACTCCTTTCGGATAGCGGTGAGCAGCACGGTGGCGAAACCACCCCAGACGAAAGCCATGACCACGATCATCGTGATCCAAGTACTGGTCGTCATAGGCGTTCCTCTCGCCCGGCAGCGGCCGGTTGATCGTTTGTTTGAGCATTCGGCGGCCGCCTGCCACTCCAGTGCATGGAGTGAAAAACGGCCGGCGTAAGGTGGCG
This sequence comes from Gemmatimonadales bacterium UBA2960, assembly GCA_002348465.1. Classification (GTDB taxonomy): domain Bacteria; phylum Gemmatimonadota; class Gemmatimonadetes; order Longimicrobiales; family Gaopeijiaceae; genus UBA2589. Next base: position 48,693 of record DEBI01000134.1, on the reverse strand, counting down.
CAAGCTGGGGGGGCGGGCAAGCTGATTCGGAGCCTTATTCTCTTCGAGCGACGGACCAATCAACGCTCCAGAACGGATGATGCGTCACTGGGTTCAGCGAACCATGAAGACATGCACGCTAACAGAGGTAAGAAAGCGACTGTCATTTTCAATCGCCCGCAAAATCAATCTGAACGATCCACCCCGCTGAGCCCCAACTGATCTGCAACAGATCGCAACCCATCTATCACATTCTGGATGTGCTCCGAGCGCTCCAGACCGATTAACTCAACCCCCCGCTGGACTTCATCCCTGCTCACGCCTGCTGCGAATTGTTTGTCCTTAAGCTTCTTGGTAACGGATTTCGGTTTCAGGTCATCGATCCCGGTAGGCCGAACCAAGCAGGTGGCGAAAACCAAACCAGACAACTCGTCGCAAGCGACAAGAACCTTATCCAAGTCACTCGTCGGCTCAACACCCGTAAAGTCGGAGCGGTGAGCGAGGATTGCGTGAAGCACCTCTTCGGGATATCCAAGCTCCCGAAGATGGTCAACAGCAGTCAGTGGGTGATTCTCAGGACTCTTCTCCCAGTCTAGATCATGAAGGAGGCCAGCCAAACCCCACAGCTCTTGGTCTTCACCGCGCATTCGCGCGTAGTGTCGGACTGCAGCTTCCACAGAGTACATATGCTTGCGAAGGCCGTCGTTCTCGACCCACTCCTCAAGAAGGGCTACAGCGTCGCTACGATCAGGCATAGAATCCTCATATTTAGAAGGAACGATGTGGTGCGCGAAGCTGGTACCCGGTAACACAACGGTCAACGTTCACTCGGCACGGGAAACCACCGCAGGAGTTGGTCATACCTTCAACGAGGAAGACTCACTAGGGGTAACCAGAAACTTTCCTAACATAGCTTCCTTCAAACGCCCCGTCCGATCCGGGTGTAAGGCAAACAAGACGGCTCTGGAGCTTGCTCACCTTCGTGCGGCGCTTCGGCCTCGAGCCTGCCCTGGTCACTCGATATATAGGCAAAGATTCGGGCCAAAAGCTTAAAAACCTCGCCGGCAGTCGACACGCCGTACAGGCCATCTAGTTCGCCACCCGGGAGTGAGGCCGAGAAGTCATCCTCAGTACCACGAGCTTCAAGGTCTAGCCATATTGGAGCATCATTCAGAGGTGCAGGAGGTAATGGGATAACACCGAGGCCTGGTCTGTCCGGTCTAATACCAGTGACCAAGAGCGTGTGAAGAAGACCGCCCGACGTCGCTGTCCAAAAAATCCCGTCGATCGACTCCTGCGAAGCCCCAGACGACGCAACTCCCGTCCAAAAGAAGTGTTGCGGCAACTGCAGATACCCCGAAGCACCAGGGAGAGTTGGAGAACCCGGTGGTCTTCCTTCCACCAGATATCGGGCTGCGTCTACAGTCAGCAGATAAAGAGGACAACTCTCAGTCGTAAAGTGATATAGGTGAAACGCTAGCCCTCCGAAACGCATGGAGGCCCCTTCCTCACTTTCGGCGCCCCCCAAACCGAGAATGAATTGATCGACTGAAGCCATAGTCAGAAAGGACTCGAGCATCTGCGGGTCAGCGCCACGACCCTCGGACTCTTCTTGGACCGAACTCACAAATTTTCGGGCATCTTTTTCAGATACAAACGCAAGTTCCCACGGAGTAATCCGAGCATACGCATCGTGTAGAGACATAGATCCGCTACCCCCGGACCATCACTGTTCGCTCACCCGCAAGTGTCTCTGATGCGAGCACAAGGGGAAGACCTGTTAGGTGCAGGATCATTCGAAACCCTAACCTACTCCGCTGCGGGCTGCTCCTGGCCCCTTTGAACCGCACTCGCAATTCGTTTATTCAGTAGCAGGAATATGATCAGGACGATAACGAACTGAATCACGACGGACCCGACATTGTATGGGCTGAACAATGTCCACGTCTCCCGGAAGTCATCACTTCGCGCGCTCCACAAGAACCAAGCCGCTAGGAAAACGGCTTCGAAAGCGACAAGCCGCATCGCCCAGTCCCACCAAGGCCCGATCTGAATATCAGAGCCTGATTGATTTATGAAGGTCTCGCGGAACCTAGTTACGCCGTACTTGAGGACTGCAAAAGCGAAGAAGAAGCCAGAAACCATGAGTGCCACCCCCCAAACCCAGTCCTGGTTCTGGAAGATCTCTAGCTTTAGCGCACTCGGAATCCCGAGTAATAGCCCAGCCACGCCGACGATTCCAATGGCCTTTCCTCGCTCGAATCCTAGATCCATGAGAAGGCGCGACGCCATCTCAATCATGGCTACTAAGCTTGTCCAAGCTGCGAAAACCAACGCCAAAAAGAATAGCGCTTGGAAAAACTGACCACCTGGGATCTGTTGGAAGAGTTGTGGAACCCAGATAAAGGTCAGCCCTTCATTTCCAGAAGTAGCCAACATGGCTTCAGCCTCAGCCACTGGCATAACAGAGAAGACCGTGCACAGAACCATAATTCCAGCTAGAAGCGACATCGAATTATTCCCAAATCCGATCACAAACGCATTCAGGGCGGTGTCTTCATTTGCCCGCATGTAAATGGCATAGGTGAGCACGAGACCCCACCCCGCCCCTGTGTCCCATGCGTTCTGCGTCAGCGCCTCTATCCAGATACTGTAGTTCGTAAGCTCCGAGAGCTCTGGCGTAAACAGAAACGCAAGGCCTTCAGAGGCACCTGGCATCGTCAACGCACGGATGGCGAGCACAAGAACCAGAACAATCAGGCTTGGAATGAGAACCTTGGCTGCGGTTTCTATGCCCTTGACACCCTTTGAAACCACGAAGAGCGCCAAACCCATAGCCACAGCGTGCGTCACGATTGCTCCCGGTGTCGAATGGAATGACTCCCAGAATGCATCAGGTGCCGCACCCGGCGTCGGAATATCTCCCGTGATAGTCCCGACAAAGAAGCGGATCGTCCAACCCATCACGACCGAGTAATAGAACATGATCGCCGTAGCTACGAATGCGATCCACGCACCCATCCAAGCGAAACCCGGTCCAAGAATCTTAACGAATGATCCAATTGAGCCGCTTCGTGTCGCCTTACCCATCCCAAATTCGAGAATCAGCAGCGGGACAGACCAGGCGAGGAGAAAGACAACCCAAGCAACCAAGAACGATCCACCGCCGTTGCTCGCTGCTATGCGCGGGAACCTCCAAATATTCCCGGTTCCCACCGCCATTCCCAGCATCGCGAGAAGCATGCCCCAACGTGAGCTGAAGACTTCGGACTTCGACGACACGAGCATACTCCCGCGATTTGGTTGTGAACGAGTCGGGAATCGACCCGAGGGACTATACGCTACTCGAAGATGTATGCCACTGCCTGAGCCGCCTGTTCCAATGTTTCAACTGTCAGGCTAGCTAGTGCATCCACTTCTTTGAGGGCGTGAACATTCTCCTCGCTTCTGACCAGAATCAACGGTACACCGCTAGCAATGGCTGCTCCTGCGTCTAAAGCAGTGTTCCATTGTTTGTACTTTGGTCCAAAGTAAGCGACACAAACGTCCGCACGTTGCATCAGGACTCGCGTCCTCAAGGTATTCACTCGTGCACCCATCAGGTCTCGATACACTGGTGCTGGCTGCTCGCCAAGGATGTCTTCGCCGACTGAGTCAGACCGATCGTGTACTTCCTGCGGCCCCACTACATGTGTGTCGACACCCAACTCTTCGAGATGTCCTCTGAACTGGTCTCGCCAGTCAGAATGGATCTCTCCCGCAGCGTAAATGATGAGATCATCCCTAACCCGCTTTTCGTCGCTCAGCTTAGTTGCTCCTGGATCCAAGTCACTATTTGATCCATTGATATCCGAACCTGCTCAAGGGTATCACGATCCCGAATAGTGACCGTTCCCTTCTCCAAGGACTCTCCATCCACTGTAATGCACCACGGAGTCCCAACCTCGTCCTGACGACGGTATCGGCGACCGATGGCCCCGGACTGATCGTAGAACGAGTTTATCGCTGCCGAACGGAGATCGGATTGAATCTTCCTTGCAAGCTCCGGCATCCCATCCTTCTTAACTAGTGGGAATACTGCCGCCTTTACAGGAGCTATCTCCGGACTCAGGGCCATCAAAACCCTAGTTTCACCCTCTACGTCCTCTTCCCGATACGCATCCGCTAGCACAACAAGCGTGGTACGGTCCACACCCATCGACGTTTCGATAACGTATGGGATGAAACGCTCGTTGGTTGGTGCATCGATGTACTCGAGCCGTTTTCCCGAATACTCTTGATGCCTAGCCAGATCGAAGTCGGTCCGATTGTGTATGCCCTCAAACTCCTTCCACCCGAAGGGGAATTCGTACTCGATATCGTGTGCGTCTTTCGCATAATGGGCTAATTCGTCGGGTCCATGCTTATGGAATCTCAGCTTTTCCTCTCGGATTCCGAGGTCTTTGTGCCACTGCATCCGCACATCCATCCAACGCGCAAACCACTCGTCGTCTTCGCCCGGCTTGACGAAGAACTGCATCTCAGCCTGCTCAAATTCTCTAGTCCGAAAGATAAAATTCCCAGGCGTGATCTCGTTTCTGAATGCCTTTCCAATCTGGGCGATGCCGAAGGGAACCTTCTGCCGAGCAGATCCCTGCACATTCAAGAAATTCACGAAGATCCCCTGGGCCGTCTCCGGGCGGATGTACACTGTCGCAGACGAGTCCTCCACCGGACCCATGAACGTCTTGAACATAAGATTGAACATCCGCGGCTCTGTGAACGCATCCTTCTTGCCACAGCTTGGGCACTGCCCTTCTGCTACTTCTGGCAGGTCGGCTCGAAAGCGGCGATGACAGTTCGTACATTCGATGAGCGGGTCCGTAAACCCATCGACATGACCAGACGCCTCCCAAACTCGAGGGTTCATAAGGATCGCTGCATCAAGTCCTTCAATGTCGTCACGGCGATGAACCATCGAAGCCCACCAGCGCTCTTTTATGTTTCGCTTCAATTCCACACCGAGAGGACCGTAATCCCAAACTGAACCGGTACCGCCGTAAATCTCGGAAGATTGGAAGATGTATCCACGACGTTTAGACAGCGAAACAAGCTTGTCCATCAGATCCTGAGTGGGCATAAAAAGCCTCAAGGCGTGAGTCTTTCCAAGACTCCTGAAGAGCGGGAAAGGTACCGGGGGCCGATGGGGTGATCAACGCCTCCTAGTGCTTTATGGAACATCCGCTTAAGGACCCATGAACTCGGAACGTGTATTAACTTCATATCACAAACCCTCCAACTGTTATCAATCAGAATGATCAAGTTTACCGATCACGCCGCTGAGGTCCTCGAGACCTTTCTTGCTGGCGATCCCAATCCAAGCCAAGCTCTCCGAATTGCAGTCACTGGCCCAACGACAGCACCTCATTTTGATCTCACGCTGATAGAGATCTCCGAGAGTACAGAAGACGAGCGTTCTTTTCATGTGAACGACATTCAGGTGCTGATTCGAGAAAAAGACTTGGGACTTCTCGAAGGAGCCACGGTCGACTATGTGGAGCGTGCCAACGAAAGTGGTTTTGAGATACGTCCGGATGAAGAGCGGATACCCAAATCGACTTTGAAGCGAACTGATTCCGGTGAACCGACGGGTGAAATTGCTGACGCGGTCCGAATGGTTCTGGACAACCAAGTGAACCCAGCTATCTCGGCTCATGGTGGCATGATCTCTCTGGTGGATGTAGAAGACACTGACATCTACGTCGAAATGAGTGGCGGGTGCCAAGGGTGTGCACTTTCTCGCATGACACTGCGCCAAGGTGTTGAACGTATGCTCCGGGACGCAGTGCCGGAGTTGACCGCAGTCCACGACGTCACGGACCATTCGTCGGGAGAAAACCCATACCTATGACGGGTAAGATCGAACTGAGATCCGGCTCTGTTTATGCAGAGGGTCTCATAGTTTGACCTGATCCGTCTCGCGCTCGCCAGTCAATCAGATTTACAAAAACGCGCCCCTCCGGACCAAGAAAGATCGGAGAGGCGCGTTTCGCTCCTAAAAAAGAGCGCTCTATCGTTACATGACGATCCGAAGATACTGCATGACCTTAGTCATGTACTTTTCGAAAAAGAACTTTTGTATATCCATCATGTCGATCTCGCGGCCCTGAATGTAGGACTGCTCAATGTCGCTGGTCATGTCCAGCGGTGTTCCTGTAGTGATCAAAAAGGTGGCCTGCTTGCCGACCTCGAGTGAGCCTACGCGATCTGCTACGCCCATAAATTCGGCAGCGTTAATCGTCACCGCCTTGAGCGCCTCGTCCTCCGGAAGTCCAAATGCCACAGCGACGCCAGCCTCCCAAGGGAGGCGGTTGGTATAGAGTGAACCCGAACCGCCCGAAATTGCGAACCGCACTCCTGCCTCATGCAGTCGAGCTGGCATTGTATAAGCTCCGTCGTAACCCTCATAGTCGCGACCCGGCGCCGCCATTGTAGAAGTCAGGATTACTGGAATGTCATGAGCGACGAGACGGTCGGCTACATGAATAGCATCAGCTCCACCGCGGATTACTATCTCGACATCTTCTTCAAGCGCCCACGTAACTGCGTCGTTAATCTGCGCTGCTCCATCGGCGGCTACGACCACCGGAATCTTACCATCCAAGACCGACACCATCGCGGCATACCGCGAATCGGTGCGCACCTCCTCATCGGCTGCGATCGCATTCCGATATGCGCGGGCCTCGGAAAAAAAATTCTTCAAAGCCTGAACCTGTTCCTCGTATGAGGGCGGAGGCTCCTGCGGACCTCCACGTCCCCCAAAACCTCGAAAACGACGAGGATTGGGGTTAGGCCAGTTCACGTTCAGAGCAGCCGAGGACTCCATCGACATCTCCTCCCAACTCCATCCTTCTAGACTTAGCGCAGAAGACATACCAGAGATGAGTCCTCCACCTGGCGTGCTAAAGGCAACAAGCACTCCTGCTGATCGAGATGTGCCGATGTGCCGGCTCTCCGCGTTCACCGCGACATCTGCCCGGACGTTCGGATTAAAGTCTCCTAGTTCATTGACATCATTCGAGACCCCAACCGCGCCAATCTCCGAAATTCCAACGGTACTGTATGCGTCAATCAGACCTGGATATATGTGTTTACCTCCTCCGTCGACCACTCTCGTCCCTGCCGGAATCTCTAGGTTGGCACCTATCGAAGTTATAACCCCGTTGTTGAAGATGATTGTCCCACCCTCGATCACCCCGTTCGTCACTGTATGGATGGTAGCTCCCTCAATCGCGATCGCCTCCGCCTGAGGCGGCACAGTCATCCGTACCTGCCCATTAAGCGCCATTGGTAGAACAATCGCCGCAATCACACTCACCTTCATCGAATTCTTGATATTCATCATCATTCGCCTCCGGCACGGGGGCCGTTTCCGTTTTGCGAAGAAAGCACAGCCTGAATTAGACGGCTTCGTTCGTCCTTGATCCGTTCTCTAAGCTCCATGTCCTCGTCGATAGAAAAATACCGACGTCCATCCAGCCACGTTTGCTCCGGACGCGTAAACTGCGACAAAGGATTACCGTTCCAAACTACAAAATCCCCATCCTTTCCAGGCTCGAGTGATCCCACACGATCATCGATCGCAATGGCTCGGGCGGATTGGATAGTCACGGTAGACAGCGCCTGTTCCTCAGTCAGGCCCGTCCGCAGCAGCTTGCCCGCTTCCCAATTCATTCTTGAGGCGATCTCACTGTTATCAGAGTGAAGTGACGTGGTCACTCCCGCCTCCATCAGAACCCGCGCATTGTAAGCCGTGGCGTCGTACGCTTCCATCTTGAACCCACCCCAATCACTCCAGACCACAGCAGCGACGCCGGACTGGGCCAGCTCAGGGGCTATCTTGTATGCCTCGATACCGTGCTGCAGCGTCTGTACGCGGAAGTCGAATTCTTCGGCTAGACGGACCAAGGCAAGGAACTCATCTGCACGATACCCGTGCGACGAAATGAGCAGTTCTTGATTCAGGATGTCTAGAATCGCCTCCATTCGCATATCGCGACGAGGTGGGATCCCCTCCTGATTCTCCTCCCAACTCCTCCAATCTCGCTCATAGTCCCTGGCAGCGAGGAAGTGATCACGGATGATCTCCTGCGTGCCCATCCGCGTGTCCGGGTATCGGTTTTGGCGGCGCTTGGGGTTCTCCCCTAAAGCAAATTTCACTGTGCGCGTATCTGTATCCATCTCTATCTGATCAGGAAGAGCGCCCCAACGCATCTTTACAATCACGTTCTCGCCCCCAATTGGGTTGGCCGAACCATGCTTGATCATAGCGGTGGTTAGCCCGCCTGCTAGCTGGCGGTACATCCATACGTTGTTGTGCGTTACCACATCACCCATTCGAACTTCAGGTACAATCGCGAAGCCCGACTCATTGACTGAACTGACTCCCGAGTGGATGTGCGGATCGATCAGCCCAGGAGTGACATGCTTGTCCGTCCCATCAATCTCCACTGAGCCACGAGGCGCATCGAGATTCATGCCAACTTCAACCACCTCTCCATTTTGGATTAAGAGGTCGGCATTTTCCATCCGACCCTGCGGACCCATAGTCCAGATAGTTGCGTTGCGGACCACCACTGCATCCGGCTGCTCTGGAATAGAGCTGACCCCATACTCCATCATCGGACGAATGAACGGAAGATCCAACTCCGGCACGTTCATCGCGACAGCACCGCGCTCCGGGCCTTCATACTCGTCTTCGCGCGAGCCGCTGAACGACGGGTCAGCTCCGTTGGGTAGGGACGTCCATCCAAAGAACTCATCACCACGAACTGATCCAGCGAGCAGGACTGTACCCTGGTATCCGAGTTCCTCTCCGTCGAATCTGACCTCGATTCGGCCTGTCTCGGCCACTGCTTCAGCAGAAGAGATGTTAACCAGTGCGCCGTCGAAGCGCGTCGTCGAGCCCGCGGCGACCTCTAGCTGACCCCGAAGGCGATTAACTGGCCCCTCGAGCGTAAGTATGGCGTCAAAGCCCCACTCGTCAGTAGAAGTAATCCGCCAAGTGCCACGGGGATCGATTTGAGCCGGACGGGTGATATCGTACACACGACCCTGAACCCAGACATCTCGGATCTCTGCATCCTGAGTGAAGAGATCTCCTTCAGATACCAGGAGATTCGCGATTTTGCCCTCCTCAATCGTCCCATGGCTTCGGGACAGGCCAAGCCATCTCGCGGGCGTGGTCGTCAATGCGGCAAGCGCGTCATCGGACGAAAGACCGCGAGCTACAGCTATCCGAAGATTTGGCAAGAAATCGTTAATCGACGACATGCCATCGGCCGTTATCGCGAATGGAATGCCAGCATCCGCTAACTGAGCGGGACTCGTAGGAGCCAGATACCAGTGTCGCAAATCCTGGAGTGTCGCATTCAGCGCCGCTTCCGGATCTGTTACGTCGGGGGCATCGGGAAAATCAAGTGGGACAATGAGCGGGTCGCGTCGATCCCTCAAGACGTCAATGAGTCGGTACTCCTGTCCACTACCTCTATACCATGCCTGAACGCCGAACTCGGACGCAATCGCATGAGCGCGAAGGTATTCTTCCTCGCTACTCGTTTCAAAAACCACCGGTTGTCCTCCCTGAACGACTGATTCGAGAGCACCGAGCGCTTCACTAGTCTCAGGCGGTAAGAACGAACGACCACTCGACTCATACGCATCCCAAGCACGGATGTACCAGTCGGCGTCCATTAGGGTCTGCTTCATGAGGGCCGTGGTGCCCATAGTCGAATTCGGATAGGAACCACCGAGTTCGAACGAGCGCTGAAACCCAATCGCTTGAATCATGTCCGGCACCAGCACCCTTTCCCGAACTCCAGCATCCCCAAGATTTACAACCGAGCCAGTTCCTCGGAAGATTCCCTGACCGGGCACAGCTAGTGCTGTTCCGAACCCCTGTGACCGGAGCGCAGCTCGGCGTTGAGAATCGTCCTGAAGGTTCGCGGTCGTGCTGAACCAAGCCCGAACCTGCGGATTCCAGTGCGTCGGACCGACGTCCCCACCTTCTGGAACAGCGTCCATACCCAGGTCGGCATGAGCGTCAATGAAGCCCGGATAGACAGTGTGACCACTAAGGTCCCAAATGCGAGCGCCTGCCGGCGCTTCGCCGTCACGCGACACTTCTTTAATGATACCATCGCGGATAACTATGGTCGCGTTGTCGAGCACCTTCCCTGGCGCCTGGACAACCCGCACGTTCGTTAGTGCGTGGTAACCAGTTCCGTTGTCCCGAATTCCCTCCACGGGCTGTGTGCGCGTCGCCTGCTGGGCGTTCAATCCACCCGCAATCAGCAACGTTAGACTCAACCCGAAAAGAGAGGTTTGGTGAAGCCGTGGTCTCATGCCTAAAGACCTCCAATTGAATGGAACGCCCATGACCGATATTCGGCATGAGCGACTCGAATCGACGAATTCTAGGTAAAGAGAATAGGGGCCGCGGATGCTACCGGCTACCAACAACTCAAATAAAGCATCCCGGCAACACTATTTGGGGGCTATCCCAAGAGTAATTTACGCTGGGGCGCCTAATTCCTCTCGAGTAGAGAAGCGAGGAACGCCCCCGCCATTACCGCAGCATCACCCAAGCGAGTGGCAACCGAGGACTCTGGGGATGTTGCGGTGGCTCGAGATATCTCTGGCTCCCAGACCCTTTCTATGAAGTCCTCGACCAAGTCGCGTTTCCTGGTCATAACCAAATGCTCTTCTAGCAGGGTTATACCCATGAAATCAAAATTGCTTGATCCCACAACAAGATTCTCACCATCAATAAGCATTGCCTTCATGTGGTTCATCCCACCCTTGTATTGGAAAACCTCAAACTTGTGGCGATGGCCTCGTTCAATAATGTGCCGAGAGAGGTTTGGCTTGTTGTTCTCAGCTGGTGTAAGAACTCGGACTCGAACGCCTCTAGACGAAGCGTCAGCCAGGTAATTGGTAAATGGATATGATAGGTAAGCGCTAACTACGTCGACGGTCGAACGCGCTGCTCCGATCGCTCTTATGAGAGGCTTAAAAGCGCGGCGGTTCCCACGCCCAGAGACAGAGATGACTCTCAAGCCATTGATATCGACATCCCACGTAGTTGACCGACCAGCCCATGTGCTCAAGAAATCGAGAGCAAGCGTACGGACAAGCTGCTCACTTTCTATCCGCAGCATCATGTCGTTCCACGCGAAGTTATGGTCGCTGAAATTAATTCCACCCAGGTATGCTATCCGGTCATCAAAGAGTGCCAGCTTCTTGTGATTGCGCCGGAGTATCCCCGTCAGCATAGGTCCTATCGGATTCCCGAACCGAACCTGGACTCCCACACTACGTAGCCGTCGGATCCAGCGATGCGTTAAGGATACTTCTACCCGCATAGCTCGATCTAACCAAGCAGTGCCTGGGATGATCCGATCGCTGTGGTACAGTAATGAGTAAGAGTCGACCAAGAATCGGCGATCCAGAGCCAAACAACCTTCAATCGCTCGCCCCAGCCTGATCCCGGCACGGTCACCCTCGAACGTAAAAGTCTGTAACCAAGCCCGACGACGTGCTCGGTCCAGATCTTCTCTTAGCCTAGCCCAGAATGCATCGGCTCCTAGCAGCAACTCAACCTTCACAAGAAGTCCATCGCGGTATAACCGAACCAAGCGATTACACCAAATCTCAGTAGCCGACCCAGAGAGCCTGCTGTGATAAAGATCTGCACAGGAACCCTCACAGCGCCTGCCGCGAGACTCGTCCCATAGAAAGGTGGAAGCCCTGTTGTAGCGCTGATGAAAATCAGGCCCCAAGTGGAGCCTCGATGTTGCTTTAGTGACTCAGTCGCCCGCCCAAGGGCATTACTCGCTTTGCCGGAGAGCTGCGCAGGGGCCCATCTGGCTAGGCTAAAGAGCGCAGTCTTCGACACCATCTGTCCAAGAGTCGAAACAAGAGCGATGAGTGGTACCCCTGCCTCCGGTAGAGCCACAGACGCCCCAGCAACTAGAATTTCTGCATTGACGAAGGGGACAAACCCGCTGGCCACGCTCGCTAGAAACAATCCGAGCATTAGTTCTAGCATGCCGACTCCTTAGTTCGCAAAAATAGCGGGAAAGCTCTCAATCCAGAGACGAGATTTGGCGTGATTACGTAATTGGCTCCGTATATATGCGGCCTGCCCCTAATACGCTTCTTCTGGTTCCCGACCTAAAATTCTCTTATATGTTAAGCGCGTCAACTGTTAAAACAACTCATCGCCCTGAGTGAAGAAACTGCAATGGGTGCCGACTAACCTCTGCGAACTGTGTTTCTGACATTTGATGTGACAATTCTAGCCAAGGTTATGGGTTTGCCACTGAAATAGGTAAACCGCGGTCTCCAACCTAAGACCTGATCTGACCCTCACCGAGGACCACGAACTTCTTCGTAGTCAACTCGTTAGCCCCCATTGGACCGTAAGCATGAAGCTTCGACGTGGAGATTCCGATTTCGGCGCCGAGGCCAAGCTCTCCCCCATCCGCAAATCTTGTACTTGCGTTAACCAGCACAGTGGATGATTGGATTGCAGTAACAAATCGGTCAGCTGAACTCTTACTGTCCGTGACAATTGCCTCGGTATGGCCCGACCCAAACTCGGCTATGTGCTCAATCGCCTGCTCCATATCATCAACAATTCTCACCGCGAGTATCAGGTCAAGATACTCCTCCAACCAATCACTTTCGTTCGCTGTGACCGCAGGAACCCCAACGCTTTCGAGAAGTGGGACAGTTCGATCACACCCTCGCAACTGCACTCCATCATCAACCAAACGCCGAGCAATCTCGGGTAGGAGTGAGGATGCCCCTCGGTGCACCAGGAGTGTCTCGGCCGCATTACACACTCCGGGACGCTGTACCTTAGCGTTGTGAACGATATTGGAGGCCCTATCTGGCGGAGCGCTCTCGTCTAGGTAGACATGGCAAACGCCCTTGTAGTGTTGCAATACCGGAATCCGACTCTTCTCGGTCACTGCTCGGATTAGCCCCTCCCCCCCCCTAGGAATCACTAGATCAATATCATCCTCTTTCGTCAGAAGCACATCGATGGCTTCGCGGTCCGTGGTCGGGACTAGCTGCACGGACTTTACCGGAAGCGAGCTGGCCCCAAGCCCCAATCCCAACGCATTCGCAATCGACCGATTTGTGTGAATCGCCTCAGAGCCACCTCTGAGAATCACTGCGTTACCAGCCTTCAAGCAGAGTGCTGCCGCGTCTGCAGTCACATTTGGTCGACTCTCATAGATCATCGCTATCACACCCAACGGAATGCGCATACGAGCGACCCGAAGTCCATTAGGGCGCACTACCTGATCCTCTAGGTCACCGAGCGGGTCCGGCTGCTCTGCAATTTCACGGACAGCGGCCGCAAGCTTGGTCACCCCATCAGAATCCAAGACCAAGCGGTTACGCATCGCACCCGTGATCCCATTGCTATCGGCATTCCCTAGGTCTTCGGCGTTCGCCGACACGATTTGGGATGATTCAGTTTCGAGAGCAACAGCAATAGCATACAACGCTTCTCTTCTTTCTTCTGCAGTAGAGCGCGCCATATGCCACCCAGCCTTGCGCGCGTCGGCAGTCATCTGGTCTATCACTTGCGCCGACGAAAGATCCTCGACGGTCGTCACGCGTGAACCTCATTACTGGATAGCACCAAGCGATCAGGGCGCATCACAACTGTACCGGTCTCCAAACCAAGCTCAATCTTCACTTGGTCTGTATGCATACCCCGAATGCGCTCTACTTCACGATCATCGAACCGTACTATACCTCGTGCGTGCTCAACACCTTGATCGTCGACCACCGCAACCAGATCCCCTCGTCGGAAACGCCCTCCGACTCCGACCACACCGCGGGGAAGCAGACTCGCACGACGACGAAGTGCGCGCACAGCACCGTCATCTATAACTAGCCATCCCGTCAAACCTTTCTGCACAGCCATCCAGTGCCGACGTGCTCGAAGTGGTTCTGCATGTGCTTCTATCCGCGTCCCCGTATCCCCACCCTCCAGGAGGGTTTCTAGCACTCTCGGGTCGTTGCCAGCCGCAATCACAGTCGGCACACCATAACGCCCAGCCCGCTCGGCTGCCTCTAACTTCGTCTCCATCCCCCCAGTAGAAACAACCTGTTTCTTTCCGAAACAGAGCGCGCGTAGTTCTTGTGCGCTCGAAGCGCAGGAAACAATCTTTGCTTCTGAATCAACATCGGGATCTCGATCATAGACACCGGGCACATCAGTCAACAGAGCCAGAAGGTCCGCGTCAACTAACGACGCCGTCATGGCGGCTAGGTTGTCATTATCGCCGACCATAATCTCATCTACGCTCACGGTGTCATTCTCATTTACAATCGGGATCACCCCCGCCTGTAGCAGTTCGCGTAGCACTCCCCTAGCCGCAACGTAACGCCGTCGGTCTTTCAGGCAGTCGTTCGTCAAGAGCACCTGACCCACCGTGAGCCCAACTTCGTGAAACGCATCGCTCCAAAGCTTCATCAGGCGTCCCTGACCTATTGCCGCAGCTGCCTGTCGCTCAGCGGTTCGCGTCGGCGGCACCACGTGACCCGCCGCCCTGAATCCCGCCGCCACGGCGCCGCTCGATACTATCACAACATTTCGCTCGCCTGACGCCGCAACCGTCCTAGCCACAGTTGCCATTTGCTCTGTATCTAACTCTTTCGAACCGTTCGTCAGGAGGCTGCTCCCGAATTTCAGGACCACAGTCCTAGGCGATGAATTATTCATGAATAATGCATATTATCACGCTCCTGTCTGTGCAACCCCCGAGAGGCTTTGCCTAAAGGGAGCTTAAACACTCGCGCCGGTAAGCCCATTGAGTGAACATTCCCTTATCAAAAACAATATCTACCAAATCCGAGTAATTTCTCTTGAGCTTCCCACTCGTCGTGCTGGCTGCAGGTCTATCAACAAGGTATGGACGCCTCAAACAGCTAGACGCACTCGGCCCCAGTGACGAAGCAATTATGGATTTCAACGTATACGACGCGGCTAATGCGGGATTTCGATCCGTAACCTATGTCGTGCGAAGGGAGATCCTAGAGGACGTAAGGCAGCATGTTAACGACACGATAGGTGATAAACTCGAGATAAACTTTGTTTGTCAGGAACTCGACAAATTACCCTCGGGTTTTAGAGCCCCACCCGACCGTATCAAGCCATGGGGTACTGCGCATGCCGTCCTCTGCGCAGCTTCCCAGATCGAAGGCCCTTTCGCGGTGTGCAATGCAGACGACCTATATGGACCCGGTGCGTTCCGACTTCTGTTCGAGGAAATGAGCGGCCGAACACCGGAAGATGAGGGCGAAGCCACGCTAGTCGGTTACTCACTGGACAAGACGCTATCCGGAGCGGGAGGTGTAGCACGAGGCGTATGTGTCCTAGGTCCCAATGACATGCTTGAGCGTATTACGGAGGTCCAGAATATCCAGTGCCATGATCACTTGATAACGGGCTCAACTATCGATGGGCGCCCAGTAGAAATGTCGGGTGACGAGATCGTCTCAATGAACCTATGGGGATTTACACCGTCGATCATCCAGAGTCTGCATCGGCAGTTTCGTCATTTTCTTGAGTACTGGGGATCGGACACACAAGCGGAATACTTCCTCTCGACATCACTCAACGCACAGATCGAGTTAGGAACGACCGGCGTTCGTGTACTCCGGGCTGCAGATACGTGGCTAGGCATCACCCACGCAGCAGACCGCTCAGGCTCTCAGGCCATTCTTGCGGAACGGTTAGCCGCAGGGGTGTACCCAGCGGATCTAGCCGACGCCCTCGCACGTTTGGGATAGCCCAATGCAACTAACGCCACTCGACTGGACGGTCATCTCTCTATACGGCGTGGTGGCCGTAACTATAGGAATCTGGTTCGCGCGCCGGGCCGGATCCAAGTCCGATGAGTTCTTCTTGGGCGGGCGCTCAATGCCGTGGTGGCTTCTTGGAACGTCGATGGTTGCAACGACTTTCTCAACAGATACTCCAAACTTGGTCACCGATCTCGTCCGTACTGGTGGCGTAAGTCAGAACTGGGTCTGGTGGGCATTCGTGATTACTGGTATGTGCACAGTGTTCTTTTACGCCAAGCTTTGGCGGAGATCTGGCATCTCCACAGATATCGGGTTCTATGAACTCCGTTACTCGGGAAGACCCGCCGCATTTCTTCGGGGATTTAGAGCAGTTTATCTGGGAATCTTCTTCAACTGCATGATAATGGCGACAGTTACGCTCGCCGCTATCAAGATTGGCGGGGTGCTCCTCGGAGCTTCAAAGTACGAAGTAGTACTCGTTGCAGGAGCCGTAACCACAATCTACTCCGCTACGTCAGGACTGTGGGGCGTGGTCGTAACCGACCTGATTCTCTTCGGCGTCGCAATGATCGGCTCGGTGGCTGCCGCATGGTACGCCGTGGCACAACCCCAAGTTGGAGGGCTCACGGGACTCTTCAGTGACCCGACGGTCATAGAGAAACTATCTCTCCTCCCTGACTTTTCCGACTGGAAAACAGCTTCGACCGTCTTCATCATACCCATCGCGGTACAATGGTGGAGCACTTGGTACCCGGGCGCCGAACCTGGCGGAGGAGGGTATGTGGCCCAACGGATGCTAGCTGCCAAGGACGAAAACCACGCCATGAAGGCAACGCTGTGGTTCAACATCGCCCACTACGCACTACGACCCTGGCCCTGGATCATCGTTGCTCTTGCCTCTCTCATCGTTTACCCGACACTAGAATCGATCCAGGCTGCGTTCCCCAACGTCGATCCGTCGATCGTGCGTAACGATCTTGCATACCCGGCGATGCTAATTTTCCTCCCGTCAGGCCTACTCGGCTTAGTGGTCGCGTCTCTGGCAGCCGCGTACATGTCAACGATAAGCACGCACCTCAACTGGGGAGCTTCATATATGGTAGATGATGTGTACCGTCGATTCATAGCGCCCAACGAGGATGAGAAGCAGTACGTGCGGATCGGCAGGCTCGCGACCGTCGGTCTCATCACCCTAGCTGGCGTAATCTCTCTTTGGCTAGAGAACGCATTGCAGGCATTTCAGATTCTCCTGCAGATAGGTGCAGGAACTGGCTTGGTCTTCCTGTTGCGTTGGTTCTGGTGGCGAATCAACGCCTGGAGTGAGCTGTCAGCTATGGTCATATCGTTTCTGGTCGCTCTCTACTTCCAGTTCGGACACGAAGCACTAGGGTTCAACGAGATTGATCCGTCGCTTCAATTGGTCCTGGGTGTTCTGATCACTACGGCTGGATGGATCACCGTAACATTTCTCACTCCGCCGACCGAGCATGAGACGCTCAAGTCATTCCACCGGCTGATACGGCCGATGGGCAACGGATGGGCCGGAGCTGGCCTAGGACTCACAGAGGAAGACCGCAGTGCCGAAAACGCGTCGGCAGCCTTTCTTGCATGGTTCCTCGGTGTCACCGTGGTTTACGGTGCCGTTCTCGGAACCGGCTACCTGCTCTACGGTCAGGCAATACTGGCCGGGGTATGCCTTGGTGCTGCAGCGATCTCCTCATTAGCGCTTCTCAAGACCCTTCCCCGTGTTGGCCTGACCTGACAGATGTGGCAGCGACCGCGGGCTACACCCTGACGTCACTTACCCACCAATAACGGAACGCGACAGGTGTAAGCTTGAAAAGCAAGGCCGTGAAGAAGACGAGCGCGAGAAAGCCAGTGATTGTGAACAGGATACCGTTCCACATTGGAAGCCACGACGGCGGCACATATACTTCTCCCGGTGCGAACGCAGACCGACCAATCCCTGTGATAGTTCCCGAAAGGTGAAGCCATCCAACGAGGGCTGCGACTCCCAAATTGAGCCCGATGATGATGTTTCGCATCTCTCTCGTATTTAGAGAAGCTACCGATTCCTTCCCCTCTCGGGCTGCCAAGTGCTCTCCGAGAATCCATATAATGGCTCCGATCAGTACCATAGTATCGATGCCGATGGTTGCACCCATAGCGTGGCCAGTAACTGCATAAGTACCGTGGATTATCGCATTCAGTGGCGGAACTGAAATCAGCACTGCAGAAAGCAAAATAAAGACTGACCAATATTTAGATGCCGTAAATGATCCACGTGCAGCACAGAATGCATTGCCCTCCGTTTCACGTACGAGCGCCCACAGGTCATAGATCGCTCTGCACAGAATCGAGATTTCCATCATGCTCACCACGAACGAAACCCATTTAATTACGTGGTCCTGAGGCAAGTGGTACGTATGGTGCGCGAAGTTTGTAAATGAGTTCAATAGCCCTACACTGAAAAGCGCATAGGCGACTCGAGAGTGTCCGTATTTTGGGTCTCCACTGATCCTCTCACCTATGTATATGACCGAACCATATACGAAGAGGTTGAACGCACCGACTAATGTTCCGGTAGCCTTCCATTGTACTTGAAGATCCTGCAACGGATTGGAGAAGATGCCCGGGACCAAATAAAGGTGCTGTTCAACGAACGTCACGATAAAGAAAAGCATACCAACGCCCCACATCGTCATGTACAGGGGCCTTTGGAAAAAGCTCGGTCCAGCCACACGAAAAAAATTCCACGCGTAACAGAGCCAACCGATCAAAATCAGTGCACTGAACACGGGATGAAAACCTACATACTCGCGACCTGATCCAATGCCCATAGCTAGTGTAGCCAGAATACCCACTCCAGCGATCGACCAAGAAACTACTTGAACCCGAAGTCGAATTCGGTCACCGCGGGTCGCGATACCACCGTAGTCCTGCAGCCACCGATGCACGACCGCCACACCACCAAGGAAGATCCAAGCAGAGGCGAAAGTCGTATGCACAGGACGCAACTGTCGTAGATCAATGCCTAGTGCTTGAAAACTGGGAGCGAGTGTTGGGATCGAATACAGCGCACCCAACATTCCTGCCACCAGAGTCACCGCGATCGCGATCAAACCACCACGAATAAACATAATCGTGGCAAACTGACGGACCGGATCTCCAGCCTCAAAAGGAAGCCAAACACCACCAAGCGCAGAAGGCCCATTTAAGTCTACCGGTCCCCCAAAGCTCTCGGGCTCATTCGAGGTCATCGGAACTCCCACCAGTCAAGCTTCCTCCAATCTATACTCCGCCCCGCCTGAAGATCACCCCACTCCGCCATAAGCCCAGATCGATTCTGGTATAACCAGTCTAAGTACTTGATCAGGTGATCGAGTTGTTCATCAGAAAGTACGGGTGAAGGCGGAGGCATGCCTCTCTCTGGTCTACCCCTCTTGAGAACCTCTATGAGATCCTCGACATCAAGACGTTCAGTCACTGTTGAAAGGTCTGGAGCACCTACAGTCGAAGACTGGAATGGGAAGTGGCAAGCCGAGCAAATTCCGGAAGAGAACGTTTCGAAACCCTCGAGTTCATCGCCCGGCGCCGAAGCTCTCACCACTGCGTCAAACGCAGCCTGAGGGGTCACGGGAGTACTTGGGTCACCCAGTCGCAGCTGGCCGCGCCCTACATCTGGCCGATCAATTTCCTCAAGGAAAGAACGAATGTATTGAATCTCTTGGTCAGCATATGCATATGCCGGCATCTGACCACTACCCACAGTGAGCAGCGATGCTAGGCGAGTTTCGTCGACTCGACTCGAAGCATTCGTAAGATCCGGACCTAAAAACCCACCTTGGCCCCAGAGTTGATGACAAACCTGACAGGACCCTTCGTGGAAGAGTTTGCGACCCTCAACTGCATCGGCAGACAGAACTATGTCTGTGTCGTCAGAATACACCAGCCCGGACTGGATCACGAAGCATCCTACTAAGACTGACAGTAGAACTTTCTTTGATGACGGTTGGAACATTGACGGTGGGCTAGGACGCATAGGGCTGCTGAAGATTGCCTTTCGACGAGACGAGTCAAGCTGAGCCCGAGAAACCGGAGATCCTGCGTTACCCTAGGGCTAAGACGCAAGAACGAGTCTCAGATCACTCGAACGGAAGCACCGCGAGATGGAACTGCTATAAAGAGACGTTCATTCATCCTGTTCTTTCGACCTCGCCGTTCGTAATACTCGACCTGAAGAGCACCTAATACGTCCCTCGCTCTGCGACGTTCAGCCAGAGCGACTACACATCCGCCAAACCCCGCTCCTGTTAGGCGAGCGCCCACCGCACCCCCTTCTCTAGCAACCTGAACGATCTCATCCAGTGCTTCAGTACTGACCTGATAATCGGTCTTCAATGAGTCGTGGGATGCATTCATATAGGCACCAAAACCGCGAATGTCTGCCGCAAGCATCCGCTCAATCGCTGCCTCTACTCGACCAGCCTCCGTCACTACATGCCGAAAACATCTATGTTCGCTTGCTGTCAGCAAGTTTTCAGAAAAATCGAGCAGGACCTCTGTATCCAGTGATGCACACAACTCCGGGTAAGACTCATGCAGACCTTCTGTAATACCCTGTTCTAATAAGTTGGTACTTATGATGTGAAGCGCCTCTTCACACTTAGTGCGGCGCAGGTTGTATTCGGCTTGGCGTGAACCCGATTTCTCAGCCACCTCACCCGAATCAGCGATTATAAAGCACCAGCCATCCGGAACAGTCACATGCTGAAGTCGGATCGGATTGAACGAAACCTTAGCCGCCGAGTGATCCTTTGCGCCAAGCGAGATCGCCTGGTCCATGCCTCCCCCGCGAGTTCCGACAAAGAGTTCCGCCTCCGCCATCAAGCCAGCGAACTCGCCGGGCTCCGCTAGAACATCGTTCAAATGCGCGAGTGCTAGGCCGACTGCGTTGACGATAGCAGAAGATGAAGACAGACCCGCCGCCACCGGGATATCTGACTGAAGCACTCCGTCAAAGCCACGCTGGATCTCAAAACGGTAAGCCAATTCCTTGGCAGGCGCTTTCACATAATTACCCCACGAGCCCTGGCTCCACCGCTCAATCTCCGGCCCGATTTCAAACTCAACTGGGTGAAATCGCTCATCGCTCGAGTGCAGGGCTACGATCCGGTCGTTCCGAGGACGAAACACGATTCGTGCCGCCCGCTGAAGAGCCATGGGGAATACAGGCAACCCGTTGTAATCAATGTGCTCGCCGATCAAGTTCACTCTGCCCGGCGCTCTCACCCTGTGGGTCGGGGAGCAGTTGAACACCTCTTTAAACAGGTCTTCGATACAACTCACTCGACTACAGGTGCCCCCAAGAATTCGAGGCGCGGCCACTCTGCCCACCGGCCTCGGGTAAAGTCTGGCACATCAACTGGCTGCGAGCGGTTCGCCACAGACCATTCCGTAAGAGGACAGATAACCGAAAGCATGGCAGCATCGTACACATTCATATCAGTCGGCTTACCCTCACGCAGTGCTCTCACCAGTTGGTAGTCTTCGATGTAATCCATACCTCCATGTCCAGCACCCGCGGAGCGCTCTTCGAGTTCGGTCCAGATGGGGTGATCGTACTCATCCCGAAGATTCATCCAATCCTCCCACTGGTGGTCTGGGCTGATCCCCTCAATATGAACGCGATGCGGATATCCATGGAATAAACCTTGAGTGCCTTGGACCATATGAATGCGGGAGTAGGGCCTAGGTAGATTTGTGTCGTGACTCACATAGATGGTCTTCCCGTGCAGCGTCTTAATCATCGTTGTATTTACATCCCCCTGAATGTATTGCTCGGCCCGCTTTGAATCACCGGGAGGCACGTGTTCACGCTGCCATTTCTGCAACCCTCGAGAAGGTGTGCTCATCGACACGAGGTAGTCGAGTTGATCTCCCCGGTTGATGTCTAAGACGTTTGCCACGGGCCCAAGTCCATGTGTTGGGTAGAAATTCCCGTCCCGAACCATGGCATGAGCCCTGCGCCAGAGCCCTTCGTCTTTATCCTCGAATTTTATCGCTCGAAGATCATGTAAATAACCGCATTCAGCGTGAAGAAGCTCTCCGAACAAACCTAGGCGTGCCATCCGGAACACCATCATCTCTGGACGATCGTAGTTGCAATTCTCCATCATTACACAGTGTTTCTGGTACTTCTCGGCGTACTCAACGAGCTTCCAACAGTCCTCTACCGTGTAGGCAGCCGGCACCTCCGTCGCCGCGTGCTTCCCATTTTCCATGGCAGAAAGGCAAACGGGCACATGCCACTCCCAGGGTGTAGACGTGAAAACGAGGTCCAAGTCCTCTTCCTCACACATCCGAACGAAGTCCCATTCATCTCTGGTGTAAAGCGTCGGACTAGGCCGACCATCCGCCTCAACCCATCCTGCGACTTCCTCCGCACGCGCTCTGTTGATGTCCCCCACAGAGACGATCTCCACCCCGTCTATACGCAAGAAATTTTGAACATGGGCCCCTCCCTGGAGCCCTACGCCCACAAACCCGACGCGAACCACTTCAATCGGGTCCGCAGCAAACAACTTGGCTGGAGCCGGACCAAGATGTGGGCGCTCTTGAAGCCGAGCCACCTCATCTGCAGAAAGATCCGTCAGGCCTCCAAAACCACCTAGGCCTAATCCGGCCGCGCCAACACTGGCTGCCCCCACTCTTAGGAGTTGTCGTCTATCTATAGAAATGCTTCGAGGTACATCGCTCATACAAAGCCTCAAAAGTTGTCGTAGTCCACAATATGGCCTGACGTCTATCAACAACGTGTCGTGTCATCAAGCTAGGCTCAAGCATCTATTGCTATGGCGCACAATTGACCCACAATTCGCAATCTTAAGAAACCAACTCAGTCCGCCACACTATCCTGACCCCATATGCTCACCATCCCTTTGTGCGCTCGCCACTTTTCTTATCTCGATCCAGTTGACCGACGAACCCGCACCCTAGCTGCTTTCTTGCTGCTTGTTATAGCAATACTGGGAGTTGCATCCGGAACGCCAATCTCAGTATCCGCCCAGGAACTACCGACTGCGCTGCCGGAGGAAGTTGGCATGTCTTCGTCCCGGCTTGACCGACTCACTGGAGCGCTGCAAGAATACGTGAACACCAACCGTATTCCGGGTGCGGTGGCTATGGTGCTTCGCGACGGGCGAGTCGTATACCACGAAGCTGTTGGAAAGCTCGACATCGAAGCTGATGTGCCCATGGGTCAAGACGTCATTTTCCGGATAGCGTCGCAAACAAAGGCACTGGTGAGCGTTGCAATAATGATGCTCCAAGAAGACGGCGATCTTCTGATCTCTGATCCTGTATCTAAGTACATCCCGTCACTCGAGGCCACAACGGTCGCAGAAGCCTACAATGACGGATATCAAATCGTAGCGGCGAGACGCCCGATAACGGTCAGAGACCTGCTCACACATACCGCTGGTATCGGGTACGGTTGGGATCCTGGAGGCGAGGCCTGGCATAAAGCCGGGATCACCGGATGGTACTTCGCTCACAGAAATGAACCCATGATCGAAACGGTAAACCTGATGGCGACACTGCCGTTTCAAGCCCAACCAGGAGAGAGATTCGTATACGGATATAGTACCGACATACTAGGGGCGGTCGTTGAAGTCATATCTGGGAGGAGCCTAGATGAATTTTTGAAAAACCGAATCTTCGAGCCACTAGGAATGCACGACACTCATTTCTATCTACCAATTGAGAAAAAAGAGCGACTCGCTACAGTCTACAGCCTTACCGACAAACTGCGCCGGGCGCCTGAAGGCTCCGCGATGGAAACCCAAGGACAATACGTCGAAGGCCCCAGAAGAAGTTTTTCAGGTGGCGCAGGTCTGCTGTCCACTGCCAGGGACTATAGCCGCTTCCTTCAAATGCTGTTGAACGAGGGTCAGTTGAACGGAACTCGGGTACTCTCCCCGTCAAGTGTCAGTCTAATGACGAAAAATCACGTGGGGGATCTATACATCGACGAACCGGGGATGGGATTCGGGCTCGGGTTCTCGGTAAGACTCGACGTAGGGGCCGCTGGGGTACCCGGATCAGAGGGAGAGTACGGCTGGGGTGGCGCCTACCATTCCACCTATTGGGTGGACCCCACCGAAAACCTGATAGTGCTCTACTTCACGCAAGTCATTCCTGCGAACGAACTCGACGACCACCAGCGCTTACGCGTCCTCATATACTCGGCGATCACAGAGCCTACATCGACAATTAACTGATCCTCAATCCCCAAGCCACTTTTGATTGAGATCAGTCTTCTAGAAGCTTAGTCGATCGCTTGGAATCCTTAACTCCCATGGCTACTCCCGTTCCCACACCTATACCTACGGCGATAGCAGTGCCAGCACCCACTATCGGGAGTACAGCCACGATCGGGGCGACCACGATCGTAGTACCTATCCCAAACCAAACGCCTAGCATCGGCTTATCCACAATAGACGTATACCGCAGCTTCTGCCTTACGAAATACCGTGACTTCATGTGAACCAAGACACCTGCGGCGCCTGCAATCACAGTAGCAATCAAGTCGAACATTTCATGTCTCCACTTAAGTCCATCGGGGGTACTCTAGCCCACCTCGCAAAACGACGATCCACCCAGGTATGAAGCTACGCTGATTTAAACTAAGTATCCTGAGTAGACCTTGTTTCGGACAAGGTCAAAAGTCCAACTTCCGACAGTAGCCGGCGCGCGTGAGCAGGCACGTCCTCAATGGTTAGCTCGATATTAGCCCGCCCCGCATGATCAACCATCTCATGGAGCACATTCGCTCCAGAAAAGTCGATTCGCCCTAGGCCCGAGCAACGCAACACTACCTTGTTGACGTCAGGCTCGTCGGCCAATTGCTCAAACAGCTGGTTCTCTAGAGCTGCGGCTGAACCAAACCAAAGGACACCTGAAAGGTCGACAATGAGTTGGTTCCCCTGACGGGAGGATACAACGGTGGGTGTAAGCTCCCTCCACAAGTGCACAGCTGCCGACATCGCAACGCCAAGCAGAATCGCTCGATCTATGTGAGGTGCCATCACGAGAGTCCCGAAAAAGGTCACAAAAGCGACCATCCCTTGAGGCACAGAAGTTTTCACAATGTGAATTATCTCCTGGGGCCGAACCAACTTCCAGATGGCAGCAATAACGATCCCTGATAGCACAGCTCTAGGTAGTGCCGATAGCACGGGGGCGATCGGTAGGAAGGCCATGACAGCTATGCCGGTGACGAGACCGGACCAACGGCTCTGTGCTCCTGCCAGACGGTTCAGACTCGTGCGAGAGAGAGAACCACCGACAGGTAGCCCACCGATAACCGCAGCTACCACATTCGCCATTCCTTTGGATAGGAATTCCCTATCAGCATCCCAATGTTGGCGGTCTTCCGATGCTAAGACCCTAGAAATCGATACACCTTCAGCGAAGCCGATCACCGAAATCACAAGCCCAGGGACGATTAAGGCTGGAAGCATATCCCAAGGAAGATCCATCGACAGGATTGGGAAGCCTGACGGAATCTCCCCAACCGTTGCCCCCGTATAGCCTGTCACCAGGGAGAATCCAAGCCCCGCTACCGATGCTATTAAGATTCCGGGTACCAGTGGATGAATTCTTGCGGCCATTACAATCGTTCCGATCGTAATCGATGTCAGTGCTATTGAAGCCACCTCCCAGTTTTCTGGATGCGTTAAACCATGCCAGGCTCGTGGCAAAAGC
The DNA here is from genome assembly GCA_002348465.1 of Gemmatimonadales bacterium UBA2960. Taxonomy (GTDB): domain Bacteria; phylum Gemmatimonadota; class Gemmatimonadetes; order Longimicrobiales; family Gaopeijiaceae; genus UBA2589. The sequence goes on along the minus strand of DEBI01000134.1, from coordinate 23,073 downwards.
CCGAGTTCTAGAGGTACCACACCTCCCAACGCACCCGGGATCTGAGAGGAAACGATCAGGATAGCCGCAGCCGAGAGGAATCCAGTCATCATTGAGTGCGACATTAGGTATACGACCCAACCCGCCTTCAGCATTCCTACTAGAAGACGAGCTACTCCAACAACAAGGGCCAAAAGAGCCGCGAGCTTAGCGTATTCGGCTGTGCCCGAAGGAGCGAGCGGAAGCAATGCACCAAGGGTAAGTAAGCCGGTGAGTGCTACCGGACCCGTCTGGAGGTATGGAGAAGAAGCGAGGAATGCCGCAGCGATAAGCGGAAGGCCGGCGGCGTATAGCCCGTGATGGGGTGGCAGACCCGCCAACTCAGCATAAGCCATCGACTGAGGAATCAAAACGAGCGCTACACTTAGCCCAGCAATCACATCCGACCCTGACAGTCGCGACGGCGGAGTCGATTTCATCTCAGGTCTTCCTGAGCCAACTCATCAAGTAATGCTGCAGTAGAGTAACATCGACGAGAAAGGTGCTCTGAAGACTCCCCCAGCCACTTAATGCGATGTTTGTGGATATCCCCCTGACGATGAGCTTCGGACACCAAAGCCCTCAAGGTACCCTTGGCGTCTTGAGCAATCAGATGCTCGAGTGCATATCGACGCTCACCGGCTCGCAGCCCTAAATCAAGGGAGCGAGCGATCCGCCCAAGATCCGCACGCGTAATGATCATTCCACTGCTAATCGATGCTAGCAGACCTTTGATGAAGCTCTCAGAACCATCACTGCGCGGGTCAGGAAGTGATGGGATATCTCTCAGATGTTGCAAAGAGACGACACCAGAGTCCACTGCGTCATCGGCACACCGACTCGAACCTTCTCCTGACAGTTCCTCCATAAGACATCTTTTGAGCAACAAAGCCCACGACGCATAGAACCCAGAGGAGAGTTCCTGCATCCTGTCTAGCCATGCGAATACCCACGGGCAAAGATGTTCCAGCAAAAGTGTCCGGGCTGCCTGAAACGAGAGCAACTCTTCAGCTTCCGATTCTCCTGACTCGGCCCGCTCAATGAGTGATGCATAAAGACCTAACAATGAGGCCAAGTGATCGGGTTCTTTGGGTGGGCGCAGGCCTACGGCATGCCAAAAGCCGGCGATGCGATCACGGGCTGTACCGCCAATCATTCCCTCCGGGCCGAGGTAAACCGATGCATACGGATAAAGCTGAAAAAGAAACAGGTCCGAGTAATCCGCCGACGATGGAACCGACTCGAGTCCCAGTGCGCAGGCGATTGCAGCGTGTTCGTCACCCGGAGATTCTGCTATAACCGCGAGCCCCCTTACTGCTTGGACCGGTGCAGGAGGTGCTGCCTTAGGCACCGCTCAGCTCAGGCTCTGGCAAGTCATATGCGGCGCGCTCGGGCCTAACCGGCCTCAGCATCCACCAAGGGCGTCTAGTACCATTCGGTGAGTGCTCGGAGGCGGAGCGAGTCATTTCGAGCCACTTGTCGTAAACGGCACGTGATTTGGACGTGTCCACCGACACGTCTCCGAAAGAATCTCCAGGCTGAGCAGGTTTAATCCTTACAGCCTGATGCCAACAGTGCATCCCAGAGATGGGATCAGGATGTACAGGGTGGGTTAGGTTCTGATGCACTCCGACGTCAGTCCACCATACGCGAAGAGTGTCTGGATCACTGGACTTAAACGCCCCTCCTCCTTTCTTACGCGTGAGTCCCCACTCTGAACCATCCTGGTCAATGGCAACCGTCATCATTCCTATGCGTTGGCCCTCGTGCCCCTCCGGCTTCCAACGACCCATATGGTGACTGCACGCTGCTACACCTGGTCTGATCCCTTCCGTAATCCACGCCTTGAGCACGAAATACCCTATTTCTGTCTCAACACGAACAAGATCTCCAGTCTTTTCGATCCCTACCCGCGCCGCGTCTTGGGGGTGTATCCATAGCGGGTTCGTGTGGGCGATTTCATCGAGCCACTTTGCATTGGCGCTTCGCGTATGAATCTGGACAGGGACCCTAAACGTAGTAATCAGCGGGATCTGATCCGAGTCGAGATTCTGTTGGTGAACATGACTCTTCACGTACGTCGGCGTCGCAAGTTCAGGCCAACCCCATTCGTGCAGAGTACGCGACCAAAATTCCAGCTTACCGGAAGGAGTAGGCCACCCTTTTACGATCTCTCCATCTACGCGAACGCCAACACGACGACGCCCTTCTTTATCTGGGTCGATCTTCGTCCCACCCGGCGCCTTGGGGCTCGGAGGAATTGGTGCACGAGTGAAAACACGACCAGCTTTATCCACACGGACATCCTCTAACTCTGCATCTGCAACCGGCTGCTCGAATACCTTACCGACCTTACTCGCAACTTCAAATGCACCGTAGCGACGCATGTACTCAAACGGTGTGATACCCTCAGCCGCAGCAGCATCCGGTAGTCCCGGAACTGAGTTTTCGAAGATCCACGAATAGTACTCGTCGACCGTCATCTTTTGGCCCGGATCTTTAACAGATTCGAAAAACTTCCGAATCCCCAGAGACCCATCGGGATCCACACGCCACGTCAGCTCAATCCAGAACTCGTTCTCCTCCCACACCTCGCCCGGATTTACATCGCGGGTGTCGTTAATCTGCTCACCTAAACGCTCACGAGCTGCACGAAGCACAGGTTGCCGGAAGCCAATCCATTGCCCGTCATACTGTTCATAAGACGTCAAATCATGTCTCTCCGATGAGTGCCCCATTGGGAGCACATAGTCGGCAAAATACGCCGTCTCGTTCCATGTCGGTGTCATCGCAATGTGTTGCCCAATCCGCGACTCGTTCCTCAGCATCTCGATCCAACTGAATCCATCCGGATTGGTCCAAACGGGGTTGTAAACCCGAGTGAAATACACATCAACAAACGCGTCTTGGTCTTCCATCAAGTACGGCATCAGGAACGACATTTCCATCAACGCCAGCGGGTACTCGTCCGGCCACAAAACATCGTTCCACCTAGTAGGGTGCTGGTGAGGAAGCCTAGGAGGCTTTGGAGTGAATTTGTTCCAGGAATTCGGAAACGTTCCTCCCTCAGTCGCAAGAGAACCCATAAGTGCACCAAGGAGAGTCATGGTTCGCGCAACCTGCCAACCTCCCAAGTTTCCTGACCCAGCGCTCCTCCAGTTATAGGCGGACAACTGCGTTCCCGCCGACGAAATCATCTCGGCTACCTCTCGCAGTGTCTCGACCTCAAGGCCGGACTCGGCAGCAGCGAAGTCGAAGGTGTAGCTCTCATAAAGCTCTCCTAGCACCTCCAAGAAACGTTCGAACGAGGCACTAGGCTCGCCCTTCACTATTTCCATGTAATCCTGCCAGTTCCACCATCGCCGAACAAAGTTCTCGTCGTATCGACCGTTCTGGATCATCCAGTTCGCCACCGCGAGAAATATGGCCGGCTCAGAGCCCGGATAAGGAGACAACCAATGGTCAGCGTGCGTCGCGGTGTTGGAAAGGCGAGTATCGAGAACGATGAGCTTAGCTCCGTTCTTCTTACCCTCGATAATGCGTTGCGCATGTGGATTGAAGTAGTGCCCTGTCTCTAGGTGACTACTCACCAACAGGATTACCTTAGCGTTCGCATGGTCTGGACTGGGGCGATCCATTCCCATCCACCAGTGGTGACCAGCTCTCGATCCACTCGAGCACACGTTAGTATGCGAGTTGTGACCATCGACTCCCCACGCGGCAAGCATACGAGTCGTGTAACCATCTTCTCCAGGCCTGCCGACATGGTACATCACCTGCTCGTGACGATCTTCCTGTATGCAGGATCGAATTCGTGCGGCAATGTCGTCTAAGGCCTCATCCCACGACACCCTTTCCCACTTTCCCTCACCTCGAGCGCCCGCTCGCCGAAGCGGATAGAGGATCCGGTCAGGATCGGTGATCTGGTTGATCGTCGCTGGGCCCTTTGCGCAGTTGCGCCCACGAGAACCCGGATGCTCAGGATTGCCCTCAAATTTTCGCACCTGAAGGGTTTCACGATCCACGTAGGCTAGAAGACCGCAAGCCGACTCGCAGTTAAAACATGTCGTCGGAACAAGTGTGTATCGCTTCTCTACTCGATCTGGCCACGATTTCGAATCGAGTTCAACCCAATCATTCCAACGCTCGCGGGGTGGATACGCCGCTAGGTGAACGCGACTGGCCCCGGGATAAAATGTCTCACCCCTTGCTTCTACTTCTTCTCGAGCGGCGGACACTCGCTGATTTAATTCTTCGTTTGTCATGCTAGAGGGACCGACTGGCCCGCTTGGACGAAGGCGTGCTCGTACATAAAGAGTGAGACCAGCGCCGCGCCAGCCGAAATCAACGGTGTTGACGTTGCGAAGGCTAGTGCGACCAAGCCAAGAGGTATCGCAACCCAAAAGAGGTGAGCGTATGCTCCCCTAGTCATGGCGCGAGCAGCAAGTTTGGCATGGGCTGTTGGATGGCCCATCGATGCCTCGCCCAGTGCCATCACGAGATGGGCGCCGAGCGAGAGGCGGAAAAAGGTGCTTACGGAATCAGGAGGGCCAGGGTTCCCTGAGACCAACATTATGACAGCTGCGCCTGCAACCAATGCTTGAACAAGCAAGTGAGCGGGCAGAAGTGGGCTTTGCCATAGATCTCTAGCACGCGCCTGTGCAAATAGGTATGCCGTGTATATCGCCGTCATGATGGCAAGAGGTGCCCCTACCCAACCGAGTGCCAGAGTAAGATCTCCACGACCCAGAAGCGTTACTCCTAGATGAATAGCCAAAAGTCCACCATAGCCGGTGATGATAAACCCTCCTCGAACCAGCCAGCTTCTCCACTGTGGCTTTAGGAGCACCATCCAGAAGCGCTCCGGGTGTTCAAGATCCCAGATCAGTAGACCACCGGTGAGTATCAGCCCGACCATGGCCAAAAAAGGTGCCTGAAGACCCCAAAGTTCACCGGTGAAGGGCAAAAGGCCGAGCCACCCAAGCAGAAGTGGAACGAGGTATGCACCTGCCGCTATCGACTTCGTGAAGGTGTACGCACTCACCCGCCAGTCCCAAGGAGCCCTGTGAATCACATCGTAGCTTAGGACAGCTGCGGCCGAAGAATTATGCGAGCCCGGGTGGCCAGAAGGCACTTGGTGAGGAACATCACCCTGCTCACTCCACATAAAGAGTCCCCCGTCAGGGCGTCTCGCCGCGAGAGGATCCAGGGTGACCTGGTCAGCTCCCTTATAAAAGACCTTGGGACGTGTCTCTTTTTCAGGCCTGCGCACCGCAACCGCTTCACGATTCACTATCTGACTTACCTTGGACAACGGATCGTTCATGTCACCGACGAGGAGTGCCTCGGATGGACAAACCACCACACATGCAGGCTCGAGCCCCACGTCCAAGCGGTGAGCGCAGAAGTTGCACTTCTCGGCCGATTTATCCTCTGGGTTAATAAAGATGGCATCGTAAGGGCACGCCGCGATACACGCCTTACAGCCTATACATATAGACTTGTCGAAGTCGACTATGCCGTCCGCCCTCTCATGCATCGCCGCGGTTGGGCACGCTGTAACACACGGCGCATCCTCGCATTGGTTACAGCGGGTGACCTGAAAAGATCTGCGTACGTTGGGGAAGTAACCTGTATCTACGTACTTCACGTACGTACGTGTCACCGACAGTGGGACCTCATTCTCGGACTTACACGCAGTTGTGCAAGCATGGCACCCAATGCACCGGGTGTGGTCAATGACTTTTGCCCACGAGGGCTCTGTTCTGGTGTCCGCTGTAGTGATGGTCATACCGCTGGTGTAGTTGTCCTCAGCCGCTCAATCTACCTTAAGTATCACAGTGTTGCAGAGGACCACCCGGAGTCCTTACCCCACTAGGTCGTCTACTAGGAACAGGTCGGTCAACACAGCTCTCAGATGCATGTTCGCGTTTAAGTTGTCTATTAGCTGAGAGCTTATGCCTGATCTCGCAGCTACCAACTGCACAGCACTCAGGGCAGCAGCAGCGTCACGTCTCACTACGGAAGTCATCTCATCCCAAGAATCTCTGGGCTCCTGATCTGACACCGCTTCAGCAACAGTGTCGGCCAGGCCTTCGAGCGCATCCTCAAGCTTGGTCAGAAATTCCCGAAGCTCGGCGCCGGATTTCGCTCCCTCGTCCGTTGTGCGCCCCTGCGCCGCATAAGCGAGGAAGAACTCATAGCTCGACTCTATAGAGTCTATACGTTGCTTCACTTCGTTCTTAGCGTCGGACACAATTTCTCCGGAAAATCTATAGGATTCAGTGACTCACGAGATGACTTCTAGAACTAATCCTCTCGCTTGGCGCTGGGAATCTGTTCGGCTACGGCGCCCGTTCCTGGAGCTGCGCCGTCCGCAGACTTCATACCAACATCTGTTACAACCCACTTTGCCGGATCGAAGTGCTCAAGATAGTGCTCCCGATCAATCCAACCACGAACCATAGACCATGTGATCCACCTTTTCTCTGGCCTAAGCGCAAAGTAAATGTGTGAGGCTATCAATAGGATTAGTGATACACCCGAAAGACCGTGCACCACATACATCACTCCCCACGTTGTGTCACTGAACAGATACGGATTTCTCGTCCATAGCGGAGTGTCTATTCGCACCATCATTAGGACACCCGTGATAATCGCAGCTAACGACACCACAACGATCACATGGTGATACATGCGGTGATCGAACGGGTACTTTCCAGCTTTCGGTGGCGCAGGTGCCTCCGGTGAAAGTATGTGCTTGAGCGTCGCAATGCCCTCGCTCACTCCGAGTTGGAACATCGACCAGAAATCTTGCCACCCAATCGCATGAATGACGTGGTACACAACTGTCAGAATTAGTAGGACACCGGCCTGCCAGTGCAGATCTACCCAATTAAACTGCCACCCCATCACTGGCACGAAGGCCGTGACAAGAAGCACTAGCATCGCGATCGACATCACCCAATGGAATGCTCTGGATGCAAAAGAGTGTCGCTCTATTTTTTCAGGGATACCAGCAGGAACATCCGCCGGAGGTTCGTGTGCCTCCTCTTTCCTCGTACGAACCCATAGAGCATGTCCGATCACGAAAGCAACCGCTGCTATAACAGCACTCCACATCAAATCCCATGACACTCCGATGAGTACATCCTGACCCCACGGGTTCGCAGCCCGGCGCCAAATATCCATCAGGAAACACTCCTGACCGCACGGCGGACGAGATTTCTCATCATTGCGACTTTGTAATCATTATGTCGGAGTGGACGGGCACCCTGGATCGCTAGCTCTCCTGCTGCGCTCGCCGTCGACTCATCACCCGATGTCCCCTGCACCAATCGCTCTACTGCGTCCAAACGGACTGGAAACGGCGCTACACCGTTAACAGAAATTCGGGCTTCCTCGATTTTACCCTCTGACTTACGGAACGCCGCAGCAACGCTAACGAGTTGGAAATCCCAAGAACCGCGATCGCGAATCTTCTCATAGTAGAAGTCGGCATCAGCCCACTTCGCCGGAATGTGGATCCGCGTAAGAAGGTCCTGGGACTTCATCACAGTCATCCGCGTGATGTCTATTGCAGGACCAATAAAGAAGTCCTCGGCATCGTGGACTGTCGAGCCTCCGTTGCTTTCTACGACCATCTTTGCGTCTACGGCAATCAGTGCCGGCGCAGTATCCGAAGGGTTCACCGCCACACATCGACTCCTCCCCATTATGCAATGCTCACGGTTCATCGCCTGAGGGGCTGCCGCATAGCAGGTGTTACCCCCCGCGCGATAGCATGGCCAGCCGCTTCGGTAATACCAACACCTTGTATCCTGGGAGACATTTCCGCCCAAGGTCCCTTGATTTCGAATCTGAGGTGTTGCCACGTGACGCGCTGCGTCAGCTAGAACAGAAAACCCGGAGCGTACCCTCTCGTCTCGTTCTATCTCTGTGAGAGAGGTCATTGCCCCGATCTCGATTCCATCTTCTAGTTCACGGATTCCTGTGAGTTCAGAAATGCCACCGAGATCAACTACGGCCGAAGGCCGCTTAACTCGATCCTTGAACCAGTCGAACGAGTCCAGCCCTCCAGCCAGAACCCACGCCTGCCCACGGTGCTCGTCGAGAAGCTCTAGTGCATCGCCCACGGTCGTCGGCTGAAAAAGCTCGAACGCCGGGATCATATCTCTGATCTTCGCCATGTCTCGTCCTCTCCTAACCGACGTGCTGTTCTAGGCGACCGTACATCGGTCGACCTTCGATCTCAGCGAGCAGGACATCCGGTGTTAGTGGGGTCCTGCACACGCAACGTCCTCCCATCGCATCTGCAATGGCCGACGTCAGTGCAGCAGCACCCGCACCCACAGGTGGCTCACCGATTCCCTTTGCCCCAACTGGATCCTGTGGATCGGGAATGCCCACTGCACCCCACTTCAGGTCGGCAGGAATGTCTAAAAACCCTGGCGGTCGAGCTGTATAGAAACGGTTCGCAAACGGCACACCCCACTGCGGGTCGAATACCCACCTCTGGGTCATTGCCATACCCATACCCTGGATGCTTCCGCCGAAAACCTGTGCACCCAAGCTTCGGGGGTGAATCACGGTCCCACAATCCGTAACACCCACGTACTCCTTCAGCTCTACCACACCGGTTTCTTCATCGAGTTCGACCATTGCAAAACCCGCAACCCATGAATAGATGTTGCCTTCCCCGCCGTAGTTGTCCCGGGCGATTCCCATCAGACCTTCGCCTGCAAGTATCTGAGCGGCCGGAACAGTCTGCGCATGAACATCATCAGGGAGGACTTCACCGGAGTACTCACCACCCATAGCAATCGCTCGTTCCGCAATCCGACCGAGAGTCATCGTCCCTCCCGGCCCACTGACCCGCCCTGAGTCGACACTGTAGGACGAAGCTGAACCTCCCAGAGCTGCCGCCGCCACTTCCCGGATTTTCCTGAGCGCGTCGGTCGCAGCTGCATGGTTGGCCCGCGTGTGCGCGGTCGTCGTTTGTGATCCTGCTTGAACGGTTGACCGCGGATACGCCCGCGCCGAGTTCCCCCATACAATCTCTACGTCTTCCCAATTGTACCCGAGGAGCTCGGCTGCGGGGCGAGCCGTATCAGCGATTGAATGAGTCCCTAAATTACCTATCCCTTGATGCACGTAGAGCTTGCCGTCAGGACGGATGATCATCATACCATCACGACCGCGAGATCCTGCGGTGTAGGGTGAGAGACCAATACCGACACCTGTAACTTTCGAGCCGTTTCGCTTTCCTGAAATGGCTAACTTGGCGTCCCAGTCGAACATCTCCCTCCCTTGATCTAGCGCTTCTACCGCATGCACACTCGTGAGCGTTGCGTTACGCGGGCCAAATTGCACATCTCCGCGTGGAGCATTCATGCGGTGTATCTCGAAGCGGTCAACACCAAGTTCCCGACCTGCCTTTTCAAGGATCGGTTCCATCATCGAAATGATTTGCGCACCACCCGGACCGCGCTGAGCAGCCTTTGGTGGAGTATTCGTGTACATGGACACTCCACGAAAACGCATGTTTTGTGGCGTGTAAGTCAGGTCTGCGATCATCCCAGCGGTGTTGAAGTCACCGGCTCCGTAGGGACCACTCTCCTGAACTATGATCAAGTCAATGGCATTGCACTTCCCGTCCTGCAAGAAGCCCATCTTTAGCCACGTTTGAAAACCCGGCCGTGCGCGACCTACATAGTTCTCTTCATATCTCGTTATCCGGAGCATGACCGGACGATTGATTTTCCTACTAAACAGAGCCGGGATCTGCATCACTGTTGTCCCAGCGATTTTGGACCCAAAACCTCCGCCACAATATTCAGACACGAGATTTATGTTCTCGGGGTCAATCTGGAGGGCCCCTGCAAGAGCAAACTTAGTCTGCTGTGAACTCTGAGTAGAAACGAATGCGTGAAGCGTCTCACCCTCCCAGTAGGCCATATTGGAGCGAGGCTCCATGGGGTGGTGTGTCAGCGACTGGTGAACGATCGTCTCTTCCAAAACGAGTGCTGATTCCGCAAACGCAGACTCTGGGTCACCCTTAGTCCACTCGACCGGACACGATGGATCGGGCATCTCGCCAGCGTCCACCTTAGCAAAGTCCGTATCGGTCCACTTGAAATCGCTCCACCCATCCTGACCCGAGAACTGGTTTCCGTCCACATACGCGTTCGGGCCACCCGGGCGGAGGCTTTCTAGGGGATCAATGACAAATGGGAGTGGTTCGAAGTCGATTTCGATGGCTTCGATGGCAGCCGCAGCGGTTTCTTCATCCACAGCAGCTACAGCGAGAATCGGTTCTCCTTCGTACCGAGGTGTGTCCGTCAAACACGCCTCCCGCGGACCATCACGCGATGGGACTTCATCCGCCCTGAGAATGTCTATAACACCCTCCATTGCGAGTGCTCGACTCGCATCGACCCTGCGTACTCGAGCGTGGGGCATAGGTGAGAGAAGTAGCTTCGCAAACACCATACCCGGTGCTCGAAAATCTTCAGCGTATCTGGCGCGTCCCGTGATCTTCGCGTGGAGATCTGGTGGCGCGATGTCGGCTCCTACCAGTCGTTCGGCCATAACTTTCTCCTTACACGCTGCGTGCGAGCTCAGCAGCTCGCATCGCACAAGTCAGAATCTTGTCGTAGTCGGCACACCGACAGAGGTTACCCGACAAGGCGAGCCGGGCCTCCTCTCGAGTCGGGTTGGGATTAACCTCGATCATCTCTGTCATAGCCATTATGAAGCCCGGGGCGCAGAAAGCACACTGGAAACCACCTTCTTCCATCACCGCCTTCTGAACCACCGACAGTTCACCCGTGTCGGCATCTTCCAAACCTTCAATAGTGGCAACTGAGCGACCGCGCACTTGGTGGGTGAGCATTGAGCAGCCATACTGAGACACCCCGTCAATTAACACTGTACAGGCGCCGCACTCTGCCCTGTCACAGCCTAATTTTGTACCGGTGAGTCCGAGCTTGTATCGCAACGTCATAGCCAGAGTCTCATGCGGGAGCACATCCACTCGCCGCTCTTGACCATTGACGTTCAGTGTGATCAGACGCTCGGTCGCAGTCTGATAAGTCGCCGCTCCGAGGAGTGGACTTCCACGGAAGAGGTAGCCAGCCGAAGAGGCGGTGGCACCTGTGGCGATAACACCCTTGATAAACGTGCGGCGAGAGTACTTTTCCTCAAGCACACTCACGGATTCTGCCTGATCCATCGAGCACTCCTGCTACATGGGGCACATCATATCCGGGAAGATACGGAGCAAAAGCTGACAGCGCGAGCACATTAGGCACTAACAGATCAGGATGTTTCTCGCGTACAATCCCTCTTTTTTAATCCATCCTGGAAAACAGGTCGATATGGGCTTCCACTATCCTGCGCACCGCATCCGGATCAGGATCCAAACTCCAATCACCCTCAACACTGGTCCCGCCGAGTGCTACGCCATCTCTCCGTGGCAACATATGGACAAAACCACCAGCAGTCTGGGACGCCGCTCCGAATGTTGAGTAGTCAACCCCCTTCTGTGGCATGAGGAGAGTTAGTTGACCCTTAAGAGGCGTGAGTTCCTCATCACCCACGAGAGCTTTAGCCCCAAGCCCGGTACAGTTCACTATTACCGGCTCGGGTAATACAGCAAGGCTCCTAAGCGACGCGAAACGCCGAATAACGATCCGACCCCTCGCTTTTCGAACGTCATCAACAAGACGATCTAGGTACATCGACGGTTCGATCCGCATGGAAGGACGCTCTACCGCATAACGCGTTGGGAAAGGATGTTGCCCGGGCCCGTATATAGAGGAACCGACTCGGAGATCCTCAGGAAGGAGTCGATTCTCTCCACGGACCTCGTTCTCGGGTGGGGAGTCCTGAAGCGAATACCCTTCAATCCAAGAGATACCATATCCGCGTCCTACTAATAACTGGAGTTGATGCCACGAAATCCGGGCCGCCCTTCTGAATTGCTCGTCCCACAGCAAGGTACGAAGGTCTCTATCCACCAATCCTGAAGTCGGAGTCCAGCTTGCAAGCGACATGTTCGATGTCGTATTCGGAGGCACTTCCTTCGCATATATAGTGACCTCGAAACCACGTCGCTGAAGCTGGATCGCAGTTGTCAGACCCACTACACCACATCCTATGACCGCCACCTGCTTCTCCGGGCGCTCAGCCGCCATTTCAGCTGCGATATATCCCGTCCCCCATGACAGAGACATCCCAGAACCACCGTGCCCGTAGTTGTGGATGAGCAACTTTTCTCCCAAACGCTCAGGCCTCAGTAGAAACCCTGATGGACGATAGGGCCTGAGTCCAACCGTCGTTCGGATGATCCGCTCCCATCCAGCATCGACGGGCTCGAGCCGGCGGACTCGGCGACCACCACCTGCATTAACCGGAGGGAGGGACCCAGCACAACTCACCATCCCAATGCTGGCGAGACCTAAGCCACTCATCTTTAGCATTGATCTTCGATCCATAAGACCCTCTTACCTCGCTACGATTCTCAGACACCACCCTGACTGAATTCGCAGACCCACTGAATGAAAAGAGCAAGACTCTTTCACTGTAATCAGAGAAGTGGAGCTTCGACTTTGGCCAGTCACGACGCTAGCCCAACCAAAGCAGTGCGACGAAGCATACCTTCCTGGACAGCCGTCAGCATGTCGGTACGCTTCTCGCGTTCCGTATCGACCATCTCGTGCCCCTCCGCACGCCTCAGTGCTGTTTCATTCTGATCTAGCGCATCAAGGCGGTCCAGAAGGGACACTCGAAAGTCTTCGGTCAGATCGCGCTCAATGACCACCTCAAAGCCAGACTGGGCAACCAAGTCTCGCAGAGGTCCTCCGGTACCCAAATCCTCCGGTCCCAACTGGATCGCTCGACCTCTCTGCGCTGCACTCAGCCCTTCTGCTATCTCAATAGTTACGACTACCAGTCTCCCACCTTTTTTAAGTACACGACGACATTCCCTCAGCACGGAGAGTTCTTCTAATACTCAACAGAGCACATCGGCCTGGCAAACAGCTGAGAAATGGGCATCGCCGATAGGTAATATCCGACCATCTCCACATACTTGAAGCACACGCGGACCTAGCTTCTTGCACAGATCTTCGGCCCCCTGCCGAAGCGCCTCAAGCGGAACGTCGACTGAAACCAGCCTCGCCCCCGTCTCTTTCGCAATCAAGGAACCGGGCCAGCCTCTTCCGGCTCCTATATCCAAGAGAAGATCATCCTCACTGATTGCGGCTACAGAAGCCATCCACTCAGCCTGCTCAATAGTCGTCCATCCGTTAGGAATCACCCCACCAATCCCACTGCGAAAAGCGAAGCCAGCTTTAGTCAGAAACCGCAGATACCTATCCTCATACGAACGGATCGTGGTGCGCTGGTGGGCTAGGTCGTTCATCTATCGCATTGGGCAAATCAACATGTGGATCAAGGATGAACGTATCCTCTCATCTTGCTCGTAACGAGTCGCCACAATTCCCGTGACGTCACACGCACGCCTCTATGCTCGTCACTGAACACCCAGGAGGATGCTTCTATTTCAACATCTGCTCGACGCATTTCTTTATGTGCCCGCAGTCAGACCAAGCTCGACAACCCTTCAAGCTGGGACTCGATATCACCCCATCTTTGAAGGTCGGCCTTTAGTGCGTTATCCGTTTCTGCACGCTCTTGCTCTAGAAGCGCCACTTGATCGGGCGGAGTTCGCTCATAGAAACCATCTTCACAGAACGACGCATCAATCGATTTCAAACGAGCCTCGCGTACTTCGATGGCCTCGGTAATTTCTTCGAGCTCACGCTGCAGTCTCCGTGTCTCCTTCATAACGTCTTGCGGGGATAGCGCACTGCTGCGTGTCCCATCATCCCCCCTGTCCCTGGTCTTTCCCTCACGTCCTTTTCGCCGTTTTTCGCGTCTAGCCTTTAGAAGAACTGTGTCGGCGTCGAGATGGTCATCCCCCGACGCATGAACGTACTCCTCATAAGTGCCCAAGTAATCGGTCACTTCACCCGGCCTGATCTCAACAACTCGAGTCGCAAGTTGACTCACAAACCAGCGGTCATGAGACACAAATATGAGCGTACCATCGAAAGAGCGTAATGCCGCTATAAGTGCTTCGATCGACTCCAGATCCAAATGATTTGTTGGCTCATCGAGCACCAGCACGTTGGGGTTATCTAATCCGAGACGGGCAAAAACAAGTCGAGCTGCTTCACCTCCTGACAGCGCGCTGACCTTCTTCTTGCCCTCGTCCCCTGTAAAAAGCATCAGCCCCATCTGTCCGCGAACAAAACCCCGATCCCTACTAGGACAGAACCGCCACAACCATGCTTCGGTCGACTCATCGCTATCCGTGAACTCGTTCTTATTGTCCTGAGCGAAGTAACCAGGATGAGTTTCATACCCCCATGAGACCTCACCCGCATCTGCCTCAAGTTCTCCCATCAGGATCTTCAGCAACGTTGACTTCCCAATTCCGTTAGGACCCATGATCGCGAGTCGGTCACCTCTGTTCACCGCGAGATTCACACCGTGGAGGACCTCGTTTTCCCCGAACGCCTTGTGAACGTTTCGGATCGTCAGGACTTCCTTACCACTCGGTCGGCGCTGCTCAAAACGGAAAGTTGGATAACGACGCGAACTCCCTGGAAGAACAACCAGTTCCGCAGCCTTTTTCTCAATAAACCTCAGCTTACTCTGCGCCTGGCGAGCCTTGCTAGCCTTGGCCCGGAATCGATCCACGAACTGCTGGTGATGTGCGATCTCTCTCTCTCGGCTTGTGATCTCTTTCTCCCGGCGCTCACGCTCAGCCACCTTCGCGGCAAGAAACTGCGTATAGTTGCCACGATATAAAGTCACCGTGTCGTAATCCACATCCAGAATTCGCGTAGACACATTGTCAAGAAACCGATGGTCGTGTGAGATGATCACAACCGGGCCAAGAAATCCCTGTAGGAACTTCTCCAACCATCGAATGGATATTATGTCGAGGTGATTAGTTGGCTCATCCAGAAGGAGAACGTCGGGTGCCGAGGCTAGAACTTGTGCAAGAAGGACCCGCAGTTTGAAACCACCCGATAAGGTCGAGAGGGGCTTTCGATGCACCTCAGTAGGCAGGCCTAATCCCTCAAGAATCGTAGCCGCTCTCGCTTCCGCAGCATATCCGTCGAGCCGCTGAACTGTCTCCTCCAGTTCACTGAAGCGCTCGTAGTCGAAATCTTCCTCGCTCTCCGCCAGGATAGCTTCTTTCTCCGAGAGCGCGCTCCATAGCTCGGGGTTACCCATGAGCGCTACCCCCAGAATCTCCTCGCTCTCGTATGCGAAGTGATCCTGCTTTAGCACACCGAGACTGAGGGCTTTCGGAATCGAGACCTGCCCGTGGGTCGCCTCTATCGAACCAGAGATGACATTTAACAGAGTCGTCTTGCCCGAACCATTCGCACCTACCAGTCCGTATCGTTCTCCGGCATTCAGCTGAAAGGAGGCACCCGAGAAGAGCGTTCGGTCACCGAACCCCTTCTCTAGATTGGAGATCGAAATCATAGGATCACCCTACCGGATCCTCCGGGCGAACAGTGTGGTAGTCCGTCCTAGCTTGCCAAGCCGCAGCGACCGCGAACAGGCGCTCTTCTCCGAATGGCGGAGCGGCCAAATTTACTCCTCGCGGCACAGACATTCCTGAACTGGGGTCGGTGTCAAAGCCTATCGGCATGCAAAGCACTGGCATCCCAGTCCCATCAAACGCACCCGAACCCTCAGTCAGCACAACATCACATTGGTTAAACAACTGTGTCTGGATACTGCGTAAAAGCAACATACGCGCTTGCTGCACTTTTACGTATGTGTCCGCGCTCTGGAGCATACCATTTAGAAAACGTGGCAGTCGATCTCCGAATAAGCGCACGTCCCTCCTTAGTGGCTCGATAAAGAACGCAGTCGGATCTCCATGGGAGCCACCTAGTGGCTGCGATGTCAGTTCCTCCCATTGCTCTGGCAGAGTTATCTCCCCTACTAACTGCACATTACCCATGGACTCAAGCTCACGAAGGAAGTCGCCACGCATTCTGGCTACTGCCTCATTGTTAGGGTCAGTCCATCCAGGGAACACACCAACCCGAGTCGGCCAGCGAACAGGTGTATTAAGACCTAAGGTGGGAGCCGCCGACCCAACGTAGTTAGGTGCAGGCGGAAGTCCCCTCGTCCGAGGGTCGTTTGGGTCGGGATGTGCCAAAATCTGAAGTAGGATGGCTGCATCCATGACGTTTCTCGCCATCGGGCCCACATGATCGCGAGTGTAGCTGAGAGGAATGACACCATGTAGAGAGATCCGTCCGAAGGTGGGCTTTATGCAGGTGAGCCCCTGTGCATTCCCCGGTCCCACCACTGAGCCACCGGTCTGCGTCCCTAGTCCGGCAACCGCCATTCTAGCCGCTACCGCAGTTCCAGTACCCGAGGAGGATCCTCCCGGTGAGTAATTTACGTGATTGGGAGTCCATGCATTGCGGGTTGTAGGGATAGTCGTTCCATACACCTGTGCCCTGCCACCGGCAAGATTTCCCATCTGGGCCTTACCAACAATCAAGCCACCCGCTGACCGCATGGATGCAACCGCAGTCGCATCGTAGTGGGGTTGAAAACCTTCGAAGACGAGAGAGCCACCCTCCGTTAGCATGTCCGTCGTATAAAAATTGTCCTTTGGCGCGAGGCACACGCCTTTAAGGGGCTGATAGGATCCATCCTGCTCTGAGCGATTTGAGGCGAGCAAAGCGTCCAGCGATGGTCGATCAGCATAAGCTCGGTAGAATTGATCATAGCGATCGATTCGGTCTACATGCGCTCTCACAAGATCCTCAGGTGAAACAACACCACGCCTCAAGAAGTCAACAGTCTCCGAAATCGTAAGTTCGGTTAGCTCACTAACCTGCTGAAGTGTGTTATTGGATGCCGGAATCTCCCGGAGATATTCGCGAGTCCTGTCTGCTCCCAAAAGTGGTCGCGGCACTAGGGCATCAGCACCCGCGGCGGCTGTCGTGATCCAAGCCATCCTCTCGAGGAACCATCGTCTTGATATCACTGTGTCCTGGGGAGGCCTCACTGCTCGACCTCTTCTGTCCATGCAACAAAGGGAGCCGGGTGAGGCACGGGCAAATTGAACTGAGGATCAATGTCGAAATCAGCCGCTACCACCTCCTGGCGAAGGATCGAACGCCCGTTTTCAAGGAGGCGCTCCTGATCCATCGGAGCGTCGGGGTCAGACTCTGGAAGAACTGAAATATCTACGCCAAGAAGCTGATAGCGCGTCCGGATATAGACATTGAGTTCTTCATCCGAAGGTGGATGTATGGCGTTTCCCCTCATTTAGTTCGTCCTTGGCGGAGCTATCTCTAGCAGCGTTAGATCTAGTTTGGCGTGGACCTCAGCAGAGGCTAGCCCTGCTGGTAAAACTATGGTATCACCTGTTCCGACCATCAAAGTTCGTCCTTCACCCTCACCCCAAGTAATTATAGCCGAACCACTTACCACCATCAGCACACTAAGCTCATCCGAGACAAAAGCGTGGGGAACGGTCCCAAGCGCGGTCCACTCATTCATTTGGAAGTGCTCGCAGCTAACAAGTGAGCGCATAGCCCAATCTCCATCGTCGGCTGCTACTTCTTCAAAGTCGATCGTTTCGGGCTCTGTACCCGTGAAATCGATGCACGCAAGTGCCTCTTGTATATGCAGCTCTCGGCCAGTACGACCCCAGTCAAAAACCCTAAATGTGGTGTCCGACGCAGTCTGGACTTCAGCAACCAAAACTCCTCCCCCTAGGGCATGCACGGTGCCACTAGGTAAATAGATGCATTGGCCGGGCACTACAGGCTCTGACCGCAGCAACGCCTCCAACGAGCCATCCCGAGCCGCCACCTGAAAACGCTCACGGTCTACACCTGCCACAAGACCTCGGTAGATCGTGGCTCCAGGCTCCGTAGCCACGACGTACCACGCTTCTGACTTAAGATGCACATCTGGATGCTCGGCCGCGTAAGCCTCAGACGGGTGGACTTGGACTGAAAGGTTCTCCCGAGCATCAAGATACTTGAGTAAGAGAGGAAACGATCCATCGGGCGAAAGTTTCATCGTCCCAGTCACCACCGGCCCGAAATCCCTAATGACGTCTCCGAACGTCCGCTTGCTGAGGGGTCCGTTCCTTATCACCGAACGGGCCGCCTCACCCCCTCCACCAGAGGGATTCGTAACCGAAAGATCAGCCAACTCCCACGATTCACCGATCATGGCTTCTGAGCCCCCGGGCAAAACCCTTCCGAATTCTTCGAGCCCACGCCCACCCCAGACCTTCTCCTTGTAGATAGGCGCCAGTAACAATGGATACAGAGGCACAGGGAGCTCCTACTCGGTTCAGATCATCGATTCAAGCATCGCAGTCACTCAATCTACTTTAGCGTATGCGCCTTAGTGTAAAACGCCCAAAGGGAAAAGACTGCCCTAAAGGTCAAGAAACAGGAGCCCGATCACTACCAAGCTCTCTCGGTAGTGATCGAACTCCTAGATCAAAATGTTTTCTGAAAAATCAAATCAATGTCCAATTCGCTCTCGAATGATGCTGGCCGTCCGGTCTGAGCGCACGTCAGCGATTTCTTCGGCCCATGTTAGGGCCTGCGTCAGATCGCTTATGTCAACACCGTTGATGACCGCCTGACCCGTCGCTACTCGCTCGGCCCAACGCACCGAATTGATGTCGTCGAGCATCATGTTGAGCGTTATGCCGGGACTGTCGTGAATGTTGTCACTCGGCATGCCCTCTCGCAAAACGCCCAACTCACGCAACACATTCCGTGAGCCTGGGGGCGATCGATAGTACTCTCCAACGAAATGAGCCCGAGCAGCACCCCCCCACTTCTCAGTGAGCTCGTTTGCTACGTTTTGCATTCCTCGCTGGTTTCCACCGGAGTCGCCAATGAACACTATGTTCTCGAAACCATGCTGATACAGACTTTCGGCCATGTCGGTCAGGACGGCTTCGAAAGTCTCTTGCTTCAGACTAATCGTTCCAGGGCTGGTCATGTGACCTGTCTGCGGCTCAATCCCACCCTCTGGCACCAACTCAAGTACAGGAGCACAAAGAGCATTTCCGAGGTACATAGCTATGCGCGGACAGTTTTCCCTGAGCACGTAATTATGCTTACCGGTCACGAGCCAAGGACCGTTGGGCTCCACGCCTCCCGCAGAGATAATCGCGGTCGTCTTCCCGCCATTAAGCGCATCACGGACATCCATCCACGTCATTTCTTCAATCCAAAGCGTCTCAGTAGGCGGTAATGGATTGGGCGTATCTGCGCAGTTCCACGCGTTGTCCGCACATCTGCCTCCTCCCATATCGCGCGGATCTGGGTCGGGCCTTTGGAAGCCCGACGGTGGACCCTGACGCCGCGCATTTTCTGCTCGCTGAGGCATCGGCATCGTACCACCCATCGCCAGTGCATCACGGATATAGCCTGCCGTCCAATCAGCGCGGAAGTCGACGATGTCCCTAGCCCACTCCATGTTTTGAACCCGGTCAGCGAGTGACACGCCATTGATGGTCGTTAGACCCGCATCCACTCGCTCATCGTAGCGGATCGAGAACGGATCATCTGCAAACATATTGAGTGAGATAATCGGATCGTCATGTAATCCATCTGATTCGCCACTGGGGAACCCGCGTGAACCCATATACGCATCGACCGCGCCGTAATCGTAATACTCTCGCACGTGCGCAACGACCACGTCTTCCCACATCAGGTTGAGTCTCTCAGCAACGTTTCGCATTCCAGCTTGATTACCGCCGCTGTCACCAAAAAACACGATGCTACGGAACCCATGCATCTTCAGACTGTGTGCGACATCGGTAAGCATCGCTTCGAACGTTGGCTGGGTCATCGATATTGTACCTGGGCTTGTCATGTGACTCGATGGCGGATTGATATTGCCCTCTGGCACGAGCTTGATAACTGGAGCGCAAAGAGCATCCCCCAGTTCGCGCGCGATCGCGTCACAGTTCGTCCTCAGCACGAAGTTATGTTTGCCTGTGGCGAGAAATGGTCCGTTCGGCTCTACACCCCCAGTCGTGATAAGGGCTGTCGTCTTCCCACTCTCAAGGGCGTCGCGGACGTCCATCCACGTCATTTCCTCAATCCAAACTGTGTTCGGCGCAGGAAGCGGATTCGGCGTGTCCATGCAGTTGTAGACATTGCCGGCACAATCACCGCCGCCCATTGAACGCGGGTCTCGCTGTTGTTGGGCATCAGCTGCCGGCGTTGAGAACAATAGAACGCCTAAAGTGAGTCCGCTGACAGCGAAGAGGGTCTTCTTCATGGTATCTCCCAAGAGTCGAGTCCCCGGGAGACTGAGGCCGATCACACGAACGCGCCAGAGGTGCCGTTGCTTCCTACATATTGACCATCGGCCCAGTACAGTACGTTGTCCAACCTCGGTCACAGGCTAAAGAATAGAGCACTGAAGTGTCCATCTCTATGATCGGACCCTTGCTCCCCCGGATAACGATTGGAAGCTCATCGTCAGGAGGGTTCGCATGCACGAAGTCGGTCTGACGTGTCGCCATCTTTAGACTATTCTCACAACCGGGACCGAATTCCATGGCACAAGCCTGATTAAACGCTGCCCGAACAATCCCTGGGTCCGCCCCTAGGGAGGAGAGCGTCACCCCAAGCTCGTTACAGGCCCAGCCTGAGCCCCGTTCGCAGTACACGGTTTCAACATCAGCAACGTACTCGCAGGCTCTAGCATTTCCTTCGCTACAGGCCTCCTGCCAGAACGGAAGATACTGACCCGGGTGATCATCCCCCACGCCTCCGCTGGTCCCTAGGCCAACAAACATCAACGCCCAGAGGCTCGCCGTAGCGAGCCGTGCCGGGGCTATTCCTAGTGAAGCAAGTATGCGGGCAGGTTCCAGATACCTGAAAACACCTCTCACCGCGACAGCATCGATTCGTCGAACCATCAGATTCAGAATCGGGATCGGCAAAAGTTTGTCGTAGAACGTCGGAGCTCCAGCTAACTCTAGGAGTCCAGCTAGGGCAATAGTGAAGGACGCATAGAGAAAGCCGAAGATCACCCGACCCTGTTCCGTTCGAGGGGATGTCGCCGGATCGGTAAACAGGAGGTGCATTCCGAGAAATACAGCGATCGGGATATACGCATCACGGAAGAAGTATGCTCCCGTAAGCGCGTAGAAACCGGCACTGAACGCGAATGCGGTGGTCACGGCCGCAATTGTCATCGTCGCGACTCCGAACAGGATTTGGGCCGGAAGCGTGACAAGAAAAACCGCTAAATAGATATGTGGTGGATTGAACAGCGACTGGGCGATCTCTTGGCCGAACGTGGCACCCGTCGTCCCGGTAAGAATCAAAACCAACGAGAACACACTGAGGGGGAACGAAGACGGGTTGAAAATGTGCCTGGTCGCTCCGTCTCGTTTCCAGTGAATGAAAGATTTTGCCGCGAAACCAAGAGCTATTACTGCAAACTGCCAGTAATAGAACTCGGGCCGGAACCAGAGGAAAAAGTTGATGCTAAACAGGATGGGAAACGGCCCAAATCCGAGCTTAAACTGGTTGCCACGAGCGAACTGCAAAAGCGCATCGAACCCGTATGCGAAGAACAACTGACCCACAATCAGCTGCATGTTGCCATACACGGCCGGGAGGAACGCTCCCCAGTACACCATAAGGCTGCCCTGCGCGAGCATCTGCAGCCAGTGCGGTGTTTTAATCACAACTGCCCACGAAAGCTCTCGACCCGAACGCAGGGCGGCCAGGTAGAAAACAAGAGCTCCAATCATGAGTACGCCCGCTGCACCATAGAAGCTGGCGGTGATCGTCGAATGCGTCGTCACCTGCGGCATCAGACGGGTCGTAGCAACAATGGCTGCCGCGAAACCGACCGGGAGAAGCGCGGCTTGTGTGGTAGAGAGCTGCCTAGAAATAGTGCGGGACTCCTTCAGTCCGGCTTACGATCCACATAGAACTTACTCCCTTATGAACGTCGGGATCCAATACATCCCCAATTATAGTTGGAGCTTGCGCTCTCACCGAGCCGCCGCAGAATACCGATCTGCAGTCAATGAGTCGGCTTAGCAGAGTCGTGCCTTATACTGCCCAGAACCTGATTCTCTACGCCAATTCGACTGATGAACACATCCAAGACCTTCCTCGTCCACGCTCATAGAGTTGGTCTCGTCGCAGCTGTTCTCGTGACTAGCTTCAACAATTCTGCCACAGCACAAGCGCCGGACCTGCAGACCACGATGTCGGCGCTGACGTTCCGCGAAATTGGCCCGGCTCTTATGGGAGGTCGAATCTCAAGCCTAGCCGTGGTAGAGTCAAAGCCACAATTCTTTTACCTCGGCACTGCGACGGGCGGCCTCTGGAAGACTGAGAATCACGGCACTTCTTGGACACCGCTCTTCGACGATCAGCCAACTAGCACGATCGGCGATGTCACGATAGACCAGAACAACCCTAATTTGGTGTGGGTGGGAACCGGTGAACCGCAAAATCGACAGTCATCCCCGTGGGGCGATGGTGTATACAAATCGACGGATGGTGGGGCGACCTGGTCGAACATGGGTCTTGAAAAGACAAAACACATCGGTCGAATGCTCATTCATCCCCGCAATCCAGAGACAGTTTATGTAGCGGCAGTCGGTGACCTCTGGGCACCGAACCCGGAACGAGGTGTGTACCGCACTCAAGACGGCGGAGCAAGCTGGGAACTTGTTCTTTACGTAGATGAGAACACAGGTGCTATCGACCTCATCATGGACCCTAATGATCCCTCCACCCTTTTCGCTGCAATGTACCAGAGACGGCGTACTGGATTCGGGTTCAACGGCGGAGGACCGGGTAGCGGCATTTACCGAACGATGGACGGGGGCGAAAGCTGGGCCGAAATGACCGAGGGACTCCCCGAGGGAGACAAAGGCCGAATTGGACTCGACGTCTACCAAAAGAACGGCAACGTCAT
>DEBI01000060.1 GCA_002348465.1 Gemmatimonadales bacterium UBA2960 | reverse complement strand
GAGAAGTATGCGGTCGAGACTACCAACAGGGCGTGGCAGCGGGATGATCGCAGCAGTGACCTTCATGCCATTGGTGCTTAGTGGATACCTTATCCAGACGTCCACGTCGACAACGGCTTTGGACATCCTCTCCTGGGGGCACTTAGCACTCGGGCTGATATGCGCGGCGGCCCTACCAGCTCATCGGATCGCTGTTAAGGGACGCCTCCGCAAAAGGTCGGGGACACTTCCGGTGCTTTCTTCAGAGACCCACAAAACAAAAGTCCTCGACCAAGAGCAGTAACCCTGGTCAGTCAAGTGCTGGCCTCCTCAGGTGCCAGTCGGTCTTTCTCTGGAAAGCATGCGCAACGTTGAGGATTTTGTCATCTCCGAAGAGATCTCCGAGCAACGTCGTTGTGAGCGGCATCGTTGTCGGGCTATCTGAATCGGGGTTCCGAACACCAAAGCCATACTGCACGATCGCAGCCGGATGACCGGTCTGATTTGTTAAACCAACGTGACCGCCTCCTGACACAAACATATCGACGCCATCCATCACTTCCTGCATCTCCTTCATCAGGATTAAGCGCCTCCGCTGACTCTGCACATAGTCAAGAGCAAGAACATCTCTCCCCCTCCGGAAACGGCCCCTCCTTCTCGCTTCTCGGGGTTCCAAGCCCTCTGGGATAGGCTCTGGCTCCTCACCGTCTGGTGATACGTGGAAGTCGAATGCCGCTGACGAATCGACTCCCAGTGAATTCGAGCTTCCCTGTGGGATTTCCGGCATCTCTGTAAGCCGAACGCCCATGTCACGAAGTTGGTCGAGGAACTCCTCAGGCGCCTCTTCGTCGTACCCGATGGTGTACTTAGAAATGTCCGCGTTGGGATCGAAATGGAAGGGCGCCGTGATGGAAGCAGGGTCTTTTTCGCTGGCCCCGCGGATTTCATTGAAGACTAGCGCGCAGTCTTCGATGGTCCGGCACATCGGACCAGCCTTATCCATGCTCCACGATAGTACCATGCCACCGTAGCGGCTCACCCTACCGAATGTCGGCCGCAGTGCGCTCAAGCCATTACGACGAGAAGGAGACACGATCGAGCCTTGCGTCTCTGTACCTATCGCAAACGCGACGGCAGCAGCAGCCGTAGCTGATCCCGGGCCTGCAGAGGATCCACTTGAGCCCTCCTCACGATTCCACGGATTCCGGGTCTGTCCTCTGTACCAACGGTCACCAGATGCAAACTCACCTGTCGCAAGCTTCGCGATGAGCACAGCTCCTGCTTCACGGAGACGCACGACTAAATCGGCGTCCTCTTCGATACGCTGATCTATGAACGAGTCTGACCCCCACGTCGTCCGGGTTCCAGTAACGGTAAAGAGATCTTTCACACCATACGGAATCCCGTGTAATGGGCCTCTCCACGTTCCATTGCGCAGGTCCATGTCTGCCTGCTGAGCTTCTTCCCGAGCCCGTTCGGGGAGAATCGATACTGCGAACATCAGTTCGGGATCGTACCGGTTCATTCTTTCGAGATAGATCTCAGTTAAATCGACAGACGAGATATGACGATCACGAACTAGGGACGCGAGACGGGAGACGGGCAGCCAAGCGATCTCTTCTGGATCACCTGGAACACTCCCTTCCCACGGCGCGATCTGTATGTCGTGTCGCATGAAAGGGTCTACTCCCGCTTCCTGCCATTTCTGATAGAGCGATCCTGTGCCACCTGGGTAAGCCTGATACACCAGAGCAGGATGCTCACCATTGCCGAGCGGTACGGGTGGCGGACCTTCCTGAGACTGCTGCGCCAGAGCCTTCGCAAATTCTGGATCAACTCGGAGTCGTGGTTCGATGCCGAACACAGCCTCCGGACGGACCGCCCCAGCAGCTAGAGCCGCCGCAGCCGCCTTCAAGAATTGACGCCGCTCTAATCCAGAAAGATCATCTAGGATCCCCTGCTCATCGCCTGTTGGCCCCATCTTCGTTTCTCCTTCGAGTTCAGGATAGGCATAAGCAACGTCGTCTTCGCCACCTACTAGAGCAACACAGTTTGCCGGACAACCCGTATCACACCCATCTTCGCGCGCTCTTGCGATCCCCTATTGGAGTCCAAATGCCTCGAACGCTTTCATTTTCTAGCGTCTCAATCGCTTTAGTCCTTACTGCCGCTTGGCTTGGCGCTTGTACCGACAGACGTGCGATCGATAGTGGCGCGGACTGGCCACATTACGCCCGAGACCTGGCTGCAACAAAATATTCACCTCTCGACCAAATCTCAGCAGAAAATATTGGTCAGCTCGAGGTGGCTTGGACGTGGGAGTCTGCCGATTACCGCCTCATGGGAGAGCACGAGGGCGCTTCTGTGAACCCGAACTTCCAGGCAACGCCGATCAAGATTGGAAATAGGCTATATACATCGACGAGTCTGGGTCAGGCGGTGGCTCTTGACCCAAATACGGGAGAAGAGATCTGGCGATATGATCCGTACGAATCAGGACTCCGCAACGTTCCAGGGGGACGATCAAACCGCGGCGTGGCCTACTGGAATGATGGAGACAATGAAAGGATCCTTCTCGGGTCGGGGGAATATCTGGTCTCGATCGACGCCACAACGGGACAACCTGATCCAAGCTTCGGTGCGAACGGATCTGTAAATCTGGCGGAGGACCCGGACCCTCGTGTCCTGACCTACTCGTGGACGTCCGCCCCATTAGTAGTGCGCGACGTGGTCGTCGTCGGAACAACCGCAATGGTCCCGAACCGAAACTGGACTACTGCACCTCCAGGATACGTGCGCGCATATGACATCCGCACTGGCCAACTCCGCTGGCGATTCAATCCCATCCCAGAACCGGGCGACCCCGCAATCGAGACCTGGGCCGACTCTTCATGGGTCTACAGTGGTAACGGGAATGTCTGGACCTTGATGAGTGCTGACGAAGAGCTAGGGCACGTCTACCTGCCGCTGAAAACTACAACCAACGACTGGTACGGCGGCGCCCGCCCCGGAGACAACCTCTATGGCGAATCGGTCGTAGCCGTAGATGTCGATACTGGAGAGCGTGTCTGGCACTATCAGATGGTCAGACATGGACTATGGGACTACGACCCACCTGCAGCTCCGAACGTGATGGACGTCGTCATAGACGGGGAGTCAAGAAAAGTGGTCGCACAAGTGACCAAGCAGGCATTTGTATTCGCACTCGACCGCGAAACTGGTGAGCCGATATGGCCGATCGAAGATCGTGCCGTCCCACCGTCTCCTGTTCCTGGCGAGATCGCTGCAGCGACCCAGCCTTTCCCGACACACCCTGCGCCCTTTGATCTACAGGGCATCACTACAAACGATCTCATCGACTTCACCCCTGAACTTCGTGCTGAAGCCGAAGAGATCCTCGAGGGCTTCGTTTATGGTGAGATGTACACTCCCCCAACGGTCAGAGGCGTAAACGGGAAGCAGGGTACAATCCTGATGCCCGGATGGGTCGGGGGAGCTAACTGGGGCGGAGCTGCGGTCGATCCTGAAACCGGGCTTATGTACATCCCGTCGGTCACGTCCCCTAATGTCACGGCCCTCGTGCCCCCACCCCTGCCAGATAGTTCCGACCACCTTTATATACGAGGGATGCCTCGGGAAGTACCTATGCCTGGTGGGCTCCCGCTACTTAAGCCTCCATATGGGCGAATTACGGCCATCGACATGAATACGGGTGAGCACGTATGGATGAGGCCAAACGGACCCGGCCCACGAGACCATCCGGCGATCGCAGATATGGACTTGCCCTGGCTTGGTCAACGTGGACGTCCCGCTCCTCTCCTTACCCGGACCCTATTCTTCATTGGTGAAGGAACGGAAGACGCGTTGTCGATCCTCCCAATTGCGGGTGGAAAGGCTTTCCGCGCATGGGATAAACAGACCGGAGAGGTCATCTGGGAAATCGAGCTTCCAGCTGGTACATCTGGAGCACCCATGACATATATGGCAGATGGCAGACAGTTCATCGTAGTGGCTGTAGGGGACAGGAACACCACGGGAAGACTGATCGCACTCGCGTTACCCCAGGTCAAAGATTAACGTGATATCCGTAGTTTTACCCATGCCACACACGGGGCCCTCGCGGTCCCAGACCCGGAGAAGAGCCGTGAAGCCGTCCAAGACCCTATTCGCAGGCATCGCTATAGCTGTCGGTGCGGGCCTAGCTGCACCAAACAGCGCAGACGCCCAAGAGGAAGTCGTGGAATACCGCCAGTCGCTCATGCAGGCGTTCCGCATGCACATGGGTGGCGTAGGTGCGGCCATGAGTGAGACGGCTCCGATGGGACATGCGGTACACCACGCTGAAGCTTTCCACGGTATGGCCCAAGCCCTAGCTAATGCATTCCCGGCCGGATCGGAAGGAGGCCGGGCACTCCCTGCGATCTGGTCCGACCGCGATGGCTTCATGGATCGTGTAACTGACATTCAAAACGCGACCGCAACCCTTGTCTCTGCAGCCGAATCCGGTGATGCCGAGGCTGTTGGGGCTGCGATGCAGGCGGTCAGAGGCACATGCGGCAGTTGCCACCAGAATTACCGAGGTCCTGCAGGTTAGTAGCCCCCCGGACCCAACGAGAAAAAGAAGGCCCCGCCTCATCAGAGACGGGGCCTTCTTTTATTGTGATTTAAACCAGCGTTCGATTTGGTCTCTTAGACTGAAATCATCCTGAGAACAGTTCTGTGCAACGAGCCAAAGCTGTAGCACCGTCGACCCGCTCGAGTTCTTCACCGGTGCGGCCTAGTTCCGTACGTGCATGTAGAAAACAAGTCTCCTCAAATCCGTTGCCATCATCGGCATAACGCACGTAGTAAGTCAAAAGACTGTTGAGAGTATACTTCTCAATATTGAACCAATCCGACGGCATGAGTTGCGATTTGATTTCCGCGACCGCAGAAATGCCAACGGGCGACGCTAGTAGATCATCATAAATTTCATGGATCGTGCTTAAGTCACGATCCGCGTAAACCGTCAGGATGTCGTAGTCCATCCATTCATTAGAAGGATTATTTATGGCGACGTAAGTCCTCGTTCCTTCGCTAATCCCATACTCTCCTTGGAAATCTGCGAACGACCAAGAGTTGTAGCTGATCGTCCTCTGATCTTCGCCACTATAAATGCCGTCGGCTGCGCCGGCTGTGATACTCAACTCTCTTCCCACACTTACGCCGGGTGCAACAGTGGAGTCACCCGGAAGGGCGCCCCCAATCATCACCCGAGTCCAAAGCTCACCGATCCCTCGTGCGCCGTCCCTCCAAAGCCACGAGTGTCGTTCTTCTAATTCCGTATTGACATCCGTCACAGGGAAATCCCGCGCGATGAAGTTTGTGACCTCCGTATACTGTTCCGCGTGCTCTTTCAAGTTGTCCATGGAAAGCTCAAGAGAGCGCCCATCGTCTCGGGCAACTAACTGTCCGTCATCTAGGATGATGGCCTCGTACCCCCACCAGTCTTTCACATTGAACGACTCGTCTTCGGGTCGAGATATCGTTTGATAATGCACGTTGAACTCGAGCGTCTCAAAATCCCCTGAGAGCACCACTGGGATCATTCGACGAGACAAATACTGACGAACCCGCTCACCCACCTCGTCTTCAGCCATCAGCTGTATGCTTCTAACCGTGGTAAGGATATCCACTACTCTCTCGGCAGTCGCGCGCGCCTCCTCATCTTCCGTTGCAACGAAATCTTCGTAAAGCGCAGCCGGATCATACCCATACTGCGCTAGGTCTGACGCGAGTTCGGTAATCCGACCTGAGACACCTTGGGCGACCCCTTCCGCGACTTGACCACATCCCTCAGCAACGCTTATCGGCGGTGAGATCTCTTCCGTCTCCTCTTCGATGTACGCTTCTAGTAGGGTGGAAAAGGGTGTGATGTTAGCCTTGTCACTTGGGTTATTTTCTGCCCATGGGACATAGATCATTGTGTATGGTTCTTCGACTACACCCCTAGAACTATCGATCGCTCCAGCAGGCACCTCAGCAATGCGCGGCCGATTCCACAGGCATCCCAGTGTGAATTCCTCCACGGCCGAAAAGTCGACATAGCTGACCGAATCTGGGACTGCCCCAGTCGAGTCAGGATGAGGTATGGGAAACTCATAGACTGAAGAGTCCGCATTAAAAATTGCGCTCGGCTCTCCCTCGTCTTGCTGTAGATTGAAGTTGAAATCAACAAAGACGTTTGCTCCCGTCACATAGCCATCGACCACCGCAGTCCGTCCTACGTTTTGAATAGCCCATCCGGCAGGAGTGGGAGCAGGATTAGGGGTAGGAGTAGTTGGCGAAGAATCAACCGTAGGCAACTCCTGTGCGCATGCAGTCACTCCTAACGTGACTGCTGTAATCCAAATCGCTTTTGATAAGTAAGATCTGTGCCACAAAACAAAAACCTCTCCCCTTGAGTACGAACCTGCTTAGTGTCCCCTACCTATTCCCGATTCTGCCAGAATATTGAGTACGCGATCAATATCGGCCTCCGTATGATCTGCGTTGATCTGCGTTCGGATCTCTTCGTCGCCTCGGGGCACAACTGGGTATGCCAATCCAGTAACTAGGACTCCGTGCGCATAAAGATAGTTGACGAGATGATGCGTTTTGGCCGTATCACGAATCATGAGCGGGACGACCGGATGCTCGCCCGGAATCGTCTCTATCCCAATTCGTCCCAAGCCATCCTCAAATCGCTTTGTGAGCGCCCTTAGATTTCCAAGCAACGCTTCACCTTCAGGACTATCGACGATCCGAAGTGCGGCTAGAGCGGCTGAAGCCTCACCAACGGTGATCGGATTCGAATAGATATACATCTGAGAGGACTCACGAAGGAAGCGCACAGTCGCCTCATTTGCTACGACATAGCCGCCATTGACTCCAAAAGCCTTGCCTAAGGTGCCGACCAGGATGTCTACCGGTGGGCAGTTCGTGTACTCCTCGGTGCCCCGTCCAGTTTGTCCGAACCCACCGACGCCATGGGAATCATCTGCCAGGCACACAACGTTCTCTTCAAAAGCCCCATCGTGCTTCTGACACAACGCCATGACCTCATCGAGCGGGGCATGATCCCCGCGCATTGAAAAGATCCCGTCCGTCACTACCAGCGCCCTCTTCGCCTTGCCTTTCCATTGCTCCAGAGCCGCATCAAGCTCAGCCATGTCGTTGTGAGCATAGATCGCCTTACCTGCAGGACGCGAAAGCTTCATCGCGTTGATGATGCAGTTGTGGTTGAGTTCGTCAGATATGAGGACGGTCTCAGAGGTCACGAGCGGTGTGATCGTGGACACGATTGAGGCATAGGCTGACGAGAAGATCATACCGGCCTCACGCCCATGAAATTCCGCGAGCGCGTGCTCGAGTTCTATGTGTGCCGCGTAGCTCCCAGAAATAAATCTTACGGCCCCAGGGCCGGCACCAAACTTCGCAGTTGCCTTTTCCTCGGCAGCCATCACAGCAGGATGAAGCCCGAGTCCCATATAAGAGTTGGAATTCATCCTTAAGAATTCTTTGTCCCCTTCCCCCTCTAACAGAAATCGGGGGCCCCTTTCCCCTTCAGCCTGCAAAACACCGACTACTACTGCCTCTGCGCCTTTTGCAGTCCCCGCAGATTCGAGTTCGGTTACGTGTCGGCTCAAGGCCTCTGTCAATCGATCAGAAGGCATGCAGAACTCCGCTCAGTCTGTGTTGGTCAAGTGCTCAAGCATGTCGGCGGCCATCGTGGCACCGTCAAAATTGGGGCCCCAACCCCATTCTTCTCTCGCAGCCGAGTCATCGATCCTGTCCGGCCACGAGTCAGCAATCGCCTGTCGCACAGGATCCACATCGTAATCTATCCTGAAATCAGGAATATGCTTTCTTATCTCGTCTGCGAGCCCCTCTGGAGTTAACTGCATCGCCGTAACGTTGAACGCATTTCGATGAACGAGCTTGTCAGGATTCGCCTCCATTATACCAACGAGCGCATCGATCGCGTCTGGCATATACATCATATCTAGCTGTGAATCGGACCTCAAAAAACACGTATAACGACCTTCCGAAACAGCCTTGTAGAAGATGTCGACAGCCCAGTCTGTTGTACCGCCGCCCGGCGGGGCACCGTAGGAAATAAGACCAGGGAAACGAAGGCCGCGCGTATCGACCCCGTAACGCGCGTGGTAGTAATCACAGAGCAACTCGCCCGCGACCTTTGTAATCCCGTACATCGTGGCTGGCCGCATGATCGTATCCTGAGGCGTAGGGTTTTTCGGTGTGTCAGGCCCGAACGCACCGATAGAACTCGGAGTGAACACGGCACACCTCTGCTCCCGAGCAACCTCCAAAACTGCTTCGAGGCTACCCATGTTTACTTCCCATGCCAGCTTGGGATTCTGCTCCCCCGTTGCAGAGAGAAGCGCTGCCAAGTGGTACACTGTGTCTACGCGGTGACGTATCACACACTGAGCAAGAGCGTTGGCATCTGTCGCATCTAATATCTCGAACGGACCAGCTTCGGTGACCTCTGTCCCGAGATCGCGAAGGTCGGTCGCAACGACATTCGCCTCTCCATACAGTTCACGAAGCCTCGGAACCAGCCAAGAACCGATCTGTCCACCGGCTCCGGTAATCAGAATGTGCTTCAAGTTTTTCCAACCTCAGTCAGCCGTCTCCACATAAAGCTCAGCCCCCTTTTCCCTAAATTCTCCTGCCATCTGTTCTAATCCGGACTCTATCGCTTCGGATTCTCCGATCCCTTGTTCACGAGCGAACTGACGAATGTCCTCGGTGATCTTCATCGAGCAGAACTTGGGACCACACATAGAGCAAAAATGGGCGACCTTAGCGCCCTCAGCCGGTAGCGTCTCATCGTGATACTCCTCGGCCGTAACTGGGTCCAGAGCCAAATTGAATTGATCTCTCCACCGGAATTCAAAACGTGCTTTTGAGATGGCGTCATCCCATGCCTGTGCCCCCGGATGGCCCTTGGCCAAGTCAGCCGCGTGCGCGGCAATCTTGTACGTGATCACTCCGCGTTTAACGTCATCTCTGTTCGGGAGACCTAAATGCTCTTTCGGCGTCACGTAGCACAACATCGCGGTCCCATACCACCCGATCTGTGCGGCCCCTATGGCCGAAGTGATGTGATCGTATGCCGGAGCGATATCCGTAGTTAGCGGTCCTAGGGTGTAGAACGGAGCCTCGTCACACCATTCGAGCTGCTTCTCCATGTTCTCCTTAATCAGGTTCATGGGGACGTGGCCCGGTCCTTCATTCATCACTTGAACACCATGCTCCCACGCGATCTTCGTCAACTCACCTTGAACCTTCAGTTCTGCGAACTGAGCCTCGTCATTGGCATCGTAAATCGAGCCCGGACGTAGGCCATCACCTAGCGAGAAAGACACATCGTAGGCAGCCATGATCTCACACAACTCGGGGAAGTGTGTGTACGTGAAATTCTCCTTGTGATGAGCCATGCACCACTTAGCCAGAATCGACCCGCCACGAGATACGATACCGGTCATCCGATCAGCGGTCATAGGAATAAAGCGAAGCAGGACGCCTGCATGCACCGTGAAATAATCGACACCCTGCTCGCACTGCTCGATGATTGTGTCTCGGTATATTTCCCAGGTTAGTTCTTCGGGAACCCCATCGACCTTTTCTAGCGCCTGGTATATCGGAACTGTTCCGATTGGGACCGGCGAATTCCGTATGATCCATTCGCGCGTCTCGTGAATATTCTCGCCGGTCGACAGGTCCATGACGGTGTCAGCACCCCAGAGTGTCGCCCAACGGAGCTTCTCGACCTCTTCATCAATGGACGACGAGACAGCTGAGTTCCCGATATTGGCGTTGATCTTAACCTTGAAATTACGACCAATGATCATGGGCTCAATCTCAGGGTGATTGATATTCGCTGGTATGATCGCGCGTCCACGGGCAACCTCGTCTCGCACAAAATCCGGGGACATGCCCTCGCGAATTGCAACGAACTCCATCTCCGGTGTAATCTCGCCTCGACGAGCATACGTCATCTGAGTGACCGAGCCACTGCCTCGCAGCGTTCGCCGGCTCAGACCCGAAGGCATTTCGACTAAGCCCGAAGGTGTCCGGGTTCTCTCTACCTCGACTACATCCCCTCGTTGATAGATCCACGGATCACGAAGCGCATTAAGACCCTGACGCACTTCGGCGCCAATCGGCCCGCTGGTATCATACACGCGGAGGGGTGGCTCCCCACCGGTCAACTGGATCTCTCGCATTGGGACCTTAATCCCACGCGAGCCCTCAACGCTGACCTTTCTCGAATTCGGAAAAGCGCCAGGGTAATCCGTCCCCACATCTTCTGTCTTAGGCGCGACACGTGGCCGCCCGTTCGACTTCATTGATGTACCATTTCCATTCGTCTTGCTCATCAGCGCGCTCGCAGTTCAACAGGGAGTGTGAGCCGAGACCAACCGCCAGAGTATCCTAAGCCTCGTCTTAACCGCACTCCCTACGCCGGTCTTAGCCGGATCAGGTTCCAAGGGTCACTCTCAACCGCACTCACATCCTCATGAAGAAGAGGCGTACGGTGCCCCTGGCGGAAAGATCAAGCTACGACGTGTAGCGGTCCTCGCCAAACGCGTGCCACCCTAAAACGTGATCGTGCATTCGACTGTCTAGCATCACAGTCACGCTGGTGGACCTTTAGCAGGGCACCGAGGTTAAGGATTAAAGTTGCTCTCCTCACGTTTCGCATGATCTGGCGGGTACTTGGTTGTCAATCGAATTTGAACGGCTAGAAGCTGCTCTCCCACAGCGCTACACGTTAATTCGTGAACTCGCTCGGGGAGGTATGTCGCGTGTCTACTTGGCCCGTGAGTCCATGCCAGGCCGTGACGTTGTGATCAAGGTGCTAGACCAAGAACTCTCTGCACGGATGGGTCCCGACAAGTTCGTCCATGAGGTTGAGGTCACATCTCAGCTTCAACATCCCCATGTGGTGCCGATCTATTCGGCCGGTGACGCGGACGGGACGCTCTACTACGTAATGCCGTACATAGATGGTGCCAGCCT
>DEBI01000145.1 GCA_002348465.1 Gemmatimonadales bacterium UBA2960 | reverse complement strand
TGCGCAATCGGCTTGAGGTCCACGCCTTGTGGCCCCAAAAAGAGCAACATTGCTCCGGCACTCGCAAGCGTGGCGCTGATAGTCTTCATTCTAAATCAGACCCCACCCGAGGGCTTTGGTTTCCATGTACCAACCTGATCACCAATTGGTCGCCTTATCAAGCTACAAAAAGACCCGATTCCCGGCATAATCGTTGAAGGAGCGAGCCGAATGAACAGCCTGTAGTATATGCGTCTAATGATCCAACTGCCAGCATTATACAACGAGCACTAGGTGCTCGAAAATCGATTTCAATGGTCGTCGTGATTCAGTTCGTATTCACGCTGCGCGTGCATCCGCTCGGCACCTTGACGCTGGTCACGAGCCCTAGCCGCCCGCATCGCCATTCCACGTGTAGTGGAGGTACGCGCCGAAGGAAGGGAGAATTGGCGCTCTAGAGAACTGCTCTGACACTCCGGGCAAGCAGGAGTCTGCTCACCCCGAACGAGAGCTTCAAAATGGTGACCGCAGTCTTGGCAGGAGTATTCGTAGATCGGTATGATGGTATCCCCGGTCGGGAGTTCGTCTCCGTTTGATTGTGGACGGTACGTTAAACGACCTAGGCTGGGCAACCTTAAATCCTGCATCGTCCAGGAGACCCGTTAGCGTGAATCGCACTGGAAGTGAGAGAGATTAGCATGAAGATGCCCCGACGCGCATTACTAAACGCGCTGACCCTAACTGCCGTGGCAACATTCGCTGGATTGGCCACCCCCACTCCAATCTCCGCTCAGGATCTCGAGATCGCGATGGATCGCGGTCAAATGACCGAGTTCGCGTTGGCGCACATCGCCGTCAATGACGCACGGGATGAGTTCCATGGAGCGGTAGCTCGCGTTCATGACCCCGAGGGCCGTCTGCGCGCCCGAGAAGAAGTAGAAGAGGCGATAACAGCCATCCTTGAAGAGGCCGGAATGACTCGTGAAGAGTACGACCAGATCACACTGCTTATCAGTCTTGACGGCGAACTTCGAACGATGTTTGAAGAAGTGATGGCAGAACTGGATGGCGGAACCCGGGGCTGATCCTTACTGACAGGCCACACAATTGTGATTGTTAATCGCGCCAAGACCCTCCAAAAGAGAAATCGTAGACGGGAACGGAATGATTCGTTGGACAGGTCCATTGGCCATGTCCACTGTCGTCTGCCCCCTTCTACTAACGACCATTACGTCACCGCCTTTAGACACTAGGTAGCGCACCAGATCGTCGTCACCTCGCGCTGCAGCATGATGCATGGCCGTGTACCCATTGTGGTCTCTCTGGTTGACGTCTGCGCCAAGCTCCTCGACAAGGTACTTAACCGCGGGCAACCATCCGCCTGGAACCACCCTGTGTATGTTCGCAGCGAACCCTTCTCCGTACCCGACGCCGGACGCTGCATGAATGGCATAAACTCCTGGGCCACCCGCGGGCACTGGGGGAAGACCAGACGGGTCGCTGGCACCAGTCTCAATATTCTCGATAGAACCTGCACCGAACCTCGGACGCACTGTCTTTTTCGTCGGTATGTTTGGGTCAGCTCCGTGCTCTACTAGAAGTCGCATCAACGGGAGATCTAAAGCGTAGGCAGCGCGCCAAAATGGTGTGGCTCCCATTCGGTCTGTGCGCAGGTAGTCGTCACCGAAGGTCGTGAACCAAAGCTGCTTGTTTAGCCGCACGTTGACCTCTACACCAGCTTCCAGGAAAGCACGTACGAGATCCATATACGTGACCTGTTGCTGCTTATAGTCGGCTGGCTGGGGATGCCTAGACTTGGGAATCCATTGAGTGTTGATGACGGTATAAAGCGGCGTCGCGTTCGCTTCGTTGGCTACATTCGCATCTGCCCCTCGTTCGATCAGACGCATAGCCAAATCGAAGTGCCCGTTGATAGTCGCCATTAGGAGAGGCTCGGTGCCGTCACCTTCAGTCTCTTGATTAATGTCGGCACCAGCATCAATAAGGGCCTCTGCTGTCGCGATGTGACCCTCACGAACGGCGAGGTGCAGGGCAGCCAGGCCACCGTACCCTCCCACTAGTTGCGCATGTGAGAACCGTGACGAAGGCACCCTGTCTCGCTGCTGATTATTGATGTCCTCACGAGACGGTCCTGCCACCGCCTGCCGCGCACTTTGTGCACTGTCTTCCCTCTCCGCCTGCCGTGCACCCGTAGGTTCACCGTAGCCCCCTCGGCGCTCTGGAGCCCGACCATCTCGCGCAGTCAGGATACGTCGCTGAAGCTCCTCCCGACGTCGCTGGTCTGCTCGGTCCTGCCTCTCACGAGCATCCATGTCCATGACACGTGCTGTAAGGGATGGGTCGGCTCCTGCAGACATCAGAGTCCTCACGACATCTGTGCGCCCCGCAGCCGCAGCAAACATTAGCGGCGTCTGGTTCCACGCTCTCTCCTGAACATCTACATCCGCACCATTTTGGAGCAGCGCACGAACAGCGTCGGCGCCACCTGAGGCCGCCGCATAATGGAGCGGAGTAACCCCCCCAGCCGACGTCCTAGCGTTGACGTTCGCTCCTGCGCCCGCGAGCACACGCACTATCGAGGCCTCTCCACCCCTAGCGGCTATATGCAACGCCGTGAAATCCCCTAAGCGGGTGACGGCATCGAGATATGCGCCAGCCGCAATCAACGTCTCCGCAAGGTCGGCACTTCCAAGCTCCGCCGCCCAGTGCAAAGCCGTCATACCATCACCTTGGGCAGCGTTCACATCCTCACCCGAGCGCAGGAGAGCTTGCACCTCTAGAACGTCTCCACGCATAGCAGCATCGGCTACTGGTGCCTCAAGCACAGCAAGACCAGAGAGGGATAGCGCCGCTAACAATCCCCAGAGAGCGTGCGTGCGTAGCTTCATCGGTCCGGCGAAGCTGCAGAGCCCCAGTTGAGGGAGAACTCTCCAGTGCTATCGCCAAAACTCTCCATTTCGTCATGTCCAAGCGTGTGCATCATCGACAGCATAGCGTTTGCCATCGGCGTGCCATCAGGGGCCTTAAGGTGGACATTACCCTGGAGCTTTCCGTTAGCCTTCCCCAAAACGATTAAGGGTGCCCGCCGGTGATTGTGGACATTTCCATCTGCCATGGGAGACCCAAAGATGATCATCGTCTTGTCGAGCAGGTTCGTCCCACCCTCATCAATGTCACGAAGCTTTTGAAGGAAATAAGGCAACATGCTGACGTGATACTTGTTGATCACCGCGAAGTCGAGGATCGCATCTTCACGCCCACCATGATGGGATGCTGGGTGAAACGGTGTCTCGGTTCCGCTCTCAGGATATACCCTAGACGAAGCATCTCTTCCGGTCTTAAAAGAGAAGACCCGTGTCATGTCGGATGCGAACGCAAGCGCCTGCAAGTCGAACATGAGTTGCATGTGCTCGGTAAAGGAGTCGGGAACACCCGCTGGAGCTCCTGGTAGCGCACGCTCCTGTCCTGAACTGTTCTGTGCCTCAACCCCTTGGATACGACGTTCGATCTCTCGAACGTTGTCTAAGTATCGATCTAGCCGAGCATAGTCATTCGGGCCCAGTGTTCGCCTCATACGCGCGATGTCGTCGGTTATCCAATCCAGAATGCTGCTGCTCGTGCGACGTCGACGAGCACGCTCTTCTGGTGAACCTCCAGCACCGAACAAAAGATCAAATGCCACCCTCGGATCTCGGATCATTGGGAGAGGTTCAGTAGGTGACTTCCACGAGATCGAATCCGTGTAAACACAAGAGTAGCCGTAGGCACACCCGCCAGCCTGATCCACGTTCTCAATGCAGAGCTGCATCGAGGGTATAGGGGTACCCTGCCCAAATCGATTCGCATGCACCTGGTCCAGCGAGGTCCCGACATAAACATCGGAACTTTCCGTCTGCTTGGGATGAGATTGGGTTAGGAACACCGCGCTAGACCGAAAATGGTCGCCCCCGATCTCGTTGGCTTCGAACGCTTCAGCCATCCGCACGTCGGTGTTGCTCACGATCGTTAAGTAGTCACGCCACTCCTCCAGAGGAAGAAGCGAACTCGGAGTGAGATCAAAGTTTTGCCCCACATCCGCCGGCGCCCAGAGATTCTGGCTGGCCCCCCAATCATTGCTCCCGGCACACCCATGCACGAGTTCAATGGCCACAAGCCGGGTTGGATCGTCTTCCAGCGCCGAGCCACGAAGTCGGCCAGCTGGAATCATCGAATCAAGAAGCGGAAGCGCAACAGTCGCACCCATTCCCTGTAGGAATGTCCTTCGCTCCATGTGTTTTCCCGTCAGAAACTCCATCGGGTCGTTCTCCGGCGCCTCGGGCGCATTAGTTCAACTTCAGAGTCTAGTAGTCCTGCACGGAAGCCGAGACACTCTGCATCCTGAAAGCATCACTCTTCACAACACCCATGAAAAAGGCCGACATCCTATAGTCTTTCTCTTCAGCGTCGCGCACAATCTGCCGCACTGTGGGTTGATCAAAATACTCTACACGTCGGCCGAGTGCATACGCCATAAGGTTTGACGTAAACGTTCGTACCAGTGGGATGGGTCGCTTAAGAAGCGCCTGCTGGAGTTCATACGGATTGTTGATAGGCGTGCCGTCGTAAAAGTCCCCCCGTGTATCTAGGGCGTTACCGTTCTCCCTAAACCGCCACTTTCCCGTTACGCCATAGCTGTCGAGTGACAGGCCAATCGGGTCCATGAAGCGGTGACAAGCATTACAGGTGGGGTTCTTTGCATGAATCTCCAATCGCTCACGTGTGGTGAGCACGCGCCCTTCCTCCTCTGCCTCGGTCTCTTCCAGTGTCGGAATCCCCGGCGGCGGCGGCGGCGGCGGCGTCCCCATCATGACTTCCATAACCCACTTCCCACGAAGAACAGGAGACGTGCGCCCAGCCTGAGATGTTAATGTGAGGACGCTAGCGTGCCCCAGAACTCCACGCCTCATTTCATCCGGATAGTCAACTCGCCGGAAATCGTTCCCCGTGATACCGGCAATGCCGTAGTGGCGCGCTAGACGCTCGTTTAGGAAAGTATAGTCGGCGGTATACAGTTCGAGGACCGGTCTGTCCTCACGGATCAGACTCGTGAAGAATTGCTCGGTCTCTTTAAGCATGTCGTCCGCGAGCTGCTGATGAAAATCAGGCTCAAGACGGACATCCGGGTGAACCTTATCAAGGTCCTGTAGCCGCAACCACTGAGATGCGAAACGAGACCCGAGTGCCTCTGCACGCGGATCCGAAAGCATGCGCTGGACCTGCTCCTCCAGCACATCATCGTCAGAGAGTTGGCCACGCTCAGCGAGATCCCGTAGCTCGCTGTCGGGAGGGAGACCCCACAGGAAGTAAGACAGCCGCACCGCGAGATCTTCATCCTCAATCTCATAGAGCTCACCAGGACCAACATCTCCTGGAGCCTCCTCAAAACGAAAGACGAAGTGAGGACTCGCCAGCATAGCCTCCAAGGCTGTACGAACCCCGTATTCAAAGCCTCCGTCCTGAGCGCCGTAATCATAGAAACTCATGAGCGCCTCGCGGTCATTATCCGTCAACGGTCGGCGGAAGGCCTGAGCACCGAGTCGTTCGATAATCGAAGAGGCACATCCATGCTCGTCCTGTGGGCTTGTCGGACGACAGGTGAAGACCGCGCGTCGTATCGGCGTGTCTGAGACTCCAGTCACGTTCTCAGGTCCCACAATCACAAGGTCACGTAGATGTGGGAGAGACATTACCCCGTATGTGCCCGCAATCGCCGTACTGGCGAGCGACCAATCGTGCGGCGATATCAGATCCTGTACAGGTCCGTCCGCCTTCATCACGAAGGCCGCAGTTACCCGGTGCGGCCCAGCCGTCACAGCGATCGGCGGCGTACGCATGTCAACGCTTTCAGGATTGGAGACGTGCATCCACCGGTCTATATCCATCAGGGCCACCTGCTCACCATCGACCGAGATCTCAACCTGCTCCGGGCTTTCGGGAGTCGTATTCAGAGCTGATGCACCATTACCGACAGCCGTCCCCGTCGTCTCATGGTGGAACGAAAACCGGAAGACATAATCACCGTCAGCCGCAAAGTTATGGACCACCGAAACACCACCACGTGTACCGTAGGGAGCCCCTTCAACTCGCTCTGTCTGCGACGCCCAACGCGGAACGCGATATTGTGCTTCGGTGGTGGTCGCATCTGGATCACCCAGTGCAAGCCTACTGACTTCAGCCGCTGCGTTCAAATAAGCGTCAAGAAGCGTCGGTGACAGCATCTGTACGTCAGCGATATTGTCGAAATTAGCGCTCTTCGTGTCAGGTGGCAGATAATCAGCTCCGTTGATCTCTAGCCCGAGAAGATCACGGATTGATGCCGAATATTCGGCTTGGTTGAGGCGCTGGAAGGTCCGCCCACCTGGATTGGGCTTCGACTGTGCGATCCTGTCCAGCCTCTGCTCGAGGGCTTCAACTAGAAGATTGAGCGTGTCTCCGGCTGGGCGGGCTACACCGGGCGGCGGCATCATACCGGCCCTTAACTTTACCACCATCTTCTCGGCAACATCGCCCTGCAGGTGGGGTTGATCGGCATCGAATGATTCGAGTGAAAGATTGCCTCGAAGTCGACGATCTGAATGACAACGGACACAGTACTCCTGAATGACATCATTCTCATTCAAGGTCTGTGACGCCTCAGAACCCAAGGACAATGGTGCGGTGTCACTCGCCGAGGCCGTCTCGAGCAATCGTCCAGAACCGGCCGTGATAGCCAACAACATTCCAATTGCTCCGAATGTCACCGCCGATCTCAATCCAATCATCATTCTTCCAATGCCCTCTTCAGTCCGCAGGCGCTGTCGAGTGCGGCAACGTCAGAGAGAAATCACCCGTACTGTCTCCGAAGCTATTAATGTCGTCCATACCAAGCTTG
>DEBI01000079.1:24319-25390 GCA_002348465.1 Gemmatimonadales bacterium UBA2960 | reverse complement strand
CTTAGAGCCTCAATCAATGCGTTCTCGTCAATCAGACGTCCGCGAGCAACATTAAGGATGATCACACCGGACTTCATACGGGTCAGAGCATCGGCGTCGATCATACCTCTTGTCTTAGGAGTGTCTGGTGCGGCCAATACGATCGCATCACACTCCCTGTAGACAGAATCAAGCCCGGAATCACCCCAAACCATCTCTATACCGGCACCCATCGTTCCTTCCCCCGCAGTCGACTGGAGAGGGCCTCCTTCGACTGGAACTGGCGTTCTCTTTACGGCCATCACCCTCGCTCCTAACGCTGCTACTCTCCTCGCGACCTCACGGCCCACGCCACCAAACCCGACTATCCCAATCGTCATGTCGGACAACTCGAGAAGAGGAGCGTCAGCGATATAGAATCGCTCTGTTGACCATTCAGCACGCCGCTGTGATTCAACGGCAAGGTCCAATCCCCTGGTGAAGTGCAGAAGCATAGCGAGCACGGTCTCAGCCATCGGAGGCGCATGCACTCCAGCGGAATTCGTGAAGATGACGTCGCTTGCCAGCATGGTCGGTGTCAATGAGGAGCCAACGCCCGATGCACCAGAATGGACCCACCTGAGTCTGCTGTCCGCACCGATAATCTCAGCAGGTATTCCATAACCGAAGTAAATCTCCGCTTCTTTCGCTAGGTCCAGGACGTGCTCGGAGACCCTAGCCGAACCGTCACCTGACCCGTCCGTCTCTTCCTCTACTACTTCGAGACTCCATGAAGCAGGAAGGGCGTCTCTGATGTATTCACTGACCCAGTCAGGCATAGCCCAGATAGGTCGCCGATCCATCATATCTAAGACGACACAGGGCATTCAGGGCCTATGGGTAAAGGCGATTCATGAGACGCGGGAACGGGATCAGTTCCCGTATATGATGCCGGCCGGTGATCCAGGCTACCGTGCGCTCCACTCCTAATCCAAAACCCGAATGCTGGAAGGTTCCATAACGTCGGAGGTCTAGATACCAAGCGTATGCCTCTTCCGGCAAGTTCTCTTCCTTGATCCGACGCTCAAGCAGTTCAAGATCATCTTCGCGCTG
>DEBI01000079.1:22123-23928 GCA_002348465.1 Gemmatimonadales bacterium UBA2960 | reverse complement strand
CGAGGATCCTCCGGGTTCTCCTTCATATAGAAGGCTTTAGCGGCCTTTGGATAGTCGTGCACGAAGACTGGTAGTTCCTGATCCTCCATGAGCAGGGCTTCATCTGCGGCACCCAGGTCCCGGCCCCACTCAATTTCCGAACCGAGCTCCTTCAAACGCTCGACGGCCTGCGTATAACTCATTCGCGGGAAAGGGGGAGTTACCTGCTCCAACATACTGGTGTCGCGCTCCAGTACTTTCAACTCCTCCTGACATCTCTCGAGTGCGCGCCCCACTATGTATGAGACGAATTGTTCCTGGAGCTCCATGTTCTCGTTCGAATCCGCAAAGGCCACCTCCGGCTCGACCATCCAGAACTCTGTTAGATGGCGGCGAGTCTTCGATTTCTCGGCCCTGAATGTGGGCCCGAAGCAATAGACCCTCCGAAACGCTGGACAAGCAGCCTCGACGTACAATTGCCCCGTCTGCGCCATGTACGCCGAATCCCCAAAATAGTCTGTCTCAAATAGGGTTCCTGCATGCTCACCAATCGCTCCCGTCAGAATAGGCGTATCGATCCGAACGAAGCTGTTTTCGTACATGAAGTCATGAATAGACTGCTGCACCTCAGCCCGCACTCTAAGACCTGCCCTCTGCATAGATGATCGGAGCCATAGATGACGATGATCTAGGAGAAAGTCGACCCCGTGCTCCTTTGGCTGGATCGGATACTCTTCCGCACTGGAAAGCAATTCGACTTCCATTACTACAAGTTCATATCCACCTGGGGCACGTGTGTCTTCCTTCACCTCACCAGTCAAAGCAACCACCGACTCCCGAGTCAGTGACTGCTGCAAATCCCAAGTAGCGTTGTCCACTGTCTCTTTTAGAAGAACACCCTGAAGCACACCGGTGCCGTCTCGTAGAACCGTGAAAGAGACTTTCCCGTGTCCACGGGTTGCCTCTACCCATCCCCGAACAGTTACCTGCTCACCTACATGTTCTCCGAGCTGTCTGATTTCCACCATCATCGTGCCACATCGCGATCTAAGAGTCTGCGTCGAATCAACTTATCGACGCGAGGCAGGACAATGCACATAATGCGCGATTAGGGGAAGCTGCTCAACCAACCCCGTACATTTCAAGACGGTGCTTGTACAGTCCTTCTAAGTGGGCTTGGATCGCCGCATGATCGGCGCGCTTAAGCTCTGGATCTTCCGCCACAATCGCTCGTGCCTCACTCTGAGCGTCCACTAGTAGATCCTCATCCACCAAGAGGTCCGCGAACCGCAGCGCCGGGTCTCGTCCATGCTGCTGACTACCGAAGAGGTCTCCTTGGCCCCTAATTCGGAGATCCGCCCGCGCAACTTCGAAGCCATCGCTGGTATCCCGGAAAATCCGCAATCTCTCCAGAGCATCCTCGCCAGGCTCGGCAACCAAAATACAGTGGCTCTCAGCAGTGCCGCGGCCCACCCGACCACGAAGCTGATGCAGCTGAGACAAGCCAAATCTCTCCGCATGCTCTATAAGCATCACACTAGCGTTGGGAACATCAATTCCCACTTCAATCACCGTGGTTGCGACTAATATATCGACCTTTCCCGCAATGAATTCGCGCATCACCGAGTCTTTCTCTGCACTCGCAAGCTGTCCATGAATTAGGCCAACTCGTTCTTGAAGGAAAACCTCGGAGGAAAGTCGTTCGAATTCCCGCTTGGCGGAGAGCAGATCAATTTTTTCTGAATCGTCAACCAATGGGTACACGATATATGCCTGCCGGCCCATAGCTATTTCAGAGCGGACAAAATCGTATACCGCCGTGCGAT
>DEBI01000079.1:4474-21697 GCA_002348465.1 Gemmatimonadales bacterium UBA2960 | reverse complement strand
GCCATAGCCAACGATCTAGGAATTGGCGTAGCAGACATGACCAGAACATCGGGTATCCGCCCCTCACGTTCGGAAATCGCCATCCTCTGCTTAACGCCGAATCGGTGCTGCTCATCGATCACTACGATACCAAGTTCATCGAATGTCACAGCTTCTTGGATAAGGGCGTGCGTTCCGACAACAATCCTCGTCGAACCGCTCGAAATAGATTCAAGGGCCTCTCGGCGGCTACGGACACTTAGGGATCCAGTAAGGAGTGTGACCTCGACCCCTAACGGATTGAGCATTCGGGAGATCCCCCGTGCAT
This sequence comes from Gemmatimonadales bacterium UBA2960, assembly GCA_002348465.1. Taxonomy (GTDB): domain Bacteria; phylum Gemmatimonadota; class Gemmatimonadetes; order Longimicrobiales; family Gaopeijiaceae; genus UBA2589. The sequence continues at coordinate 21,390 of DEBI01000079.1, read as the reverse complement.
GCTGTTCAGCCAGGATTTCGGTAGGCGCCATGAGACATGCCTGACGCCCACCCTCGACCGAGAGTAACATTGCGAAGACCGCAACCGCGGTCTTCCCGGTACCGACGTCACCCTGAAGCATTCGGTTCATCCGGCGACCCGAACACATATCGCTATATATTTCACGCAGAGCACGTCCCTGAGCAGTTGTCAGCTCAAAAGGCAAGGCCTGGTGCAGAGGGCGTATCAATTCGTTCGTTCTAATGTGCTCGATTCCAGGGTTGTCCTCGGTTGCCTTGCGTCTGGCCTGTGCTTGGACGAGTTGAAGGAAAAACAGCTCATCAAATGCTAACCGACGGCGTGCCTTCTCTGCCTCGTACATAGTCTCCGGCCTGTGGAGCCACTTGAACGCGTGTGCTAGTCGGGGCAGTCCAAGTTCAGCCTGCATTCGCCGGGTAACATATTCATCATCGTCAGCCCACGTGAGCATTTCGGTCAGATTCTTGTCAAATACGCTCCGTAGGACCCATTGAGGAACATCCTCAGAGGTCGGATAGGAAACGAAGATCATACCTGATTTCAGCGCTGATTCTCCATCTACCCCGCGTTCCAGCACAATGTGCTCTCGCGGTTGCAGTTGGCGTCCGTGAAAAAACTTCACCCGACCCGAAACCAGCAGAGTGTCTCCCTCGCGCAGCTTTCGATCAAGCCACGGTTGGCCCGGCCAAGCCACGGTGATCATCCCGGAATCGTCCTCAAGCACTGCCTGAAAAATCCTTAAACCACGACGTGTCGGGATAACCCCCTTACTCCGAATTCTACCAATCGCAGTTGCATCCATCCCAACTTCAAGGCTGCCGATAGACTCTACGGAAGAAGCATCGTCATACCGACGAGGCGCATGGTAGAGAAGATCCCGAGCGGTGGTAATTCCTAGACGAGCGAAAGCGTCCGCCCTCTTGGGACCCACACCCTTCAGAAACTGTATCGGGCGATCGAGGTGTGAGTACTTCATCCTAGTGCCGCGTCTAAGAATAGAGTTACATCGAAAGCCTCTAGATCTTCGAGCCTCTCGCCTACCCCGATTAATTTCACCGGTACTCCATGCTCCTCTTTTAACGCTACTACAATTCCACCCTTAGCACTTGAGTCCATCTTCGAAAGGATGATGCCGGTGACGCCGAGTGCTTTCGAAAAGGCCTCTACTTGACGAACGGCGTTCTGTCCAACGGTGGCATCCAACACCATTAGAGTTTCATGGGGAGCGCCCTCAATCTTTCGACTAACCACCCGTTCGATCTTAGCGAGTTCTTCCATGAGATTGCTGTTGGTATGGAGTCTGCCCGCTGTGTCGATCAGAACGAAATCAATCCGACGCGCAGCAGCGGCCTCTAGAGCGTCAAACGCCACCGCTGCCGGATCACTCCGTTCTTGACCGCGAATGAAATCCGCCCCCGTGCGCTCAGCCCATACCTGGAGCTGCGCGACGGCTCCAGCTCGGAAAGTATCCGCTGCCGCGATCATTACGCTGCGCCCCTCCTCAATGAGGTGAGAAGCCAGCTTTGCAATGGAGGTTGTCTTTCCGACCCCGTTTACACCCACAATCAGGTAGACCGTCGGGCCCGCTTCCGCTTCCACTAATTCAGAATCAGGTCCGGAATCGAACATTTGAATAATCTCTGACCGAAGAACATCAATGAGTTCTTCTTCCCTACTCGCTATGCCCCGTCTCAACGCCTCTTCCGCTCTGTCCGTGAGTCGAAGGGAAGCGGGAACTCCAAAATCAGCGGCAAGGAGCTTCTCCTCCAGATCTTCCAGTGATTCGGTATCGACTCCAGCCGCGAGAACTCGGACATCCGACAGTGCAAGATTTACGACGCGTTTCCATAGGCTCTTTTCTCTCTCGGATTTTCTCTTAAAGAGCCTAGCCATGCTGACTTCCTCAGCGCAATCCAGTGCTGCGTCGAACAATCCATTCGCCGCAAAGCAACGCCATTATTAGAAGGTACACCCATGGATATGTCCGGAGCGGTCGCCCAGAACCCTCAGCGTTACCAGGCAAACCTAGACTGCCAGGTGACGACTCAGGCATCTTTGCGACCGGAAGCATCTCGAGAGACACTCCCGAGACATCGAAGCGGCCGGCTCCAACCGTGTCATCGGATTCAGACACTAAAGTGTACGTGTATAAACCCGGATCCAGCGGTCGAGTCATTGCCTCTCCGCCACCAACCAGGGTCGTGTCCGTGACGATCTCTGTTGCTGACCGAATCTCGAGGTGCACGGATGAAGAGTCTCCACCGAGACTCCACCCGATCTTCTGTCCACGAGATGTCACCCATACCGTTGGTCGAGGTTCAGCCGCAATAACCTCTTCACCCGCGAGAAGCCAATCCGCTATCCCGGACCAGATCCTGCGATACGGTTCATGACCATTCTCACGTGCAGCCCAACGCCAAAACTGAGAAGCTAGGGCTACAGCAACTCGACCTCCTGGCCTTTCTATCAGGCCAAAGGCACTCTGGGGTGGGCCAGTTCCCCTGAGCTGTATCTGCAACGGGGGCAGGCGCAGAGGATCGGAGGGGATCATCGTCCTGGAGAGCGGCGGGAGGCCCTGCAGGTTGACGCCAGCCAACGCTCCAGCAATCGGAGATGTCGGCACATCAGGAGACGCATACCACTCCCCGGATATCGGGTCGCCGGTCTCCAGTCCAACAGCCCTTGTTCCCTCTGAATCCATCGGTAAAACAAGGCGTTGCCCCCGACCTCCGGCAATCTCGGTCATCCACGAATCCGCATCGACTCCGAGACCGTGTAACACCAACAAAGCAGCCTCAGTGGCCGCACGCTTTACGGTGCTAGAGTCCGCAGGGATACCTAGCTCGGACGCCGACCCTAGACGCACAAAACGATCTGGTCCAGCCCGAAGATACCCGATTGAAGGGAGTCCGGTGACCTTCTCCAGAACCGGAAGAAGATAGCGCGGCTCCCAATCGGGGAGGGCAGAAACAAGAACCAGCGCCCCAGCTGGATATCCGATACCCGCATAAGTGACTGCTTCATTATCGCTTGGGAAAGCGTCGTCATCCTTCTCCTCGTCCGCGATTCTTGCAGTGTATCGAAGATGTCCGCTCTCCGCTGCTGGAGGAAGTCGGACTGTTCCTGTCGACCGGAGTCCCGGCCCCGGAGCTAGAACCCGCAACTGAGCTACCTCACGGTCTTCCTCAAAAATTTCCACGGTTACCGAGTCACCTGAATCACCACCAAAAATTTCAATCTCGGCTGCAGGCGAGTCGTCCGGATGAAGTACGTCGCTCACTGAAAACCGTGCGATACCGGAATTACGTGCCACTTGAGACAGATCTTCGAACTGCACAGCTACGGGGATCACATCAAGCGTGGACTGAATCGCAACTGGGTCAGTAAAGCGGAGATCTGAGAGGACGCGAACCTCCTTCGCACCGGACTCTGCCGCTAGCTGCAATGAGGGCGCTAACTCACTTATGAGTCCTTCACCAGCTCGTTGTGTATCATTGACTTGCCGCGTCAGATTCCCGTTGCCAAAACGGAATACTTCCCAGCCCTCAGTCTCTAGTTGGGCTGCCCTCTCCGCGGCAACTTCTTTTGGGCTGGGCCCCTCCCGCCCCTCTACTGTCATACTCATTGAAGCGTCGAGCAGTACCCAAGGAGCGGATCCTGCTCCTGTGGCATCGAAAGGTAGCCGCGGATCAAACAGGAGAAGAAGCACCAGTGCCAGTATCGAGGCTCTTACGACCGCCAAGCGTCGTGCCGCCGGCACAGCTAATTCGACGCGGAGGTAAACCCAGAACGCATACGCACCCAGAATCCCCGCCAAAAACAGAAACACCAGAATGCGACCGATGGAGAACCCTAAGATTTTCTCTACGCTCCCTCGCCCTGCTGCGACCCGCCCGATGCTCGACCGTCTTCGGCCTCCGCCTCAAACGTGCGCAACGGGCTCTGCCCTGGAATCGTCTTCAGCAGTTCATACCTTCCGGACATCTCTGCACGCCAGCGGGTCATGTCATCCGCGGGCACCGGATCCCCAGACGGAAGATCGACCGCCAAGGGATCTTGGTGTCGACCATTTTGCAACATTTCATAGTGCAGGTGCGGTCCCGTCGCGAGCCCAGTCATCCCCACGTAGCCAATCACATCACTTTGTCGAACTCTCGTTCCTAGGTGCACATCACCGTTAAACCCATTCAAATGTGCATATCTGGTAACCCAGCCATTCGAGTGTCGGATCTCCACCGTATTGCCGAAGCTACCCTTAGGTCCCCTGTGGATAATTACCCCGTCGGAGGTCGCCATAACAGGCGTACCAATACTCGCGGCGTAGTCGATTCCTCGATGAGCTCGTATGGTGTTCAGGATCGGGTGACGCCTCCCGCTCGAAAACCGTCCAGAAATACGGCGGTACGATAGTGGCTTGAGGAGGAACGCCCTTCGGACAGACTCTCCATCCAGATCAAAATACGACCCATATCCATCACCATTCGGGTCGAAATAGATCGCGTGATATTGAACATCCAGGTTCACGAATTCCGCCGCAAGCAGTTTTCCGTCTCGCATAGAGCCGTCGGGACGAACCTCTCGTTCAAATACAAAACGGTAGCTATCACCTTCACGGATCTGTCGAGAAAAGTCTATTTGCCACTGAAAAACATTATCCAAGCGATCTATGAGAAGGTTGCGATCCTCAAAGGTCATCTCAACCAAGTCGACGTTGTTCACGACAGAACCCCAAAACGTCTCACTGATCTCACCGGTTGCATAAACCGTATCAACAAAGATAGGGGTCTGAACAAGCCGAGATCTCCATCGGTCATCGACCCGAGTGAGCCTTACTGTACGGTCTTTACTGACCGCGACATCTACACTCCGGAGCTTATTGGTACCGGCCTGGTAGCGGAGAGCCACATTCGTTCTCTCTCGTAAGCGCCTCGGATCGGCATAGCTCTGAAAAGCCCGCAATACCTCAGCCTGCTCATTCGCATCGACCGCTCCGTAGAGGAGTCCTCCGAATGTCTCACCTTGACCAAGAGAATGGACCTCCACCTTCTCCGCGGGTGGAACCCAGACCGTCTCTAAAAAACCGACGCTCGGAACCTCGGGGTCACACGAAGAACAGACGATCGCTGCAATAGCAATCGCCCCTCGTGAGATGATCAATCTGACGCTCCGCTTCACCATTAACTCCTCATCACTTCCCGAATCAAGAGTCCAGACACCCGAAAGTACTTAGACAAACGACTGTCCGGCAGACATCTCCACCGGACAGTCGTTCTCTGGGAAACTAGTTGAATCTAGGAATCCAATTCAGTCCATCTGACGACGAATGAAGGTCGGGATATCTAACCCTTCTATCTGCTCTCGGGATACCATGCTCTCAGGAAATCTTGTAAGGGGAAGTACCGGCTCCGAAACCCCTCCCCCCATCGCAGCCCGCTCATCCTTGAGTTCGAACTCAACCGTTTGCACGGCCGGCTCAATTGCCGGGTGCTGGAAAGTCAGATTCGTGTTGTCGGACTCGGGCACCGATAAATCGACCGGCTGACTGGGTTCTACCGAAACGGTTTTCGGGGTTGAGATCTGAGCACGAGAGCGCCGGAAATCTGGTGAAATAACGCTGTCGTCGCTCTCCGAATCGAATCCCGTGGCGATCACCGTAACACGAATCTTGTTTTCTAGTTCCGGATTGTGAACCGCACCGAAAATGATCTCGGCCTCGTCCCCTGCCTCTTGCTGGATAATCGTCGAAATTGTAGTGACCTCGTCAATGGCGAGATCCATCCCACCTGTGATGTTGATTAGGACGCCCTTAGCTCCAGAGATTGAAAGATCATCCAATAGGGGTGAAGAGATAGCCTCTTGAGCCGCTTCCTGAGCTCTATTATCACCCTCCCCAAAACCCGACCCCATTAGTGCCGGGCCACGGGCCGCCATAACCGTCCGGACGTCGGCGAAATCGACATTGATCTCACCGGTAACTCTGATTAAATCCGAGATACCTTGTGTTGCGTTCAAAAGTATCTCGTCTGCCTTCTTCAGCGAATCCGCAAAAGATGTTCCCCTCGGCACAACGGAGAGAAGTCGGTCATTGGGCACCAAGATCATGGTGTCTACCGCACGGCGAAGCTCTGCCAGGCCCTGCATCGCCTGACGTTCCCTTCTCCTCCCTTCGAAGGAAAAGGGCTTTGTCACCACACCAATGGTGAGTGCGCCCATCTCCCTCGCTATCTCAGCCACTAATGGCGCCGCGCCGGTTCCAGTTCCACCACCCATTCCAGCTGTTACAAAGACAAGATCGGCACCCTCTAGTGCACGACGAACCTCTTCTTCACTCTCTGCTAGCGCTTGGCGTCCGACCTCCGGACGAGCACCCGCACCCAACCCACGAGTGAGCTTCTTTCCGATCTGCAAGGTGACCTGTGCCTTTGAGTGCTTCAGAGCTTGCCCATCAGTATTCATCGAGATGAACTCGACTCCTTCCAAATCTTCGTCAATCATTCGATTGACGGCATTTCCGCCGGCTCCTCCGACGCCCACAACCTTCATCCGTGCATTCGCAATCGGTGTTTCTTCGAACTCGAAGATCATCATTTTCTCCCCCCTAGCGGAGATTTTGGTACTACTGCGACTAGAAAAATTCTTTCAACCACACGCCAAGCCTGGTGACTATTCCGGAAGCCCGGGTTGAGGCACCGCGGCCAGTTTCAGCGAAGCGATCTGCACCCCAGAGCGCCAGGCCCGCTCCAACCGTAAAACGAGGACGCGCCACGACATCCGCGATTCCGCCAAGTCCCTCCGCCGGTACCCCGAGACGCACAGGCGCCGCAAAAATCTGTTGGGCGAGTTCTGTAATTCCCGGGATCGACGCACTCCCTCCACTCAGCACGATTCCCGCACCTAGCTTTTCGGCGACTCCGTTATCTTGGAGTTCACCTTGAATGATCCCAAACATCTCGTCCAATCGCTGCTCTACGATGTGTGCGATTAGTTCACACGCTACCGATCGCATCTGGTTCGGAGATGGACCTGGCAAATCAACGGTTTCCCGCGGATCGACCATCTGAGCGAGAGCATGAGAGTGATGCTCCTTGGCCCGCTGCGCTTCTTTGTACGGCACCGCTAGCCCTCGCATGAGGTCCTGGGTCAAGGTCGCGCCACCGAACGGAAGGATGGCTACGTGGTGGATCTTACCCTCGTAGTAGGCAGCCACGTTAGTTGTTTGAGCGCCAATTTCAACCATCGCTACGCCGACTTCTTTTTCGTCTTCTGTAAGGACGGCACGGGCTCCGGCCAGAGGTTCGAGTACGAGTTCCTGAACCCGGTATCCGGCTCGATTGATCGCCCTCGTGATATTCGCCGATGCAGTGACCTGGCAGGTGACCAAGAACACTTCACTCTCCAAGCGGACTCCGGACATGCCAATTGGGTCTTTAATTCCCGCCTGGTGATCGACACGGTATTCCTGGCGGATGGCATGCACCATTTCGCGATCGGGCGGAAGCGCTACCGCTCGAGCAACTATATGAACTCGCTCGACATCGTCTCCCGTCACCTCCTCGTCAGATATTGCCACCACTCCCATAGAATTTGTAGCACGCACGTGTTCACCGCCGATACCTGCGTATACTCGGTCCACCGTCGCACCCGCCATGAGTTCAGCCTCACTCACTGCATTGCGGACTGACTCTGTCATCTCGTCGATGTTGATCACAAAATCACCACGCAATCCGGCTGTTGGAGCTTGACCTACACCAAGGATTGCGAGGCTCGGATGCCTCGGATCCCCGATCACCTCACCTATGACGGCGCAAGTATGAGTGCTTCCGATGTCGAGTCCAGCGATCAGATTCGAACGCATGTCATCGGCCCCCGGCCATGTATGTTGAAATGGTTTCTATAGAGCGTTCAGGTCGGACAACCACCTGGTCTAAGAATCTCAGATCGACCTCAGCTGGCGGTCGTCCTGAACGCAACTGCATTATGTGCCCTAGAGCCGATTCACCCTCTTTGATCCGGACGCCCTCGGTACGGATCGGCATGATGAACTCGACATCAGGGCTGTGCAGTCGAACGGCTACTATGCCCTTCGAGTGCAATCGGATGGTGGAAATCAGATTCGCAAAGCCCGGACGAGTTGCATTGAGATGCTCTAATTCGGCGGCCAACGTGCGGACCTCTTCTGGGAAAAGACCCGCATTGTCTGGTCCGCGACTTTCAGAACTGATGATTGGTAGGTCTAGTGCGGGCGCGGTCGGATCAATCGGTAACTGATACCCCTCTGCGTCTACTGGTTCGAGCATCGACGTTCCAGCGAACGCAACCGGAACACGCTCTTCCACCGTGACGAGTAGCCCATTCGGAAACTTCCTTTGGATCTCCACCGCACGGACAAGAGGATCTGCTGTTACCCGTTCCCTCCACACTTCCGCGTCGCCCCAAACTGAAGCCATAGAGCCAAGATCTAGGCGACTCACTACCGTTTGCTTGGTCAATCGCTCGATACCCCGAACCTCAATCTCACCCTCACGCACGGCAAAGACCTCAAGATCACGGACAGTCTCAACCAAGTGAGGTCCCCAATATGCCAGAGGAGCGATCACGACGGTCACCGCTAAAATCCTGAGCTGCCGTTTGACGGTAGCGTTAGGCATAGGCAGGCACCTCCAAAAGTTGGATAAGCTCTGTTCCAGTGAACTCAATGGACCCAGCACCGAGTGTCATCACTACATCACCCTCCCGCGTATCGGCAGCCACTTGAGCGGCCAAGGCGTCGAGTGACTCCACATAGCACAAGTCGTCGCCTACACCTGCCTCAATAACGGCTGATACAAGAGTGTATCCGTCTACCCCCGGGATCGGGGCTTCGCGTGCCGGGAATATGTCCGTAAGCCAAACCTTGTCAGCCACTGCGAGTGCCTCGCCGAACTCGCGGGCGAAATCTCGAGTGCGCGAATAGAGATGAGGCTGAAAGACCGCAACCAAGCGACGACCTTCATACATATTTCGTGCTGCACGCAGCGCAGCAGCAAGCTCAGTGGGATGGTGAGCGTAGTCATCGATGACAACAACTCCGTTTACCTCTCCAACAAGCTGGAAGCGACGCTCAACCCCACGGAAATTGGAAAGTCCCGTCTTGATGTCACCCCATTCAGCACCCAAGGCCCTAGCGGCAGCTGCGGCACCGAGTGCGTTCAAGAGATTGTGACGGCCGCCCATCTTGAGTTTGAGCTCTCCAACACCTTTCCCATCCTCCCAAAGTCTCGCAAACGATACGCCCTCGGTAACACTGATATCCGTCGCGCGTAGCATTGAACCGGCCGAAGTTCCATACGTATAGCTGCTTGGTCCTATCGCGGGGAGCAGCGACGAAGCCCCATGATCGTCGGCACAGACGACGACCCGGCCGCCACCCCGTACTCCTTCCACAAACTCCAAGAAGGCGCTTCGGACTCCGTCAAGGTCACCATAGATATCAAGATGATCCGCCTCCACGTTTGTGATTATCGCAATGTCTGGGGAGAGCGTTAGAAAGGAACGGTCGTATTCATCGGCTTCCACTACAAAAACATCTCCCGTCCCGTACCGCAGATTTCCATCCCAGTCGTTCACTCGGCCACCAACCAGTCCAGTGGGGTCCATTCCCGCCGCAGCCAAGATTTCCGTAGCCATAGCGGTAGTTGTCGTCTTCCCATGCGTACCGGCTATTCCAATAACTCTTCCCGAAGCCACCCACATTCCGAGCGCCTCAGAGCGCTTCATTACGATGATCCCCGCTCGTTTTGCTGCGAGCACCTCAGGATGGTCTTCGGGAACTGCAGCGGTCATCACGAGAGCTGCAGCGTCAGCGATATGTGCTTCATCGTGTCCAACAAACACCCTTGCCCCCAGCGCTTCTAAATCACGGAGAGCGACACTTCCCTTCAAGTCGCACCCAGTAACCATGCCGCCGCTGCGCAAGAACAATTCAGCGAGAGGGTACATACCTGCTCCGCCTATGCCCATGAAATGGACTATCCCACCGGCACAAAGTGCCCTGAGGTCAGGCTGCTCGGTCAAGCGGCGCTCCTTATCGGGGACAGCATCGTTGTGACGTCATCAGCGATCTCCTGTGTTGCCCTCGGATACGCACGCTCTGAGGCGCGCATGCCCATTTGCTCTAGGCTAAGAGGATCCATAGCCATCGAAGCGATCTCTTCCGCTAGCCGACTGGGAGACAATTCCCTTTGAGGAACGACCCGAGCTGCTCCTGCATCTTCCAGGGCGCGCGCATTATGCTCTTGATGGTTTTCCGTTGCGGTGGGCAGAGGCACCAGTACGGCAGGAAGACCATGGTTCAGGAACTCCGCGATCGTCATCGCGCCAGCACGGCTCACAGCGAGATCCGCCGCGACAAGCGCACCCGGCATGTCTTCGATATAGGGCAGAGCGTGGACCCACCTAGGAACGCCACGCACGCCGAAACTCCTAAGAACGCCTGCGAAGTGTCCGCTACCAGTCGACCAGAGGAGGTGAAGCTTCTCAGGCCGTTTGATGTCGCCACGGGAAACACCGGCCACGTAGGCTGTGAAGACTTCGTTGAGAGCCGAGGAACCCTGGCTGCCACCGGTCACGAAAGCCAAGGTTACGTGCTCAGGGATACCGAACGCGCGCCGCGCTTCGTTCCGCCCCAAACCCGATCGAGACCGCACTGGATTTCCGCTGACAACGCAACGCCCTGCGCTAAGCGGCAGACGCTGAACAACTTCCGGATACGCGACGTGTACACGAGTAGCAACTTTTGTAAGGAGCTTCGTGACAATACCAGGCACGGAGTTCTGCTCTTGGAGCACTAGGGGGACACCCATAAGACCCGCTGCTATTCCTGCGGGAGCTCCGGCATAACCACCGGTCACTACTACAACCTCGGGGTGGTAGCGCCTGAAGAAGTCAATGACACGGACGAGTCCCACAAGGAGCCCGACGAGTGCTGGGAACAGACTCATTGCACGACCACGATTGAAACCGCTTATCGGCAGTAATAAATGGTCTTCCGCCCTTTCTGGCAGGACTCTCGCTTCAAGGCCGCGCCTGGCACCGACGAAGGTGATATGTACGTCTGGCCGCACTTCTCTGAGTGCATCCGCTATCGCTAGTGCTGGATAGAGATGCCCGCCCGTCCCACCTCCCGAGACAACTACAAGTGGGCCCCGCATTCTCAACGTATCAAGCATGGGCTTGCCTGCCACCGGAGGTGGTTCGCGCTACCGAAATCAGGATTCCTATTGCCACGAGAGTAACGATCAGGTTCGAACGCCCGTAGGAGATCAGCGGCAAAGCAAGTCCAGTCGCGGGAGCAAGAGCCAGCCCCACCGACATATGGAGCATGGCCTGCACTGCTATGAGACTGGTACATCCGATCGCCAGCAGCCCTCCAAACATATCCGGAGCCCTGCTGGCAATCCGAAATCCGATCACGACCAAGGCGACGTAAAAAACAACGACAACAGTGATTCCTAAAAAGCCCCACTCTTCTCCAATCATTGCGAAGATGAAGTCGTTGTGAGCTTCCGGAAGAAAACCGTGCTTCTGCCGACCCTCGCCAAAGCCTACACCAGTCACACCGCCAGATCCGAAACCGATCAGTGACTGCAGTACCTGGTAACCAGCTCCGGTTGGGTCCGAGAGTTGTTGCAGAAAAACCTCGAGCCTCTGACGGCGATAACTGGCGAAGAGAAGAAAGTACAGTGCCGGTGAAACAAGAGCCCCTAGGAAAACGAAGTGCGAGACCCGAGCTCCGGCAGCGAATACAATTAGGACACCAAGCGCCGCAATAACGATCGCTGTAGATAGGTCAGGTGCCGCCGTTACGAGTCCGATAACGAGAGCCCAAACCGCAAGGAACGGCCCAAGGCCGCGTCTAAGGGACTGAAAGTACGGGGCCTTCTTAACAGCCATAGTGGCTGACCAGACAATGATGGCCACTTTAGCTACCTCGGACGGCTGAATGGTCACACCTACTCGAAGCCACCGACGAGCTCCATTGATCTCCGGTGCGATCCCATGAGTCCAAGGAAGTACGCAGAGCAAAAGCATCAGGACACTTAACGCTATCAGAGGCCATGCTAAGGCTGCCCAATGGCGGTAAGGCATCCAGGCGCAGAACATGAGACCAGCGAGTCCGACGAGCGCTCCCACCCCTTGTCGGGTGACGTAGAAGGTGTCCGACAAGCCTTGGTTAATCGCATAAACCGAAGACGCGCTGTATAGGGTGACTAATCCGAATGCCAGTACAAGCAGTGTGAGGCCGAACACCGCGGCAGCTTCCCAGCCCTGCCCCAAACCTGAGTCAGGAAGGCGAGCTGGTCCAACGGGAGCTATGTCCAATGGCCGAATGATGCTCACACTTCAGCCCTCGCGAGAAGTGTGAAGTGCTGGCCTCTGTGCTCGTAGTTCTCGTACATGTCGAAGCTAGAGCAAGCTGGTGAGAGAAGTACTACATCACCTGACTCGGCCCAGTTACGTGCACTCACTACGACATCTTCGAGTGATCCTTCGACCAGCCGCAACGAAGGGCTGGCGCGGGGTCCTCCAATAGACTCCTCCTCTTCATTACTGCCAACACGGAGGGCTTCGCTCAGTTCATTGATCGCCCTAGAACCTGCGGCACCATAACCGACTACGATACGCGCGCGACCACGCATGGCCTCGGCAAGCTGCGCAAAGTCTTCACCTTTATCTTTGCCACCTAGGAGAAGAATAACCGAGCGATCTAGACTAGAGAGAGCACTACGAGTCGCTGCAACATTTGTAGCCTTTGAGTCATTGATCCAGAGGACACCGGCGCGATCTGCTACAGGCTCTAAACGATGTGGGAGCGCACGCGCAGAACCGAGTCCTGCCATGACACCTCCTGAGCCAGCACCAGCAAGTCGAGCCGTCAGCGCAGCAGCCAGAGCATTCGTAACGTTATGAGCTCCGATAAGAGGTAATTCATCGCGCTGCAGGACCGGCTCGATATCTCCCTCTAGGTTCAGTATCAGTTGCCCTTCACTCAGGAAAGCACTGCTGTCAGTGCCGCATCCGAACGTATACCGGCGACCGGGAACACCATCGGAAAGCCTTCGCACTTCATCATCATCTGCCGGGAAAACCCAAACGCTCTGTTCGGTAGCATTCTCAAATAGCTTCGACTTATCGCTATAGTACTCATCGATTGACCTGTATCGATCTAGGTGATCTGCTGAGAGGTTCGTTATCACTCCGATATCGGGATGGAACGTTTCCACCCCTGACAGTTGAAACGAGCTCATCTCGAGCACGACCCACTCTGGTCTCTCCTTGAGCCGGGCGAGATCTGACGCAGCAGGAGCAAGTCCACCGCCGACGTTGCCCCCAGCGGCTGACGTAACACCGGACGCATGAAGTAGATGGTTCACTAGCAATGTTGTTGTTGTCTTGCCATTTGTGCCGGTTATCCCAATCAGTGATGCATCGAGGAACCGTGAGGCAAATTCAGGCTCTGATATCCACTTAACTCCCCGTCTTTTGAGGCCCTGGAGCACTGGGGAACTCGGTAGGATACCTGGGCTCGCAACGACGAAGTCGGCATCGACCATTCGTTCGATGTCGTGCCTTCCCAAGTCGACCTCGATTCCATCTCCGAGGTCGGCTCCACGAGTTGCAACTGCATCCTCCGTGCGAGAATCCGAGACATATACTTCTCCTCCTTTTTCAGCGGCTAAGCGTGCGGCGGCGACTCCGCTCACACCCAGGCCAATGACAGCCACACTCATTCCAGACAAATCCATCAAACCACATCATCTCCAGATCGCACCACTCGAGTAGGTCTACTCACCGGATCTTCAGCGTGCTGAACGCAAGCATCGCGAAAAGGACGCCTACAATCCAAAAGCGGATAACGACCGTGGTTTCAGACCAACCAAGCTTCTCGAAGTGGTGATGGACGGGGGCCATCCTGAACACGCGCCTGCCCGAACCGAACCGCCACTTCGTGTATTTGAACCACCCCCTCTGCACAATCACTGACAGGGTCTCCAGTACGAACACGCCACCGACGATTACCAGTAGGAATTCAGCCTTTAGGAGAATGGCCATGACCCCGAGTGCTCCTCCAAGTGCGAGAGACCCAGTATCCCCCATAAAGACCTCTGCGGGAGGAGCGTTAAACCACAAGAAGCCCAGTGCCGCTCCAGATAGTGCGAGGGCGAAAATGGTCAACTCTCCCGCACCGGGCAGATAGAAGAATCCGAGGTACTGTGAGGTGTCTACCCGACCCGCGACGTAAGCAAAAATTCCGATCGTCGCTGACGCGATCGCGATTAGGCCAGCGGCTAAACCGTCTAGCCCATCAGTCAGATTCACAGCGTTCGACGATCCTGATACTACAACACCAGTAAACACGATGAATACAGGAACTGAGAAGACTGCTGCCACATCCGCAAAAAATGGAACGGCGGTCCACGTGGTCGGGTGTCCCGAGATCGGATTCCAAATAAGGTAGGTGCCAAGCGCTAGCCCGAAGCTCCATTGGCCGATCATCTTGTATTGGGCTATTAAACCTCGAGTCTGACCTTGGACGACTTTGAGGTAGTCGTCAAGAAATCCTATCGCACCCATCCAGAGCAGCGAGACAAGAGCAACAATCGTGTACGCGTTGTCTAACCGAGCCCAGAGAAGGGTTGAGATGGTGGTGGCGAGGATGATGATAACTCCACCCATCGTGGGAGTACCCGACTTCGCCAGATGAGTCTCCGGACCTATCTCCCGCACAACCTGACCAACATTCATCAGCTTTAGGCGACGAATCACTACCGGACCTAGCAGGAAGGCTAGAACTAGAGACGTAACCACCGCGCCCGCCGTCCTAAAAGAGATATACACGAACACATTGAACGGGCCGAATAGCTCTGAGAGTTCTGGAAGCAGGTGTGCAAGCATTAGGTCCCAACCTTCCGGGCGCCTTCTCGACCGAAGTCTTCCTCAAGTCGGGTCAACATCCGCTCCAGTGCGATGCCCCGCGAAGCCTTGAGTAAGATGATCTCACCGCCATTCAGGCGATCGACCAGTCCTGAGTAAATTTCCTCCCAGTTTTCACCTGCAACAACGCGCTCTTCTCTGAATCCCAACTCAGCCGCTACTTCAGCAAAGTGACCCGTGGCTATGATCAGATCGACATCCCGAGCTACTGCATCTTTTAGTATCTCAGCATGCAGTTCAGTCGCCGAACTTCCGAGTTCCAGCATCGAGCCCAAAACAGCGACCTTGTCTCCCGTGACAGCCTGACTTTCAAGCACTTCTAGAGATGCACGCACACTCTGTGGATTAGCGTTATAACAGTCTACGATGACCGTGAGGTCTCCAATCCGCTGAAACTCACCTCGCAAAGAACCCACTTTAGAAGAACCGAGTCCACGAACTGCATCCCTGACCGGCACGTTGAGGAGACTCGCCACCGCAAGCGCCATGAGAGCATTTGAAGCAGCATGCTTGCCAGCTGTGGGCGCTGTAACCCTCTGTCCTCGCCATTCGAAGCTGTAGCGTCCAAATACATCTACTTCAGCGTTCCCTGGACGGGCGTCCTGATCAGCATTCTGACTCCACCCAACTACCTGAACGGAGGAGCAAAGGGCGTGGGCGCGTTCAGCAAGGACCGGGGGATCATCACCCACCACGCACCGGCCACCTTCAGCTATTCCGCGCAGGATCTGCAACTTTTCTGCTAGGACACCCTCGAAACTCTCCAGCTTCTCCAGGTGGCTCTTACCGACAGTTGTGATTACGGCAATATCCGGGCGAGCGACCTGAGCCAGTGCCTCAATCTCACCTGGCTGATTGGTGCCTAGCTCTAGCACCAGCGCTTCCACATCGTCAGGCATTGAGAGAATCGTCAGCGGCATCCCAATACGATTGTTCTGATTCCCAGGCGTTGCATGGACCCGATAGGTCTCAGCTAGTGCGGCCCTCGTCATTTCCTTGGTGGTTGTCTTTCCAGACGAACCCGTAATCGCAACTACGGGGACATCGATCCGCTGCCTACGCCATGCAGCAAGACGCCCCAGGGCATCAAGGGTGTCGTCTACTGGATAAAGCGTCCCAGCCGGATCACCTGCTGCCGGTCTGGATACCACAGCTCCAACGGCTCCCCTTGCAAACGCATCCGCAACAAAGTCGTGACCGTCAAAACGCTCTCCTACTAGGGCCACATATAGGTCACCTTCTGATATCGTGCGGGAATCTGTAGACACTCCCTCATAGACTAGTTCTTCCTTAGCCAGATCAGTCCGCATCCCAAGGGCCTTTCGAACGGTCACGTCACTCCAATCGAAAGCCATCAGAGAACCCCCAGTTCGCGAAGAGCATCTCTGGCAATATCGGCCTCTAGAAAGGGCTGTTTTTCTTTTCCGACAACCTGGTATGTCTCATGCCCCTTCCCTGCTAGCACGACCGTGTCGCCTGGACGCGCCACCTCGAGGGCTTTTCTGATAGCATCTCGCCGGTCAGTCATCCGGATGAAGTCCGTGGACCCTATTCCCTCGACGAGATCGTCTATGATCAGATCCGGATCTTCGGTGCGTGGATTATCCGACGTTAGAACTGCAACGTCTGCTAAACGAGCGACCGCTTGAGCCATCCGCCTGCGTTTGGAACGGTCTCGATCACCACCGGCTCCAAATAGAACGATCAGGCGTCCTTCGGTAAGTGGGCGGACAGCCTCTAGTGCACCTTCTAGAGCAGCAGGCGTATGCGCAAAGTCGATCAAGACACCGAATGGTTCAGCAACCACTGCTTCCAACCGACCCGCCACCTGTGGCGCAACTTCGAGCCTCTGAGCGACACACTCAAGCGAGACCCCTACCGCGATGGCCGCAGCGGATGCAGCGAGGGCGTTCTCGACGTTATAA
>DEBI01000079.1:2450-4085 GCA_002348465.1 Gemmatimonadales bacterium UBA2960 | reverse complement strand
CTCGTCCCTGTGGAGCTCAACCGTATGTCTCGGGCCTGCACGTCGGCTTTCCTTATTAGCGAATACGATACAACCTTGCGCCCGCCCGCCTCGAGGCCCTCCCATGCATCGTCATCCGCGTTCACAACCAGGGTTCCATCTTCAGAAACGAGCCTGACAAGTCCGAGCTTTGCAGCGCGATATGCCTCCATGTCGCCGTGATAGTCTAGGTGATCCTGAGAAAGGTTCGTAAAGACCGCGACATCAAAGGAGGTCCCATACAGGCGATGCTGCTCTATCGCGTGTGAAGAAGCTTCGATGACTACCGTTTCGTAACTCTTGGCTGAAAGATCACGCATCCACTCGGTGAGCTGGACCGGCCCCGGTGTCGTAAGGTCTTCAGTCGCTGCCCGAACGCCATCTTTGAGGGTCAAGCCAAGCGTCCCGATCACAGCCGCCCGCTTTTCGGGAGCGACTAGATGTCGCACAAGGAGTGAAGTCGTCGTCTTTCCGTTCGTGCCCGTAACACCAACAACAGCCATCCTTTCGCTCGGTGAGCCAAGCACGACATCGGCCGCCAAGGCAGCAGCTCGACGCCCGTCTCGAACTACCAGTTGGGGCACATCGACTTTCAGTGGGCGTTCCACGACCACGGCCGAAGCGCCACGTCCAACCGCACCTGGCACGAAGTCATGAGCATCATCCTGCGTGCCTTTCCAAGCTAGAAAAAGATCGTCTTTCACAGTCGTTCGAGAATCTTGGGACACGCCCCGAACGACGACGTCCCCCGATCCGCGCACCTCGGTAAGGAGGCCGGCAGTCCGGAGGACGTCTAGCACCGCATGAAGCGCGCAGGTCACCTCACTCATCGTCCTGCCCTCCCGAACGCAGGCGCACCACTTCTCCCCTAGTGACTACTGAGCCAGCAGTCGGATACGTTCGGACGACATCGCCCGTCCCCATCTCTGTGACGCGCAAACCGTGCTTATGTAGTTCTCGAACCGCAAAGCGCACTGGCAGACCTGACACATCAGGAATCGCCACTGCATCCGCTCCGCCTTCTGACTCAGGCAGTTCCGGAGAAAGCGGAATCGGAACGTAGGGTTCTCTTAATAATTCAACATAGAGTTCAGGAGAAACCACTTCCGGAGGCTCTCTCGCGGTCTCAGCAAGCGTTTCTATATCCAGAATGTTCGCGGCTAACGCTGCCTCCATCACAGACCTGGTTACGGGAGCCGCTACGGCACCCCCGTAATAGACGCCGCCTTCCGGACGATCAAGCTTGACGAAGATGACAAGCTGAGGATTATCCGCTGGGAAATACCCTATGAATGATGAAGAATAGTCACCACTCTGATAAACGCCACCGGTAGCGAAACGAGCTGTCCCACTCTTACCTGCGACTTGATGGCTACCTATACGTGCAGCTCCACCAGTTCCGGTTTCTACGACGTCGACCATTGCACTACCCACCTGAGCCGCGGTCTGTGGGCTGACAACTCGACGGATCTCTTGTGCCTCAAGTCGCTCAAGTGTCCTACCGTTAGCGTCTCGGATTTCGCGGACCAACCTTGGCCTCATCAGAATTCCACCATTAGCGATCGCCCCATACGCCATAGCCATCTGTAGTGGCGTAGCAGACATCTCGTATCCAAT
>DEBI01000079.1:0-2055 GCA_002348465.1 Gemmatimonadales bacterium UBA2960 | reverse complement strand
TCGACCTCTCCTGGCAGCTTTATACCAGTCCGGGTGCCAAAACCGAAGTCACGAAGACTCTGGTAATGAAGTCCTTCCGGAAGGACGAGCGCAGCTTTGGCAATACCAACATTGGAGGACTCATAGAAGGCCTCTCTAAGCGTGACCTGATCACTTTCGACATGCACATCACTGAGTGTTCGACCGTTGATCGTCCAACGCCCATTGCCTATATCGATTGAGTCGTTCAAGTCTGCTAGGCCATTTTCAAGCAGGGCAGCGACTGTGAAGACTTTGAGAGTAGATCCAGGCTCAAACGGCGCATTAATTGCGGAGAGCGCGGCAATGTTTTTATCGCGAATCGAGAATAAGGCCTTTATCTCTCCGGTATGGGGATCGGTGATCAGGATGTCACCGCCGAACGCCTGATGCTCGTCAATCGCCTCCAGCAAGGCGGACTGAGCGATCTCCTGAAGTTCCATATCCAGAGTCAGTAAGACCTCTCCACCTGCCCGCGGCTCTTCAACGGTGACCCTCTGTCCTGGCAGGGGGTTGCCATGAGCAT
Organism: Gemmatimonadales bacterium UBA2960; assembly: GCA_002348465.1. Lineage (GTDB taxonomy): Bacteria > Gemmatimonadota > Gemmatimonadetes > Longimicrobiales > Gaopeijiaceae > UBA2589. The sequence continues at coordinate 1,511 of DEBI01000079.1, read as the reverse complement.
CGCGGGCGAATATCTGCGAACCAGTCGTTCCACTTAGGTGTTCGTTGAATTGCTGTTCGACCCCACCTCGCCCCTCCCCATCAATCACAACACCGGTCACTCCTCGGGCAATCTCCCCGTAGGGGTAATAGCGCTGGTATAGAGATTGGACGTGCACACCAGAAAGGCCCATCAACGAATCCCGAACGGCCATAGAGTAGAGACCGACCTGGTTCCAAACAGACTCACCCGATACGAGCCTCTCCACACGTGAAGAGCTTAGTCCGAGTACGTCGGTCAGTCGTTGCTTCACTGCAACCGGATCCCGTACCTCACGCGGTGCGATGGAGACCCGCACACGTTCACGCGTGACCGATAAAGGGACACCATTCCCCACAAGAACAGTCCCTCGCGGGGCGTGTAGTGTGACCGCACCCTCCTGCTGGCGAACGGCTATGTCCTCCCACGCCGAAGCTTGAACAATCTGGATCTGTCCCGCGCGCGCTATCACGGCCATCGCACCAATCAGCCATGCTGCTAGGATAGCTCTTCTACGCCAAGCATAGGCATGCATTGCATCATGGTGGCGGCGACTCACGGCTTGTCCTCGATCCCAAGAACTACCATTTCTTGGCCGGACGGCCTAACCATTCCTAAGCCTTCGGCTGCTTCGACGATGTGCGTCATACTGCTGCGGACTTGGATGTCTCGCTCCAGCTCAATCCGCTCTGCTTGAGCTACAGACACCTGCCGGCGAAGCTGGTCAAGGGTTTGATTCGCTTCGAGGGCCCTGCTTTGTCTCCAGGTTACCACACCCAAAGACAGAAGAAAGAAGGTGACTGTTAGAGCAACACGCCAAAGCAGTCGCGCATCCATCAGGCGGCCCTCCGCCAAGCGCGGAGCCGAGCGCTTCTAGCTCTTGGATTACGCTTCACTTCCTCATCAGTTGGTCGGATGACCTTGCGTGTTAACGTCTCCCCAAGCGCATGACCTCGGCACATGCACGCGGGCAACTCAGTAGGGCATACGCATGCCCTGCTCCACTCACGGAACGCGCTTTTCACGGCCCGATCTTCAACTGAGTGATACGCTATCACTGTCATCACTCCACCGGCTTTCATGACATCACGGAGTGCAGGCAATCCTGTTTCGAGTGCGTCTATCTCTTCGTTGACTGCGATACGAACTGACTGGAAGATTCGTGCCTTTTTTTTGATACTAGGAGAATGACCAAGGGAAACCGTCATTGCCGCTACTAGATCATCACTGCTTTCCAGGGGCTCCTTGACTCGCCGCTTCACAATTTCTCGTGCGAGTCGGCGCGCCCGCGGCTCATCTCCAAAGTCTCGGAAGACTTGGGTCAACTCATTCTCGCTGGCTTCAGCCAGGAAGGTTGTGGCATCAGGACCCTCAGCATCCATGCGCATATCAAGCTTCACACCACGCCGAAAAGTGAAGCCACGGTCATCGGAGTCGATTTGGTGTGAGCTCACACCGAGATCAAGCAGGACCCCGTCTAGACCTCGATCTCG
>DEBI01000078.1:8723-16936 GCA_002348465.1 Gemmatimonadales bacterium UBA2960 | reverse complement strand
TAAGCGCTTCGCCTGAGCGAAACGATGATCCGAGAGCCCTCTTTTCCGAATCCGAGTAACGGTTAAGAGTCACAGGGTGTAAGCTTTCTCAGCAGGGTATTAGTTCTAGGTGTCATGAAAGAAGCCGAAAGATATCTATTCCCTAAGCTTGCGGGCTGAGTTCCGCGACGCCATCTCGAACCGTCGGGCCCCCCCAATGACTTCGATTCTCTTTCAGCTCGCCATTGCTGGAGCGTTGTCCGCGAACTCAGTTGAGAAAGAGCCCACCTACAGTGTGCTAGCGTTGCCCGGCCCCGGTGATCGAATTCATGAGTCTTGGGCCCAGCCTGGATCCCCGAGCGATCTTGAGGTCGAGACCCCTGCTGTTGAGGATGCCGGGATCAAAGTAGACGGACGCCTCGATGACGAGGCGTGGGAGCACGCCGTTCTGCTAGACGGGTTCACTCAGTTTAGTCCGATAGAGGGATCGGAGGCGACCCAGGATACTCACATTCTAGTGCTTGTAGACGCTGAAGCGATTTACTTCGCTGTAAAGGCTTTCGACGAAAGCCCTGCCTTAATAAGAGCGACGCTAACAGATAGGGATAGTTACACATATACGGATGACTACGTTCGCTTCATTCTTGACACGTTTGATGATCAGCGAAGAGCCTATGTGTTCACAGTTAACCCTTATGGTGTCCAGCATGACGGGCTTTGGAATGAAATAGGAGGCGGTACAGGCCGTCGCGGGCGGGGAATGTTTTCACCGATTGATGACAACCCAGATTTCCTGTGGGAATCTGATGCAGAACTAACTCCGTGGGGCTATCAGGCTGAGATCCGGATTCCGTTCAAAAGCCTTCGGTTTCCTGAGCTTGCCGAGCAGTCCTGGGGCCTTCAGGTAGAGCGCAAGATTCAGCGGAACGGCTATGAGAGTTCGTGGGCTCCAATAACAGCCTCAGTGGCGAATCGCTTGGCTCAGGCGGGTAAGTTGAATGGGCTGCGGGGGTTGGACATGGGCCTGTTTATGGAGGTCAACCCATTCGTCACCGGTTCACGAAACGGATCCGTCGACGAGAGTGATAACTTCGTTCATGCTAACCCAACCGGAGAGTTTGGGTTCAATGCCACGTACGGTATAACGTCCAACTTGACGCTTGATGGCACCTTCAATCCGGATTTCAGCCAGGTTGAGGCAGATGCTGGCCAGGTTCAGATCAACGAACGCTTCGCACTTTTTTACCCAGAAGCTCGTCCATTCTTTCTTGAAGGGACCGAAATCTTCGGTATGCCCAAACAGCTTGTATACACGCGCACGATTCAGAATCCGATCGCTGGCGGAAAGCTGACCGGTAAAATCGGTGGGTTAAGTGTCGGTTACCTGGGAGCGATTGACGAAACGTTTTCAGTGGGTCGGGAGGATGTCTATGTAAATCTTCTGAGAGCACGCGCAGACTTGGGCACCTCTTCTACAATCGGAGCGGTCTACACGGATCGTACGTCAAATTCTACTGATTTTAATCGTGTGTTGGGAGCTGATGCTCGTATCCAGGTTGGTGGCCGCTACACCTTCACCGCAATGGGCGCTCGGAGCTTTACCAACGACGCGGTGCTAAGGGATAGGCAGGATGGAACAATGGGTTCTTTGCGTTTTGAGCGAGCCGGGAGGACGTTCCAGCTAAATGCCGAATTTGAAGACACTCAGCAGAGTTTCAAGCCAGGGAGTGGGTTTTTTCAGCGGATAGGAACCGCCCAGGCGAATTCGCGACTATCCTACACGTGGTTCGGGCAGCGCGGGGCTTTTTTTGAATCAATTGGTCCATCTCTCGAGGTTAAGGCTTTCTGGGACCATGAAAGCTTCTGGCGTGGTGAGGGATTGGAGGAAGGAGAAGTCCAACTCAGCAGCAGGTTTAGCTTCAAGAACAATGTGACTGTTTGGGCAAACTATAAGTTCTCTAGGTTTGTCTTTCAGCCCGAGCAGTATGAAGGCTTGTTTGTGAAGGATCCAGTGGGTGGAAAGCGGCCGTTCCGTCCAGACCAAGAACTTTTTGATGCACTCCCGAGCGCAACTGTTGGAATATGGGTCAATAAGTGGGAGAAGATTAGAGGCAACGTACGTTTGACTCGCAGTCAAAGACCTATCTTTGACAGGTGGTACGATGTGGCTGTCGAGCCTGCCAATTCCTTTTCCGGAGAGGCCCGCCTGAATCTATACCCAACGCGGTCGGTGTCGGCTGAGGTTGGAGCGAACTGGAGTCGCCTGACCCGTCGAAGTGACGGTGTTCAGCACTCGAGCGCCATCATTCCTAGAGCGAAGCTACGATACCAGTTTTCAAGATCTTTTTTCTTACGGAGTATTTTCGAGTACGGAAGCCAAGAATCGATAGCGCTTCAGGATGGTTTAGTGAGTCTACCTTTAATTGGGTGTGTAGGTGACGACTGCTCTCCACGCTCGGGCGGCTCGAATAACGATTTTAGAATCGAAGGTCTCCTAGGTTACGAACCATCGCCGGGAACCGTGTTCTTTTTCGGCTACACACGTCAGATGGTTGACGCCAGAGCGTTTGGCTTCGAAGACGTTTATCCGACAGAAGACGGACTTTTCGTCAAACTCAGCTATCGGTTCCGCCTGTAGCGACGGTAGCTCAGTAGCGTTAAGGTTGTCCCCTTGAAAAGCCCGTCGGCGTCTGAGGATGTCCGGCTGAGGGTTAAGCCTCCAATGGATGGAAAGCGTGGGAAAAGACGCGATTGAGATTGAAGGAACTGTAACTGAGGTGCTGCCAAACGCGACGTTTCGAGTGTTGCTCGAGAACGACCATGAGGTGCATGCCTATCTCTCCGGAAAGATGCGGCAGAACTACATTCGGGTTCTGGAAGGAGATCGAGTTAAGGTTGAGATGTCCCCTTACGACCTCTCGAAAGGCCGCGTTACCTACCGGTACAAATAGTAGGGCACAAAGCCTTCGGTACTGCATGTGGTATCGAGTGGCCGGTATTAGATGAGCGGAAGCTCGGAATGGAACTCCAGGGCGACCAGCGTACACGAGGATGAGAATCGCAAGTAACCGCGCGGGTTTTCACCGGTTTTTCCCTTGACGGCTCGGAGAGGGGTGTGTACCCTAGTTTATGCTGTTATTCGCAGGCACGGAAACACTTGATCCTAAAGGGCTTTTCAGGTGCTCTAGGTACTACGGATTTCTTAGTTTATTCGGTCTGCACGTACTGCGGCCTCGGTCGCGAAATTTCCATCATTCTCGTTCCAAATTAGGAGCCATCAGATGAACAAGTCCGACCTTGTGGATGCCCTCGCCTCAGCTACTGGCATGACTAAAGCTGCCGCATCCGATGCGGTAGACGCGATGTTCTCCCCTAGTGACGGGATTATCGCCGGTGCTCTGCGTGGTGGTCATCGGGTCCAGATTACTGGCTTCGGCACGTTTGAGGTCAAGCACCGCAAGGCTCGTATGGGTCGCAACCCCCGCACAGGGCAATCGATTCATATCTCTGCGAGCAACAGTCCTGCGTTCAAGGCCGGTAAGGGTCTGAAGGACTCTGTGAACTGAGTCTTTCGGTTGGCCAAAAGGGCGGAGCTAGCCTAGAGTAGCTCCTTCTCGAAGGAGCCTTGGGCCGAATAAAGTAAAAGAGGCCGCGTCGCATATGCGACGTGGCCTCTTTGTCAGCGTGCGGGACTACCTTTTCGGGTTGTTGGCTTGGCACGAGGGCGGTCGAAGTCCACTCTCGCTGCGCGGCCTCGTAGGCTCGTACCATTGAGAGCTTGAATCACTTTCCGGGCTACTGACTCGTGGACCTCAACTAGGGAGTGGCTCTCCCGGATCTCTATTCGCCCGACTGAATCACCAGTTAATGCAGCCTCACCTGTGATCGCGCCAAGAAGGTCGCCCTTACTGAGTCCGTCACGCTCACCGACACCTACGAACAGCTTGGACCACGAAGGAGTTCCGGATGCTCGGGCTGCGGCAGTTGATAATCCCTGTGTTTGAGCATGGTCTGTGGACCCTGATTTTTTTCTTAGCAGAGCTACAGCTGCTGCTGCTACTTCCACCGGGTCGTGTTCTCGGAAGATCGGCTCAAGAGAGTCGATATATGGAGCAATATCTCCGTCCTGCAGTTCCGGTTCTAGCATATGCCGGATCTGATCGGTCACACCCCTGTCTCGCATCGGTGGCGGGAAAGGGATGGTTTCATAGCCAGTTTGTTTTCCTAGCATGCGCAGATGGGCGACCTCCCTTGGTAGCACTACCACAATACCGTCTGAGGTAATCGAATGGCGCCTGTCGAGCGTATCAGGGTCAGCCGGTGGATCACAGCTTATGACGGCCAAGCCCTCATTGTTTTCAATGCCTGAGCGTGCTTCCAGGGCATCGATGCCGAGCCACACTGGAACAGATGTGTCGCCGGGAGCGCCAGCTATGAATCCGTGTAGCGTAAGGTAATCGCCGACATCTGCTGCTCGATCCTCGCTCCGGCAGAAAACAAGAACGTGTTGGGCACCATTCGTAATCAGTTCGTCAACTATCGCTAAGGCTGCAGCCTCAGTCGGCTCTGGTGCGATACGGAACCGTATCTGTCCCCGCTTCGGCACATCGGATGTGGGTGTCGGTAGCGTTACGGTTCGCTTGAAATGCCTTCCGATAAGGTCCTGAACTCCAGTGGTGATAGGGAGGCTGCTCAGGATGCGCTGGGTACCTCTAGGCAGATATCCTAGGGTGTGCTCTAAGGATTGGAGACCACTGACGTGCTCGATAGACTGAGCCTGATCAACTACGAGCACCTGGGTGGATGAAACATCCACGACATTCTGTTCTAGTGCAGCTAGGAGATCGTCAGGTGTTGTGAAGAGAAGATTTGCTTGGCCGTGCAGAGTCCAAGAAGATCCTAGGGCCGCTATGGAATGTCCCGTCATAGTTGATAGTCGAGCGGCTGATTCAGCGAGCCGGTCCGCAGTTTCCGGAGTAGCACAAAGCACAACGCACTGAACCTTGTTGTCACTTGGCTCAATGTGTTCCAGCAGTCCGACCAACCATGTCGCGAGGAGGCCTGATCCGGGACCAGCCTTGAGCACAATGTTGTTGCCTTTGGCGACTGTTGGGATGGCGGCTTCTTGTAGCGGAGTTGGTATCTCTATGCCTTCCCCAGCGAGGGCCTCGGTGATCTCAGAGGAGAGGCCTAGGTCTTCGAACGATTTCACGGAGATCTCTCAGTTAGCTCGGCTCGCCCGAACCCGGACCACCCGCGTCCCCTGGCTCGTATGGCAATTGGGTGAGTAGACGCTGCAGCTCGTAGTCGAGCCGCGAAGTGCGGAGTTGGTCAGTATCCGCTACTACGTCAGTGTATGGTCCGTGACGGTGAGCGGAGATGGTGACGGTGCCCTCGGTGCCCGCCCACGTCGCCTCGTGGTCAGTCTTTTCAGAGCATTGGAGTCCCAACATGTCGGGAAGGAAGGTCTCGGCTTGCTCGAGGACCTCGCTTGGTGAACTCGCTGTCTTTCTTCTATAACCGGCCATGGTCCGAGAGAGTGAGGGGCTTTGGCAGTCTTTCAGGTGCCGAGTAAGGTGCCGAGCGCAGTCCTATTGTGGAAGCCCTCCAGACGCTTTAGTCCTTTGACGATCGTCGGCGGGCGCGTCACAGATGCGGCTTTGGCTTTTTGTGCCGAACCTTGCACAACCGCTTCGTACCTGTCGACGTCGAGGACTGCTTTGCACTCAGTACGGTCAGATCCATGGTCCGTAGCGATCTTTACTAGAACGTCTACCCGGCCGATATCCCGACCCTTAATTGCGTATGCTTTCGCTACCGCAAGCCTCAAAGAATGGGATGATTCTCTACTCGCTTCCTCTGCGTGAGCAATCAATTCATGGGCTTTTCGAGTCCATGGGACAAGATGTGGAGGATTCAGCTTGACGCCAATCTGCTGCGCCAGAGGAATTGCTGATTCCCACAAGGAAGAGACTTCTGGGTCGTCGAGACTCACCAATGGGCTAGGTGGTGGACGCATTTCGAGCGCTCGCCATTTGATGCAGGAATCAAGAGCCCATGATTCGCCATCTCGTCGTGCCGCCTCGATCTCTAGCATGAGCAGCACAGAGGCGGGGTCGACAAAGTCATACCAGATGTCGATCGGGTTTGTCACCGTGGAGCCTCCTGCCATATTTCGGGTTCTCCCGGTCTTTAAGCGAGGTTCAGATGCGGTTCAGCGCCAATGTAGAGAAGCTCAAGCCGTCCGCTACGATTGCAGTGAGTACTCTGGCAAAAAAGCTAGCGGCAGACGGTCGGGATATCATCAATCTGAGCGCAGGAGAGCCGGATTTTGATACCCCTGCGTTTATTGCTGAGGCGGGTAAGGCTGCAATAAGTGAAGGTCGAACTCGCTATACGCCAACTGCGGGTATTCCAGAGTTGAGAGTAGCGATCGCTGAGAGGCTCAGTGATCGTTCGGGTCGCGCTATGGATCCAGACGGTGTAGTAGTGACCACTGGGGCTAAGCAGGCACTCTTTAACGCAATATTCACTCTGTTCGGGCCTGGCGATGAGGTTCTAGTAGCGGCGCCATACTGGACTACCTATCCGGACTTGATCAAGATCGCGCGGGCTGAACCAATAGAGGTCTTCGGGCGACAGTCCAACGACTTTAAGGTGACTCCGGCTGACTTGGATCAATCTGTTACCGATGCGACACGCGGACTGATCATAAACACGCCCTGTAACCCGACTGGGGCCGTTTATTCTGAGGATGAATTGTGTGAGCTAGCGAAGTGGTGTCGCGAACGCGGTGTGTGGCTTTTGAGCGACGAGATCTATCGTCACATTTACCATGAGGGTGAGGGTGCAGCTCCGGGTATCCTCAGTCTCGCTCCGGGTACTCTTGGCCCACATGTGTTGATCGACGGTGCCTCGAAGAGCTTTGCGATGACCGGGTGGCGCATTGGCTTCACCTATGCCGACACTGAGGTGACAAAGAAGTTTTCAGCCCTGCAGAGCCAAATAACATCGAACGCGGCGACACCTTCTCAGTTCGCGGCGCTCTCCGCATTCACGGAAAAGGACAGCGTGGGCAGTGCACTCGCTTCGATGGGTCAGGCCTTTGCCCGCCGCCGCGAGCTGGTGTGCCGTCTGATGGATGAGCTTCTCCCTGGCGTTCCATTTATAAGGCCGTCCGGGGCATTCTACCTATTCTTTTGTGTCGAAGACTTATTCGATGAGGAGATCACCAGCGCAACGCAATGGTGTAGCCAGCTCCTTCAGGAGAAGGGGGTAGCGCTAGTGCCGGGGGCAGCGTTTGGAGATGATCGCTGGGTTCGCATGAGTTTCGCTTCTTCGGACGAAGTGATCGAGGAGGCATTTATGCGGATCTCTTCTGCGCAGTAAGCTTGGAGCAGCTCACCATAACTGGCAGGTTGAGAGAAGAGTTCGTCGCTTACGCCGCTTTCAATCGATCCAAAAGGTTTTGACAGGATCGATGAACCATCTCGTAGACAGTCTCAAATCCGCTCGCTCCACCGTAGTAGGGGTCCGGAACCTCATCTCCTTCGCTCCCATCATCATACTCGCGAAGCAAGTGAATCTTGGCGCCTGACCCGTTCGGCTCTGCCAAGCGTTCAATGTTGCGGAGGTTCTCACGGTCCATTGCGATAACGTAATCAAACCGGTGCAAGTCCTCTTGAGTAATCTGCCGAGCGCGGCTTCCCAATTCGACGCCGTGTCGGCTTGCGACCATAGCTGCGCGTGCGTCAGGACTCTCACCTACGTGCCATGCACCGGTGCCCGCAGAGTCGATTTCGAAGCGGTCAGTGAGACCAGCCTCCTTCACTAGATGGAGGAAGATTCCCTCAGCCAGCGGTGAACGGCAGATGTTGCCGAGGCAGACAAAGAGAAGCGACGTCTGATTTGAATCGGGCTTGTTCGTGTCCACGGACGCGGCGGTCGTCTAGTGGTCGTTCGCGGGAAGACAGCAGGGGCTTCTTCCATCCGAATGCGAACTTGCCAGTGTGTGCGTCAGAATTCAAGGCGTGAGAGTCAAATTCGTTTAATTCGGTTTCTTGAGGTCGAGGCGCTTCGTTACCTTTCACGTGCAATCGTTCCGACCTTGGGTGAAACGAAATTATGGTCGGAGCCCCCGAAGGTGAGGACCGATCGTGGTGAACAATAAGAGTTTTGCGGATCTCGGGTTGTCGGCCGAGCGTCTGGCTGCCATTGAGATTTTGGGCTGGGCC
>DEBI01000078.1:0-8384 GCA_002348465.1 Gemmatimonadales bacterium UBA2960 | reverse complement strand
ACACCAATCCAACAAGAGGGGATTCCCGCCGGCATGAGCGGAACGGACGTCGTCGGCATTGCTCAGACTGGTACGGGAAAAACGGGGGCCTTCATGATCCCGGCACTTGAGCGTGTAAATGTGGGTGGGGGTCTGCAGGTGTTGGTACTGTGTCCGACGCGTGAGCTCGCACAGCAGGTTTCGGACGATACGGTATCTTTGTCGAAGGGCACCAGTATACGATCCGAAGCCATTTTCGGTGGCGTTAGTTACGAGCCTCAGATCAAGGCGCTCGAGCAGGGCTATGAGGTAATCGTGGCTACGCCAGGGCGGTTTATCGACCATATGAACTCAAGGCGCGTTGATCTCAGTAAGGTATCGTACCTTGTGCTCGATGAAGCGGATCGGATGCTCGACATGGGCTTTAGACCCCAGATCGAGGAGGTTTTTCGGGGTATGCCTAGACGGCGACAGACGATGCTGTTTAGTGCTACGATGCCGAACGGAGTGCATGACCTGGCGCTCCGTATGACGAGTGACGCGCTTTGGATTGAGGCGACGCCACCAGGAACGACAGCTGATGGTATCGACGAGCGTTTTTACTCTGTGAAGCCTGACAGGAAGAACGCACTTCTCATGAGCCTAATTAATGAACCAGGTTGGGATCAGGTTCTGATCTTCACGCGTACGAAGGCCGGCGCTGATGTACTTGAGAAGCTCCTGCAACGGGAGGGCATAAAGGCCGACGCAATGCACTCTAATAAGCAAATGAAATACCGGACGCGTGCCCTAGAACGATTCGCCCGCGGTGAGATCCGCGTGCTGGTTGCTACGGACGTTGCGCAGAGAGGACTGGATGTAGATGGCATAACACATGTTGTTAATTACGATGTGCCCATAGATCCAGAGGACTATGTTCACCGCATCGGGCGTACGGGCCGAGCAGGCGCCACCGGCACAGCGATCACTTTTGTCACGGCCGGAGATCTTGGTGCGATAAAAAGCTTGGAGCACCGGCTAGGAAGAGCTGTCGATAAGACGCATCTAGAGGAGTTCGACTATGCGGGTGCCCCGCCTACGAACGGACGGACGATTGGAGGGAGAGCGAAGAAGTCTTCGCGGACCGGTGGCGGGATGGGCTCGAAATCGGTAGACGACCTGACCCCCGAAGAGCTCGCAGAGCTATTGGATCCTAGATCATAAAGGAGGCCGTGAATGAGTAACGTGTACTCCAGGTACGGAGCTAACTACCAGAGCGTGTCCTTCAATTTCGAGGCGAAATCACTAACTGAGGTGGGGTTCAGGCGGGATCATGAAGCATCCATTCCCGTCAATAAGAGAGACGAGTGGTTCCAGCTGATAAAGACCGTGGAGGTGACGGCAGAGGCTGAGGGGGGAGTGCAGTTTGAGGTGGAACAGCAGCTTTTGGATCGTCTCGAGGAGCGGGCTCAGGCTGCCGTGGACTCACTTCCGTTAGGCGGTGTAGCGATCATTGAAAATGAGCGCGGAGGTTTGGATCAGCCCAAACCTCGGCAGTCTATCGGCAACGTAGTTCTGGAGGGTGAAAACCGGTTCCATTTCACCTACCGAATCGAACCGCCCCTTAGGATCGGCTTATACCGGAGACGAAAAGAGTCAGGATCTTTCTGATCGGTCTGTCTTTGCGGGTATGTAGGCGTCTTTCCACAGTTCACAGGCCGTCACTAGGGCTTTGGGCTACCGTAGTCCGACCGACCGCCCGTCGAGTTCCCATGCAGGGTCGGGTGTGATACCAAGATGAGTAAGGGCGGTAACAGCAACATCAACGATGAAAGTGTCCTGATCTACATTTCCGATCTGCACGGCTGGTCCACTGGCCAAGATAAAGGTGGTCATCTCTATGTCTGAGAGACCGCCGTGCCCCCCATCCGCCCGTCGGCCGTGGTCCGTGCTGATTAGAATCAGCCAGTTCTCTTCATGGAACGTCTTACGCGCTTGGATCGCATCGACTAGAAGGCCGACGTGGTAATCGGAGAGTGCTATTGCCTCTCGGTATTCAGCCCCGATTGAATTATGCTGGTGACTCGTCTCGTCGGGATTGCCAAGGTAAACGAAGAGTGCGTCTGGATCAGCTTCATTTAGATGCGAGACCGCAGCCGAGGTTACCTTAAGGTCGCCTTCCGCCCACCCGGTGACATACCCGTCGATTGAGATACGAACGTCTACCGTAGGCGATATTGTTGATGCCTCTCCGTCGATCTGCATTAGAGGGAGCCAGTCCACCGCCGCAAAAGTGGACATTTCAGGCTGAAGAAATTCTATACGGGTAAGGAAGTCCGGGTACTTATCGTATCTACTTCCATCGAACTGATTGTCGATCACACCATGTTTGTCGGGCCATACTCCAGTGAGCATTGAGGACCAAGAGGGTCCTGATACTGATGGGACGGTCGTGCGGGTTCGATCCGTGAAGGCCCCCTTTCTTTTGAGTGCGTCGATATTGGGTGTCGACACCTCGGCTAGTACGTCCGGGCGCACACCATCAATACCGATAAGTAGCACTTTCGGTTTCCGGTTTTCGAGTGCTGCGGGATCTGGACTTTTGGCGGGGGCCTGATCGCAGCCTAGAACACCGAATGCTATTATAGCTACCGAGATCTGTTGCAAAATTGCTCTCGTTCTGCTCGACTTGCGTCTGGATTTCATCAGGTGACCCTTAGGAGGTTGAAGAAATGTCTGTCCGGCATGTGGACGATCTTCCCGCACAGGAAGTTAAGGCTGGTAAGGATACGACGGTTCAGGTACTGATCGGACCTGATCAAGGGCCGAATTTTGCATTGCGTCGTTTCATCATGGATGCCGGGGGCGGCATGCCACTCCATACAAATACGGTAGAGCACGAGCAGTATGTGTTGCGTGGAAGCGCACGAGTCCAGATTGGGAACGAGGTGCACGAAGTTACAGAAGGGGATGTTGTTTTCATCCCAGGTGGCGTGCAGCATAACTATGAAGCTGGTGATGAAGGCTTCGAGTTCCTATGCGTGGTTCCTAACCGACCCGACAAGATATGTCTGGTGGACTGCTAAAAGCGGGATCGGATTCTTGGTCGCCGAGGTTGTAAAAGGCATTAGTCCACCGGCAGTGCGAGTGCAATGAGTTCAGCTGGCTGCCCACCACCACCGACCGACATCACGATGAACTGACGACCTTCGTGCATGTACGTCATTGGTAACCCAACTTGAGCATTCGGAAGCTCAATCTCTGCGATGGTCTCCCCGGTCGCTTTGTCTAGCGCGCGGAACATCGCTGCCCCTGATGCCCCCTCTCCGGTAAAGAGCAGTGTGCTTGTAATTAGGACGCTTGCGCGCGACACCTTTCCGGTTCGAGGTATCAACTCGGGGGCAACTCCAAGAGCCTCAGCTACCCCTTCTGGCGTGTCGCCGTTTGGGACGGTCCATGCGTGGTCTCCCGTAGAAAGATCGAGCGCTGTAACGCGACCCCAAGGAGGCTTTACGATCGGAACTCCGCGAGCAATCTGCGCCCTAGCGAAGCCGAATATGTAGTCCATATCGGACTGCTCTCCTCCTGGAATGAGCTGAAGTACGGAGGCGTTTGTTTGCGAACCGATGTATAGCATGCCGGTTTCTGGGTCTAGCGCCCCCCCCTCCCAGTTCGCACCACCGATGGTGCTCGGCAGTGAAAGCGTGCCCTGTGTTCCGTCTGGCGCGTCACGAAGAGAGGGGGGTGTGAAGATTGGCCCCATCCGATAGTCCGCTACAGCGGCAAGCGCTCGCTCTTTGATTTCTGGAGTGAAGTCGATGAGGTCGTCTTCGGTGAAGCCTTGGCGCTCAAAAGCAGGGGGTTTGGTGGGGAACGGTTGAGTGGGAGAGGTCCACTCGCCTGGAACGTCGGTTTGGGGAACGGGTCGTTCTTCGATTGGCCAGACCGGTTCGCCGGTCATACGATCGAAGACGTAGGTGAACCCTTGTTTGGTTATCTGAGCTACGATCTTACGTGGAGTCCCATCAATGTCGATATCGGCTAGAATTGGAAACGTCGGGTTATCCCAGTCCCAGATGTCATGATGGATGATTTGAAAGTGCCAAACTTTCTCACCTGTCCTTGAATCCAGGCATACGAGGCTGGTTGAGAAGAGGTTGTTCCCATGCCGGTGTCCGCCGTAGTAGTCTCCGGTAGCAGCTTCTGTCGGCACGTATACGTAGCCTGTCTCCTCATCGAATGAGATCGGTGCCCATGCCGCTGCGTTACCGGTGAAAGCCCAAGATTCGTACATCCAGGTGTCGTTACCCTCTTCTCCTGGCTCTGGAATGGTTTTGAACGTCCAAAGCAGTTCGCCACTGCGGGCGTCGAAGCCTCGAATATCTCCTGGAGTGTTCGTCATCGATGGAGGTCGCAGGCCGACATGGTGTGCTGACCCCACCACGATGACGTTTCCAACTACGGTCGGAGGCGAACTCGCACCGATTGTGCCAACGAGTGGGATGTTATCACGGGCCCTATGACCTTCATTTAGATCGACCGTTCCTTCGTTACCAAAGCCACTTATAGGCCTACCCGTCTGCGCATTGAGGGCGACCATGTGATACCCGGGTGTGACGACGATTACCCGGTCATCTCCATTTCCGTCTGACCAGTAACCCACCCCACGTCCGGGATTCGGTCGCGGTGCCTCCGCTAGACGTCGACCCTCGTCCATCGTCCACATCCAGAGCGTCTCCCCACTTCCGGCATCAATCGCGACGACAGCACGCCTTTGTCCTGCCGTTGCGTAGAGAACTCCATTGACCATAAGCGGAGTGGTAGCGGAGCGGATCCGGGGATTTGGTCCGTAGTTCCGACCGCTCCAGCGCCATGCGATCTCAAGTTCCTCTGCGTTCGATGAGTCGATCTGGTCGAGTTGCGAGTATCGAGTATGACCAGGATCTCCCCCATAGACACCCCATTCCCCGTCCGAGACCCCAGTCTGTCCGGCCATAGGCAGGGGGGTGATGAGCAAAGCTATAAAGAGGGCTGATTCTAGGGTTTTGGAGGTCGAGGCGTAGTACATGCGTCTACCGTTGGCGTGTTTCAGGGAGCGGTAACGTGGTCTACGTAGGGACATGCCGCCAGATTTCGGAGACAGAACTTCTACATTACCAGCGAATGCGATGCGCAACGACAGAACCACATCGAAGTCTTTGATTCGTCGGGGTCGAGTTGCGGCATGGGGTTTCGTGATGTCGATAACTCTCTTGTCGTTATGGGCCCTGGGCCCTCGCCCCAGCTTCGTAGAGGCATGGGAGGAGCCGGAGCTGCCGGATGATCTTGATGCGTGGCTTGCGGAGCGCGAGCATGCGGTGACTGAGCTGAGGGAAGGCGCAGGCAAGGGCATCGTATGGGTTGATGCTGAGGCGAAGACCAGAACTGAGATCAGCTTGGTGTATTTGCACGGCTTCTCTGCTGACCGTAATGAAATGGAACCGGTTATATCTCAGCTTGGGACTGAGTTAGGTGCGAATGTTTATTTTACGCGTTTGTCGGGCCACGGCCGTGATGGGGATGCTATGGCCGAGGCTACGGTGGAGGATTGGCTGGTCGATGCTGCTGAGGCATTCGCTGTAGGTAAGAGAATCGGTAAAAATGTGGTGGTGATAGGAAGTAGTACTGGCGGAACCTTGGCGACTTGGGTCGCGACTAGGACCGAGGTTGAAGATCACTTGGCTGCGATGGTTTTGGTCTCACCTAATTTTCATCCGAAAGACCGCAAATCTAGGATCTTCCTTCAACCGTGGGGCGAATCACTAGCTCGCCTTTTGGTCGGCAGTGAGCGTTGCTGGGAACCCATGAACCAGGAGCAGGCGCGCCACTGGACTTTTTGCTATCCCGTTGAAGCGATTACGCCAATGATGGCGTTGGTTGAACGTGTACGGACGATGGACGTGTCATCCATCTCTGTCCCCACCCTTGTCATCTACTCGAAAGACGATGCGGTCGTTGACGCGCGGGAAACTGTGAGGCGGCTGTCTGCAATGGCCGGAACGTATGTCAGCACGGCTGATGTACCCGCTTCCACTGACCCAGAACGTCATGTGTTGGCTGGAGATATAGTTTCCCCGGCCTCGAACAATCAGGTCCGACACCTAATGGCAGATTTCCTTCGAGAGAAGGTCGTCCAGGCTAAAAACGACTCAGAAGGTTTAAAGGATGAATGAGATTGAGCCGCTGCTGCTAGATGGGACGTTTCCTGCTGGACCGGACTGTCTGTTCGGAAAGCTTGACGAACTCGGGATAGAGTCGACGACGATTTCTCATCCTGAAGTCTTCACTGTTGATGAAGCCAGAAAGCACCGTGCTGGGCTGCCAGGAGCCTTCACGAAGAATCTTTTCGTACGGGACAAAAAGGGTGTGATGTGGTTAATCGTGGCGATAGAGAGTCAAGTTGTAGATCTCCGATCCGTTGCTCAGTCCCTGGGTCACAAGCGGTTTTCTTTCGGAAGCCCTCAGCGACTTATGCATTACTTAGGGGTGATACCTGGCTCAGTATCCCCCTTCGGGTTACTTAATGACGGTGGTGGACATGTGAGCTTAGCAATGGATGAGGGGCTTTCTGACTTTGATGTATGGAACTTCCATCCGCTAGTGAATTCGATGACCACGACCCTGAAGAAAGAAGATATGCTGCGATTCCTCGCGGCTATTGATCACAACCCCAGCTGGGTGAAACTAGGCTGACTCAAAACCTAAGTGCCATTGGAGGCAGTCGGTTGAACCAAGGCCTGGCGCGCTCGAGCTGGCCCGCGAGGCGAAAGAGTGTGTCTTCTCGGGCAAAGCGTCCGACGAAGTGAACTCCGATCGGAAGATTATCGGTGTTCCAGTATAGAGGAACGGACATGGCTGGATGCCCAGTGATGTTGAAGACAGGCGTCCATGGGATGAAGTCCAGTGCAGATTTAGCAGCTTGGTCGATGAGACCAGCTGCCTTCATTAAGTGTCCTGAGCCAAACATCCCAAGCAGCTTAAGTTGAGCTTTTTCTGATGTGCTGGGCCCCACGGTTCCTATCGGCGGAGGAGGGAGAGAAACGGTCGGCGTCAGAATTACGTCGTAGCGTTCGAAGAAGCCTCCAACGTCGCGAGCCATGACCTCCATCCGACGGAGCGCTGAAGCGTAGTCATGTGCTGACAGCACATCCGAGATGAGCCCGAGGGCCCATGTCGCGGGCTCTAGCTCCCGTCGACGTGGCCGGCGACCCATCACACGAGCCGCTTCGTCTAGATCTGCCCCCAGCTCACCTGCGACTATGGTTAAGAAATCACGAGCAAACTGCGCACCGTCGATTGGCACGTGATCACTGATCACAGTGTGTCCGAGCGACTCTAGGAGTTGAGCAGCGTCCTCTAGGGCGTCTATGCAGTCCTGGTGAACGTCTACTGCTACGTTCGGGGTTGTTGTATATGCGATACGTAGTTTTGGCGGCTCGAATCCAACTTCCTTTAGCCACGGACCGGATGGAGGGGGAATCTCGAAAGGGACACCGGGGTCGGGCCCGTGAGTGGCGTCGAGCATCGCTGCGCTGTCACGTACGCTCCGAGTGATAACATGCTCTATGGAAGCTCCTCTCCAGAACTGACCGCGATTTGGGCCCGTCGGAGTGCGGCCCCGACTCGGTTTGAGCCCGAATAGGCCGCAACAAGACGCAGGTATTCTTATGGATCCGCCGCCGTCACCTCCGCCTGCCATCGGCACGATTCCAGCAGCTATCGCGGCGCCTGAGCCACCGCTTGAACCTCCGGAACTTCTCCCTACATCCCAAGGGTTTAGTGTTGGACCCCAGAGGTCTGGTTCTGTGACCGGCTGGAGACCCCACTCAGGTGTGTTTGTTTTACCGAAAACCGTCACCCCGCTTCTTTTGACACGTTTCGCAAGCTCGGAGTCCCATGTCACTATTTGATTCTGCATGAACCGACTTCCTGCGGATGTGGGGTGTCCGGCATACATCGATGACAAGTCTTTCGCTAGAAAGGGGACCCCGTAAAAAGGGCCGTTGGCGGGTGTAGTAGCCGCTCTCCGTGCATCCTCCTCCATTACGTGCACAACCGCGTTGATTTGGGGGTTTAAGGCCCCTAAGCGCTGTAAGGCCAGTTCCAAGAGTTCGGTCGCGGTGACATCACCACGATGAACTTTCGCAGCCAGCCCGAGGGCATCGAATGAGACGTATTCCTTCTGAGTCATGCCCACGGGTATCACCCCACTTTAAGATTTTGCGATCAATTATTATGGGCTAAGACGTTGCGGTGTGTATAGTTGTTATTAGCAATCAGTGTGTGAGCATTGTGTATTGAGATAAAGTTTTTATGGCAGATATATCGGATAGCCAAGGGTCACTTTTACAGACCGAAGTGGGCAACCTTGAGCGCGTTCTGCTTAG
>DEBI01000109.1 GCA_002348465.1 Gemmatimonadales bacterium UBA2960 | reverse complement strand
GTCACGCTAGAACCCGAATATTACGAGGAAATTGATCTCGCAAAATACGAACCACGAAAGCCACTACTATGGCTATGGGAGATGTTCGATCGCAGTTCACTAGGTGAGAACATCGACCTCGGCATCCGCTTTCGAAGAGTCCTTGCCAGGCATGTGTTCAACTCGTGCGGAGAAAACTTTAAGGCCTTCACACACGTCAGATTCTCCTTCGGGTATAACATGGACGTCGGAGACGACGTCGTTGTGCATCGCCATGTGCTTCTAGACGATCGCGGGGGCATAGAAATGGGTAACCGGTCGTCAGTCTCGGACTTCGCAAACGTTTATTCGCACTCACACAACATCGTTGATGGAAGGATCGTCTACCTCCCTAGGACAGTGATCGGTCAGGGCGCACGCATCACTTATCATGCGACAATACTAGCCGGCACGCACGTTGCCGAAGACTCAATGGTCGGAGCAGGCTCGATGCTGACAAGAAGCACTGATCCTCACTGGGTTTACGTCGGCGTACCCGCTCGTAAAATCAAAGAGAAGTCGGCCGAAGAACGCGCATCAAAGGCACCCCCAACCTCGGATCCCTTCGCAGAGAGCTGAGGGAGTTAGTCTCCTAGTAGGCCGGCCTAGCCTTCCTCAGTCTCGTGCATGGCCTGGAGCCGCTTCACAACCGCCGGATCCGCTAGCGTAGTGGTGTCGCCTATCGCTCTTCCCTCTGCAATGTCACGGAGAAGACGACGCATGATCTTACCCGAACGAGTCTTCGGAAGCTCTGCAGTGAAAACCACGAGTTCCGGCTTCGCGATTGCTCCGATCTTAGCGCTCACATGAGTCCGTAGCTCAGTTCCAAGCTCATCTGATCCTTCGACTCCTTCTCTGAGAGTCACAAACGCCGCTATTGATTCTCCTTTGATCTCGTGTGCCTTCCCAACTACTGCAGACTCCACCACAGTCGGATGATCTACCAAGGCACTCTCCACTTCCATTGTCCCAATCCTGTGCCCAGCAACATTCAGAACATCATCTACACGGCCAAGAATCCAGAAATACCCGTCTTCGTCGACCTTCGCTCCATCACCTGGAAAATAGACTTTCGGCCACTTCGACCAGTACGTCTCTCTGAACCTCTGTTCGTCGCCCCAAACTGTACGCAACATTGAAGGCCATGGCTTTGTGATTGCTAGGTAACCAGCCGTTGTGTCCTCTCCGGATCCATCCCTTATAGCAGCCTCGATCCCTGGGAACGGGCGAGTCGCGGTCCCCGGCTTGGTCTCGGTCAAACCCGGAAGAGGGGTGATCATGATCGCTCCAGTCTCGGTCTGCCACCACGTATCGACGATCGGGCAGCGTTCACCTCCAATCACCTGGTGATACCACATCCACGCCTCAGGATTGATGGGTTCACCTACAGTACCCAGAACCCTCAAACAAGAGAGATCATACTTCTTGGGCCATTCATCTCCCCAACGCATAAAGGCTCTGATCGCAGTCGGAGCCGTGTAGAAGATGGTTACGCCGTATTTCTCACAGAGTTGCCAAAACCGGCCGCGATCAGGCGTGTCAGGAGCACCCTCGTACATCACTACTTGAGCACAATTGGCCAAAGGTCCGTACACGATGTAGCTGTGTCCCGTAATCCAGCCTACGTCAGCAGTACACCAGTATACGTCATCATCCTTAAGGTCGAACACCGTCTTAGTTGTGGCATAGGCTTGGGTCAAGTACCCACCCGTCGTATGAACAACACCCTTCGGCTTCCCCGTGGTACCCGACGTGTAAAGGATAAAAAGTGTGTCCTCTGAATCCATCGAAACCGCTGGACACGAAGAAGACACCTCTGCCATCAGATCATGGTACCAGTGATCGCGTCCCTCCTTCATACTGACAGCGTTTTGTTCCGTGAGCTCTCCACCACGCGCCACGACGACTACATTTTTCACAGTAGGGGACTTTTCCAGCGCCACATCCGTATTGGCCTTAAGCGGCACAACCGAGCCGCGCCTCCATCCCCCATCTGCCGTTATCAGCAGCTTTGACTCTGCGTCATTGTTTCTGTCCGCTAAAGAGTCCGGACTGAATCCGCCAAAGACAACCGAGTGAATGGCTCCTATCCGAGTGCAGGCGAGCATCGCAATCGCCGCTTCGGGGATCATGGGCAAATAAATCGTTACTCGATCACCCTTCTCGACACCGAGACCTCTGAGCACATTCGCGAAACGGGAGACCTCGCCATGCAACTCTGCGTATGTGAACGTCCTAGCATCTCCGGGTTCGCCTTCCCATATAAGTGCGGTACGATCACCACGTCCGTCCTCCACATGTCGATCAAGACAGTTGTACGACACATTGATTCTTCCGCCCATGAACCACTCGGCATGCGGCGGCGACCATTTGAGCACTCTTTGCCAAGGCTCGAACCAATCAAGTTCCGCAGCCCACTTGGACCAGTACCCTTCCGGGTCGCTAGCTGCGCTATCGTAGATGTCTTGATCGTTGATGTTAGCCTGATCAACGAAAGTAGCAGGAGGCCGAAACCTCCTGTCTTCCTGAAGAAGCGCATCTAGTTCGCCGACGTCACTCATTCCTCATCCTCATCTGAGCTCGTGTGGGGATCGAATCCGCCCCAATGTGCACGCAACCCTCTTCTGAGCAAAGCATCTGACCTGTTTGGTTCTAGATCGTCATCCGCCCGTTTTATCAATAACCAATCTTATGGGTGGGTCACTTAAAGGGGCCCGGCGGGACATCCAGGTGGATGAACTGGCTTCACCAAGGGTTGATTAAGGAATGTTATGATTGACAGGGTTTCGAACGCAGTTATAACCTTGGTGGATGTTACAGGTCATCTAGCTGGTCCGTCCGTGAACGAATCCCAATGTTGAGCAAATCCGCCACTGATGTGCGCCTCAGGAAAGCCCTTGGGGCCAACGGCCAACGCTTCACTGAACAGCGAAGGGCGGTCTTCCGTTATCTCGCGCAGACTGACGTGCACCCAACAGCTGAAGAAGTCTTTTTAGCGGTTCGACAAAGCCTTCCGGCGATCTCGCTAGGAACGGTGTACAAAAGCCTAGAAACCCTTGTTGGATGCGGGTTAGCAGTCAAACTCACCTACGGAGATCATTCGGCTCGCTATGATGGTAGGACTGATCCTCACCACCATGCCCGTTGTGTTTCTTGCGAGAAAGTCCTCGATATTCCCGGTGAACTAATGACGGGTGAGATCGACTCTCTGAGGGAAACAGCAGGAACCTTCACGGTGACCGGGTACCGGCTGGAGCTCTCCGGCTACTGCCCTGAATGCCTGCCGACGAAGGATCTCTTAGTAACCCCCTAAAAGGTGTCTCAGAGATTTTTTTGACAATCCTCACGCGACGTAACTGCATCACGTCCATGTGGTCAGTTCTAGTAATCCTGAGTATGGCGACCGAACCCACTGGGTTGAGCGCGCAAGATGCGAAGTCGCTTCAAAACGAGATCCGGGAGACTTTCGAATCGTATAATTGGGGAACAGCCCGATGGAGTGTACTCGTGTACTCGCTCGACTCCGGTGAAACGATCTTTTCCATCGATCCAGCAACTGCAATAGCTCCGGCATCGAATATCAAATTGCTGACTACAGCGGCAGCACTGCAACGACTAGGACCAGACTACCGTTTTCGCACCTACCTTCTCTCAAGTGCTCCCGTCACAAACGGAGTGCTTCAAGGCGATCTCACCCTGTACGGAACGGGCGACCCGGGCTTATCTGACCGCTTCTATGTAAGCAAAGACGAAGTCTTTCAGCTCTTAGTTGACGACCTCGAAGCCGCGGGCATAACCGAAATTTCAGGAGATCTTATAGCGGACGCCTCATTCTTCCCTGGTCCACTCAGGAACGAAGGGTGGGAGCAAAGCGATCTAAACGAACACTTCACGGCCCCAATCTCGGCTCTATCGTACAACGAGAACGTCGTCTCCTTCCGGATTCGTCCAGGCTCAGTCGGTGCACCTCCCAACGTAGAGACGATTCCCGCGCATTCAGCCCTAAATGTCGAGAACACTGCAACAACTGTAGCGAATCGGGCTCGGCCACGTCTCGCGATTCTAAGGGAAGATCCTTTGAAACCAGTTCGGATCACCGGCCAAATGTCATCAAGTTCGAGAGATGTTTGGCGTCAGATGACTGTGGCTGTTCCCGCTGACTTCGCAGGGGCTTCATTTCGGGCCGTCCTAGAGGACCGTGGAATCACTGTAACCGGCTCCACTAGACGGGTCGAGTTGCCTGTCGAGTCGGTCGTCAGACGACTCAGCGGACCCGCTCTCGGGAAACCAGCCGCCCGCATCCTAGCACGTCACACCTCCCGCCCCTTAGCGGAATACCTCGAGATAGTGAATAAAGAGAGTAACAATCTGTTTGCAGAATTGATTTTCAGGTCCATCGGCCGGGCCGATTCGGGAATCGGATCACCTAGTGCGAGCGCACTCGCGGTGCGGGAGGCTCTAGTCACGCTAGGCGTAGACACTGAGGGACTGTTTCAAGTTGATGGCTCGGGCCTCTCCGGAGAAAACCGAATGAGTGCAGCTTCGTTCGTAGACTTAATCCGTCGAATGAGTGAGAGTTCAATGTGGCCCGATTACTGGGCGTCGCTCCCACGCGCCGGAACAAGGTATGAACTCGGTCGAATGTATCAGACTGCAGCCGCAAACAATCTCCGCGCCAAGACGGGAACCATAGATGGAGTATCGGCTCTAACCGGAATGGTCCGGACACAAGATGGAGAAAGGCTTGCTTTTTCCCTTATGGTCAACGGTCCTCCCTCTATAGGCGGTGCGAAACAACTCGAAAATGAAATCGGTGTGCAACTAGCGGAGTTCCACCGAGCGCCTGGTACCGCTCCGGAGGTGACCGAGCAGACACCGACCCCTACCGGGAATTCCACCACTGTCTTCAGTGAGCGCCACCGCGTAGCGCGTGGTGAGAACCTTGGAGGAATCGCAAGAAGCTACGGCGTCACTGTCAACGAGATGCTGCAAGCGAACCCGCGCATTGAGAGGAATAGGATAATCGCCGGCCAGTGGCTCGAAATCCCCAAGCACCGCGGCAACTGAGAAACCAAGTTCTCTAGATTGAGCTAGCCTTCAAAACAACTTAACAGTGCACCGCACAACTGGGATCATCTCAACTTCCTTCCGCGGCTATAAGCACTCGCAATTACGAGCGAATAAGTCAGTCGCTAACAGCCCCCCGGCCTGTGGCAGAACGGAGTCGACGCCGGAGTTCCACTAAGGACATGGACTTAATTGTCCTCCGTGCAGTACGCTCACTGTTCCACCTCACATCAGTGAGTTCGACCTGGATGTCACCTTCACCTTGCAGCACCAAGTGGTAACGGCCTTTGTAGTCAGTCGAATCTTCCGCTCGGGTATCCGCAGTCCACGATCGTCCCTCAGCATCGGTGAACACTCTCATACATACTTCCAGCGTCGAGGTTATGAGTTTTTCTGCTCCTAGCATCCACTATGAAAGTGGACTGGTTCAACGCTATCACCCAAGTGGCATTCGTCAAGGAACAGACAATAACATAGGCCAAATCTCAGTCGCCATCGTTTACAACTAGGCTCTGTTCGTTACCGAAATCAGAACCTCGAGGATAGCTCTAGGAGAGCATCGTAAGCACGTCCGATATGTCTCACCCGTTGGTTGTCCACGTTACCACGTTAGATTCGCGCGCTAGAGGAGCACAAGCTTGGGGACGCTAGTACCGTGATAACGAGGCGCAAATCGGACAGGCTCACTGACTTTGGTCTTATAGCTCTAGCAGCGATTTGGGGAGTGAATTTCTCAATCGTTAAAGTCGCACTCAATGAGTTCGAACCCCTCGCGTTTAACGCGTTACGGTTCCCGTTAGCAGCGGCTGCTCTTGGCTGGATCATGTTCAGAGGGGCAGAAGACCTAATGCCGCAGCGAGAAGACATTCCGCGCATCCTGCTACTCGGTCTCGTAGGGAATGTTCTTTATCAACTCGCCTTCATCATTGGGCTTGACTGGACGTACGCGGGAAATGCTAGTCTGCTACTAGCTACCACCCCAGTGTGGACCGTCATACTGTCGGTAGCCGCTGGACACGAAAAGCCCAATCGTTGGGTGATCATAGGCATCATCGGGACCCTTGTCGGAATGGTTTTGGTCGTAATCGGAAGTGATGACCAGCTTTCACTGGGGTCAACCACACTACGCGGAGACCTGCTGATGATTGTGGGATCGATCTTCTGGTCGGTGTATACCGTAGCAGGAGCAAAACCCGTAGCGCGATACGGAGCTCTTCGTATGACGACATGGACTCTTTGGGTCGGGACTCCAATCCTCTTCGGTGCAGGGATTCCGTCTCTCCTGCAGACCGACTTTACCGGTGTCAGTGTCACCGCATGGTGGGCAATATTTTATGCTGGTCTATTCGCACTTGCTCTGGCCTATGTGATCTGGTATCACGGGGTAGAGAAGCTGGGCAACAGCCGGACTGCGGTTTACTCAAATCTCGTTCCGGTATGGGCGCTGATTACAGCATGGATCTGGCTGGGTGAGAGGCCGGAAATGCTCCAACTACTCGGTGCAGTCAGCATTCTGATAGGGCTCACGATATCTCGCTTGGGTCAAAGATCTCCCACTGTGGTGCCAGAGGTCTAAGAGAGCCGACCACAACCCAAACTGGTAATGAACAGGGAACTCGCGATAGCGGCCCGCGAGGAGAGAGCCACTGACGTTCACCCGTCTCAAAAACGTTGAATTTCGATCATCTCGATGATCGGTGTCCCCGTCAATCTAGACGCACCCGTGCGCACACGACCGGTTAACTCAACAATCTCAAGAGGTACAAGACCTTCTACCTCTGAGAGCAGATCGGTCGGAACGACTACATACACAAACTGACCTTCGGATCCACCAAATCGGGTGAGCAGAAACGGTTCTCCCTCGAAGAAGTCGGTACGGACCGCCTCAGCACGCTCTAGCGAAATAAACTGAATGGTCCAAACAACAACACGGCCTGCATACTTCGATGGATTCGATGATAGATCTTCTGGTCGGAGAGCCATGGCCATCTCACGTGAGCCTGCATCAACTCCGCTTTGATTCGATGACGTCTCCGGCATCCACACCCATCCCTCTAGCCGCACTCGGGCCCATCTTCCCTGCCTCTCTAGGACCTGCACTTCTCCAGATGATGTGACTAAGCCCATGGTATCCCCGTCTGGCGCGGCCAGAATCGCACCGGAACTTCGCACACGAGCGAAGTCAACCGGAACACGGGCGACGTCAGTTACCGTTGCTTGAGAGTCGCGGTTTCCATTCATAGTACCCAGAGAAAGAGTCATATCAGGTCCGGGATCCTGCACCTCTACAAGCGAGGCCGACCATATCCAACCAACCCGGGCAACCCGAGCCCACCCTGGGTTACGCCCCAGCTCTTCGAGCAGGGTTCCTTCCGCCAGTACACCAACCAGAGATCCGGAAGGACCAGATCGCAGATTCTCACCACCTTCCTGACTTACGACCAAGTCGAACGAAGAGTCTGCCGAACTCTTAAGCGAACGCAACCATACCCATCCCTCAACTTCGACCTGTGTCCAATTGCCGTCGGTGTTAAGCGCGCGAAGCCTAGCCCCTTCCCCTATCCGGCCAAGCACTACACCATTCGGCTCACGTCGAACGTTCTCCTCTACCCTTAGGGTAACCATATCTTGGGATACACCAGGTACAGCTACCGAAAAGAAAAATCCTCCTGTCAGAAGCAAAGAGCGGCCAAGTGCCACAAATCGAAGACGCATGGAGCCTGAAACGATCCAGTACAAAAGGTGTTACAACGAAGGTCCGTCGCGTCAAAAGCGCGCCGTTCCAAGAATCTGCCCGACGCTAGAAATCGGGTCAACCAAAAATTCCGAGAGGGAAAGGAGTCAATTCCCTTTGGTTGGATCAACGTTCAATAAGATCGCAGCTTTTGCCGCCAGTGCTTGGTTCACGCTTGCCAGCACTTCGGCTGCTCAAACTATTCCGTCGCCTTTCGAATACCTTGAGAGCAAGCAGGAGGCCGGAATCTTCGCAGGCACAATGAATGTCGGGTCAGGTCGTTTCGGGTATGCACCCAAAGGAGGCTCCATCGTTGGTGCGCGCTACGGTGTAGAGCTTTCAGGTCCCTTGGGCCTTGAGGGAAGCATCGGGCTAATCGATTCAAAGCGGGACGTTATAGACCCTAGTCAAATAGAGGCTAACCGGTTCATCGGCCAAACGGAGGAATCCTTGATGGTTGTGGACGCTCGTTTCCGCTTCAGTTTTCCAGGAAGGCGTATGTGGAAAAGACTTAGCCCCTTCCTGACACTGGGAGGTGGAATCGTTTTCGGAGCAGGAGGTGATAAGACTCTAGATCAGTCACTTCTTCCTGAGGACGTCTTCAGCTTTGGTTCAAGCTTCTTCGGGACGCTAGGGCTTGGAAACCGCTGGTTTGTGACAGATCGCATAGCTATTCGCGCGGATGGAGTATTCTCACTCTGGAAGGTCGACACTCCTCCCGGCTTCAGTGACCCCATGCGAGGATTCGAAGAGGTAGAGGACGGAGAATGGCTCCGAGGTTCAACTTTCAGTATGACACTTCTCTGGCGCTGGTAAAGCCAGTCGTTGTCATGAGTGATTCCTGGGGCTTCAGCCACGATGAGCGGGAAGCAGACTGGCTCCCCGTCGACGATGCTCAAAGGCGCATTCTCTCGTCGGCAGTACCCCTTTCCTCAGAACGTGTTGATCTCAACAATGCGATCGGCAAGGCCCTAGCGACACGAGTCGAGGCAACCGCAACACTCCCGCCGTGGGACAACAGCGCCATGGATGGATATGCGGTCCGTGCAAAGGATATAGCTGGAGCCTCGCTAGAAAATCCAGTTAAGCTTCCTGCTGCGGGAGTAGTCCGGGCCGGTGGAGATGCGGGGCGAATCCTTAAGCCAGGGACTGCAATCCGGATCATGACAGGAGCGCCTGTCCCTGAAGGCACAGACTCGGTCGTACGAGTCGAGCATACCGATCGAGAAGCTGAAAATGGGCATGTTCAAATCTTCTCAGATGCGGATGCAGGACGCCATATCCGATCTGCAGGGCAAGACATGACGCGAGGAACAATCCTATTTGAAAGGGGAGATTCAATCACTACTGGAACTATAGGCGTCCTAGCTGCAGCGGGCCTTAACAGGGTAGATGTATACAAAACCCCTACCGTAGCGATCATGCCCACCGGGGACGAGCTCCGAAGAGCAGATCAGTACCAGGACGTGGTCAGAGGCCTTGGTGTTCCGGAATCAAACGGCGCGATGCTCTCAGCAATGGTACGTGAGGTTAAAGCAGAGCCTAAAGATCTCGGAATAGCTCTCGATGACTCCGAAGACCTTGCCCGGAGGATCTCACAAGGATCAGGAGCCGATGTTCTAGTCACAATAGGTGGCGCATCCATGGGTGACGCGGACCTGGTTAAACGGGTCCTCCACAAGACTGGTTTTAATTTGGATTTCTGGCGGGTTCGGATGCGCCCGGGCAGTCCGGTCTCGTTCGGGTGGATTGAGCACGAAGATAACCGGCAAGCGGTCTTTGGCCTCCCGGGCAACCCCTCGTCGGCCTTCGTGACATTCGAGGTATTTGTGCGTCCGTATCTGCTCAGGCTAGCCGGACATAGACGAGTACACAGACGTGTGATAGAGTGCACCGCCGCAGAGCGGATAACAACGCCATCGGACCTAACCTACTTCCAGCGGGTCTCTGTAACACGAGGTGAGCGGGGTCCCGAAGTTAGGCTGACCGGTCCGCAACTCTCAGGGCTAGTTCGCGGCCTCTCACTCGCGGATGGGTTCGCTATCATTCCGCCGAAGCGCAGTTCAATCGAAGTGGGTCAGAATGTGTCCGTGATGCTCCTTGATACCGGCCCTGCTGAAATGGAAGCCGACTGGAAATGAGACGAGGGCGGCGACACGCTGCCGCAGTCATAACAGGACTGCTCGGAGTGGTGTCACTATCGTCGTGCCACCTGCCCCGCTGGCCCGTTGAGGCCCCATTAACGTCAGGGTTTGGACTTCGTTTCCTTGGGCCAGAAATCGACGTGCACAGAGGCGTAGATTTTGCTGTAAGTGAGGGGACGCCCGTGCACGCTATGGCAAACGGACGAATCCAATTTGCTGGAACAATGGCTGGATTCGGGAAAGTAATCTGGATCAATCATAGCCAAGGACTGAAGTCCATCTATGCGCACCTGTCTTCCATCAATGTCCGAGTAGGACAAAGGGTAGGTGCAGAAGACATCATAGGTGAGAGTGGAGCTACAGGTGATGTGACTGCGGCCCACCTTCACTTCGAAGTGTGGCGCTGGGGAAAACCTGTGGACCCTATCTCAATTCTCGGAGGAAGCCCCAACGTTTTGGCAAAGAGACCCTGACATCCCAACTGTGCTCACTTTTTGAGATCAGAAACAGGTTGACTTAACTCAGCGCATACCTGAACTAGAAAAATCAGTCTTTAGCCCTGAGTTCTGCTATCTCATCCGTAAGCCTAGGAAGCACTTCGAAGAGGTCACCAACTATTCCGTAGTCCGCCACTCCGAAAATCGGAGCGTCCGCGTCACGGTTAATCGCTACTATAGTCTTGGCCGTTCTCATGCCTGCCAGATGCTGGACGGCTCCAGAGATCCCCACGGCGATGTACAGCGAAGGTGCCACTGTCTTCCCTGTTTGACCAACCTGTTCACCGTGAGGACGCCACCCGGCATCAACCACCGCCCTAGAGGCGCCGAGAGCCGCATCCGCACCAAGCACCTCTCGAAGGGATTCGAGAAGACTCCAATTCTCAGGGGCCTTCATACCGCGTCCACCAGATACGATCACAGAGGCTTCGGAAACGTCTACGACTCCATCTGACGAACGCTCTCGCTCTAATACGCGAATCCTTAAGTCTGAAACATTGATATCTGGGGTCACTGTCGTAACCTCTCCTTCCGCAACCGATTCCACCGAGGGGAATACATTCGGACGGATTGAAATCAGCGCCGGACTCGCATCGATTTCGAGATGAGCAAACGCTTTCCCTGAAAAGACTGGTCGAGTCACAGAAACCATGCCATCGGAGATATCAACCTCTGTCACATCTGAAGCGAGAGGCACATCGAGGCGAGCCGCAATTCTTGGTGCCAGATCCTTACCGAGTGTCGTAGCTGAAAACACAACTACGCGGTATTCACCCTCGCGAATTAGATTCTCAAGGGTACTGACCCAAGCTTCAGGGTTGTAGTCCGCCAGAGCATCATGCTCAATGACCACTATCTTGTCCGCCCCAAACGAACCAAGACTCGACGCATCTAAAGAGACACCGGTCCCCGCAAGCACAACTCCTTGAGCTGTGCTGCCAAGATCTTGTGCCAATCGAGCGGCAACCGACACAACCTCATGAGCTCCCGAACCGAATTTTCCGTCTCTTTGTTCTGCTACCGCAAGTACTTTCGCCATATGTTAGATTGTTTCGCTAAATGCGTGTTTTTAGTGGAAACGCCGACAAGCCAAAGTCGGGTCAGATAGCATGTGCGTCTTCTCTCAGGATACGGACCAGTTCAGGAACCGCATCTGGACCCTCGCCAACGATTCGACCTTCAGCTCGGGGCGGTGGGGTAGAGAAGCCTATCAATCGAACTCGAGAACCGCTTAACTGAGCGGGCCGCTCTTCCAAAGGCTTTTTCTTCGCAGCCATTATACCCTTGAGTGCGGGCAGCCGTGGCTCATTTGGGCCCTTTGTAATGCACAGGACAGCAGGGAGATCTACTTCAACGATTTCACTCCCCCCTTCCACTTCTCTCTTACATCGGGCCGTCTGTCCATCGATCTCGAAGCTCGAAACACCCGAGACACATGGCCGACCTGAAAGCACCGCAACCATCTGACCTACCTGCTGCTGATCGTCGTCGGCGGCCTTGATGCCGAAGAGGAAAAGATCGGCTTCTGAACCTTCGAGTTCTGCGGCAAGAGCCTTTGCAGTTGCAAGTCCATCCAAGCTGACCTCCCCATTGAGCAGAACCGCGCGATCAGCCCCCATGGCCAAAGCCTTTCTGAGTGTCTCACCCGAAGACGAATCTCCCAATGTCATAACGGACACGTCTCCCTCACCCTGGAGGCCCTCTTTCAATCGAATTGCCGCCTCAACCGCGAAGGCATCGTAGGGGCTCATGTCATACTTGATACCGCTACTCTCTATTGAGCTACCCGACCCATCTATGCGAATCCGTGCTTCAGTGTCTGGGACTCTCTTTATGCAAACAATGACGTTCAATTCGATGACTCCGTGTGGTTCTTTGGAACTAAGCGCTCGACATCCTATACAGCGTCCGGAACCTGATTCAAATCAAGTTACTTGATCAGGTATGTCTACCCCTCAAAGGCTCTAAAGAGTCGCTCCCAAGACACCAAAGCAAATCATCGCGATCGCACCACTCAAAAGTGCATATGGTAGCTGGGTCCGGACATGGTCAATGTGGTCGGTCGCAGCTGCCATCGAAGAGATAATCGTAGTGTCTGAAATCGGTGAGCAATGGTCACCAAAGACGCCCCCGGCAAGCGATGCGGCAACAAAGGGGGCAAGTGGGAGACTCAGAGTCGCGGCGGCGGGCACAGCAATCGGCAGCATGATCGCGAAAGTTCCCCAGCTCGTGCCAGTCGAGAAGGCAATGCCGCCCGAAACCAAAAAGACTAGCGGCAAATATACAAAATTCGGCATCGTACCAGCGGTCACCTGAGCAACGTATACACCTGTACCCAAAGCGTCGACCACATCACCGAGTGCTAGTGCCAACAGGAGAATCATTGCAAGGGGCACCAGTGCTCCCGCACCCCGGAGATTTATCTTCGTCAGCTGTTCTACAGTAAAAATCCCCTGAGTTCGCAGCATAATCCACGCTACAGCCAGACCAAACATTACGGACCACAAAACACTCGTGGACCCAGAGCCGGCGCTTAGGTCTCCGTCTCCCGTTACCCAGAGTGACAAGGGCATGAAAAATACCATACCGGCGATTGGGAAGAACATATTCCGCGCCCTCGGCTCCACTCCATCTAGAGGTGTCGGAGAAAGAACCTCCTCGTCTATCATCGGAGTCGCATCAGGCCACAGAAGCTGTCCACCCCGAGTTCGCTCCTCGGCTTTCTTCATTGGCCCAACATCTAAACCCATTACGATGACAACCAACACCAAAATCACAGCTGCAACTGCATAGAAATTGTAAAGTATCGACTGCAGGAAAACACCTAACGCATCTTCAACTCCAAGCCCTTCAAGAATTCCTAGGTTGTACGCACCCCAAGCGTTCATCGGAATCAGAATACAGATCGGTGCCGAAGTTGAGTCGATGATGTAGGCAAGCTTCTCTCGGGAACACTTGTACCGATCAAATAGCGGGCGAGAGACAGATCCCGCCACGAGCACTGTAATGTTCGACTCGATAAATATGACTATGCCGGTGGCCCAAGCGAGCAATTGAGCTTTCTTGGCAGAATCAACCCACCGGTTCTGCTCAAGCAGATTTACAAAACCTCTTACTCCACCAGAAGCCTCCACCGTTGCGATCAAGGCACCTATCGCCAGAGTAAACATTATTACCCGAGCATCTCCGGCTTGACCAAACACCGATACCATTCCCTCTATCGACTGTCCGAGGCCACCCAGTGGATCCCATCCCTCCATGATCGTCCAAGCGAACCACAACCCGCCTGCGAGTGAGAGATAGACTTGTCGAGTCCATATCGCTAACGCAATCGCGAGAATGGGTGGAAGAACAGAAATCCAGGTCGGATCACTCATATATGCAACTCGGAATCAGAGGGTCATTTACGCTACTCTACGCAGCCTGCAGCTTATTCAACATAAGACTGCAAAGGCCAATCCGCCTCGGACACTCCTAGTCAAAACTTCTCGCTGTGTCAGCTCTCCCTACTTCTTCGCCCTCGACCAACCCCTGTGCCCACGTGCCCGCCGTTCGTAATCGGCTCTCCATGCCTCTAGGACCTGTTCCGCTCGGTTCTTAGGAATGATCCCAGCTATATAATCAGGATTCTCGTGCATCGTTCGAAAAAGCTCAGACCCTAGCGCCTTAACGAGCGTATCGGCGGTTTTCTCGCCAACACCCTTGTACCGATGTGTGAGATATCGTGCGATAGCACCCGGTTCTGAAGGTAAAGCCAAGTCGGATACCTTAACGTCGTCGGTGTCAGCCATATCGGAATCAGCAGAAACCTCCCTCGGCACTTCTTCCGTCTTATATCCTCTAGATACAGGCCTTTCAACCTTCAGAGTCTCTTGTGACGCCGGCGGCTCGGTCCTAGGATCCGATGAAATGTGCTCGGAGCCCACCGTCGCCTTCACCCCTTGACCTTCGAAAAGTTTGGGCGCTTCATCGCTATCACTCTTGGACCCGCGCCGGGATCCAAATCGAAGTCCAAACCAACCACGCTTCTGAGGCTTCTGAGGCTCTGAAAGATCATCGACAACTTCACCCTTAGCGTCATTTCTGGGAGCGCCAGTGCCATCCTCCCTGATAACCTCACCTCCCTCCAAAGGCTTCGGAGCCTTGATCATTGAGACATCAAGGTTGCCCCTTTCCGTGCGACGAATGCTCACGACGCCATCTTTCTCTGCTTGACCCAAGAAGCGACTGAACTTGGCAAAGCCGAGTTCGGTTTCGTCGAAACCAGAGTCGGCCGCCAGCATTTTTCGCTTGAGATCTGAGTCCCGTACTGGATCCCTTCCAGCTTCATGGAGGTCGGACAAAACACCCCGCAATGCTTCATATGCCTGAGCAAGACCCTCCTTCTCCTCGTCGCCGGCACCTGTCGCAACCTCAGCGCTGCTAGAACTCAAGTCTTGACTGGACCCTCTTGCCCCGCGGCGCGAGCGAGGTCGTCCGCTTTGACGGCGACTGCTGCGAGCCTTTGTGGCTGTTATCTCGTATTGCCCGTTCTCCATCTTCTTGAGGCCAACTAACCCACGAGACGCCGCCTCTGCCAAGAACTTGCTGAACTTCGAGAACCCAATCGAGCCTTCGTCGAAAGATGGGTCGAGTTCCTGCATCACTTGCTTTAGGCGGTCGGAGCGCATTACGTCGCCACGGCTAACCATCTTCGTGACTGCATCTCGAACCAAGAGCCAAGGGTCACGCGCGGCCTGATCGAGTTCGGTCGTCTTCGTTAGACCTGTAAGACTCGTGTACGAATAGTATTCGTCGCAATTCTGCACGAGGATGTCTGAACTGGACTCCTGAAGTCCAACACCAATCACATACTTTCCATACTCCTTGAGCTTAAGCACAAGACTAGAAAAATCGGAATCCCCGGTGAGGAGTATGTACGTACCGATCTCTGGGCGAATGAAAACCAATTCGAGCGCATCGATCGCCATTCTGAGGTCAGTCGCATTCTTCTTGTTGCTTCCATATGCTGGTGCAAAAATCAGATCGACGGACGCCTCCGACAGAGGGACAATGTACTGCGGGTACCTTCGCCAATCCGCGTAGGCCCTTTGAACGCTGACCTTACCCTTGATGACATCTGAGTCGAGGAGCGTCTTGAGTTCCTTTGAAAGATCGGAACGCATACCCATCGTGACATTGTCAAAGTCAATGAGGAGCGCTGCATGCGGTGACTCAGGACCCGCCATGCCCACCCCACCCATATGTGGAGTCTTAGTGTACTGAATACTCATGGTATATGTCTCGCAAACTGTATAGTCATCTCGCGAGACCTCCCCACCTAGTCGCGTCGTTAAAGCACGACCGAGGTCAAAGGAAGTCCTAGAGGCACGTCCACCTCGGACGCCGCGAACCCCTTAGAGTGAGAACTGTCCCTCAGCCATCGCTGTTCGGGAGAGTTCACCCCCTGCGTAAAACTTGCTCCCTAACAAATGGACCCTCCGAAGGGGACACCATAGAAACAAGCGACTTCAACTGGGTGCGGGTCTAAACCCGGACCTTCGTAACAAGCTGCACCGCCGGATGAGACCCAATGGGAATCTCTGCTCTGTTTACGGCACACGTTAAAGCTTGAGAGAATAATAACGTTCTTGGTTCACCTCACCAAATAACGAAACCTCTCCTTTTTATTTATTAGACCTAGATCCTCGAGGGTAAAAGGTACTGGAAGAATCCATAAACCCTTAAAAGTCTCACCACCCAGAAATCACCTCGTCCACTGCCGTTCGCACGACGTCTTCGTCGACTTCTCTTGCCCATCCTCCTTGATCAAGAGCCTGACCGATCCTACGAAGAAGCACATAACGCGTTCGACCATCTCTAGCCTTCTTATCGGCGCTTAGAAAACCAAGCACAGTCGAAGTCTCAACCTCAAGCGCCGTTCTATCGACAAGTTCGGCGAGCACGTCTGTCAGGCTCTCAGAGGTTTTGGGTTCGGTTAGGCCAAGCCGCTCGCCTATGCGCGCTTCCGCAATCATACCGAAGGCTACCGCCCTGCCATGGCCTAGTCGATAATCCGTTGCTGCTTCTAACGCATGCCCTACGGTGTGTCCAAAGTTCAGGACCTGCCTCAAACCTCGCTCGAACTCGTCGCGCGCCACCACTTGTGACTTGAGTCGCACAGATGCTGTTACACACCTGGCGCTCTCCTTCGGATCAGCCAAGATCAGTTCTTGTATCCTATTCGCTATCCCTAGGAAGTGTTCTTCGTCCAATATCACTCCGTGCTTTACAGCCTCCACAAGCCCTTCGGCCAAGAACCGGGGATCCAGTGTGCCAAGCACCTCTGTATCCGCGACAACAGCACTCGGTGCATGGAAGGCACCAACCAGATTCTTTCCATTGCGAACATTCACGCCGGTCTTACCCCCGACCGAGGCATCAACCATTGAAAGGGTGGTCGTGGGCACCTGGATGACGGGAACGCCCCTGAGAAACGTAGCGGCAACGAATCCAGCTAAGTCTGTGGTGACACCTCCCCCTACAGCCACCACCGCACAGTCGCGTTGCAACCCGGCTTCAAGCATCTGGTCCGTGAGGATGGACCAAAACTTCCTGGTCTTGGATGCTTCTCCCTCTGGAAACGTAAGAAAAGTTATATCATGACCCGCGTCCCTAAGTGCCTCCGCTACAGTTTCACCATGGATCGGCCCGACCCTGTCATCCGAGATAACCGCAAGCCGCCGAGCAGGTGCATAGGTCGCCACCACCGCCGGCACAGAAGCTAGAAGAGAAGGGCCAACGAACACCTGATACCCACCTGAAGCCGCAGCGACCTCTATAGTGGCGTAAGCTGCCTCATGCACGCCCTTTATCATGATTTGGAGGGGGCCCGCTCAACGATCGCGTCTACCGAGCCCCCGATCTGCAGCAGGGTCGCCGAGCGATCTTCCACAACGATTCTCTCGACTGAAACCGTACCACCCAGATTATCTGCATGTGACCATATTCGCTCCGTGAACTGATGATGTCCGTCTTCATCAGACCACAAGACCACCCAAACTAAATGCCGATCACCATCGCTTGACTCGACCAAGACGTAGTGATCACCATCCCACATCGCAGCTAGATTGCCCGCCGCTCCCTCACCGGCTATGCCGCCCGGAACCTCCAGCACTTCTTCCAAGAAGATCTGTAGCTCGAACGCTCCTAGTCCATCTTGTAAAATCACCTTCCCCTTGTCGACAAGGATTGACAGATCAATTGATCGATCGGCATTAGCATAAACCACCTGCTCGGTCGAACCGGGCATCAACGGCCCGAACGGACTATGTCGCTCTCCATCGGCCCATAGTCGCTGAACAAAGATGGCGCCCTCGACATACGGAAAGAGAAGGGATTCTCGAATTATACGAGGAGCATCCGCTAAAGCTGGAAATTGCTGACTAACTCCCGCTAGAGCGGGACGGACCTGAGACTCAAAATCAGGGATCTGGGACAGATCGATCGGAGACCCAACTGCCTGCTCGGTCAGGTATTCGAACATTACCAGTGTAGCATGTCCTTCGATCGCCGCCTGCGCCGCTGTCACCGCGTCATTCCCGCGATCTGGATCAACTAATTCATCTAAACGGACATTTTGGTCCTGAACAGCATGAACTAGTTCATGAAGTAGCAACCCTTCTAACGCCGCTTCTGGTTGATCGTCCAGAACAAAAAGTGCCGTCGAATCAGGGTCATAGAAACCAGCAACCTGCTCAGTATACAAGCCTAGCAGGAGATTCCTAAGGCCTAGATCCGGTTCTACGAGACCAAGTAACGCATACGTATCCCTTCGTGCCCGTGCCTCATCCTCTGGTAAATCCTCATCAAGCTTCAGGCGTAAATAACTCACTAGTTGGGCTCGACTTCGCGCCTCGATCCGCACTGGATGCGACAGATCCATGCCAGCTCGCTCTGCGAGCCTTGGCAGTAACTCTGCTCCAATCACCGCCAGCTCAGGATCCGACGACACGACCAGCGATGACTGCGACGTCTGGCCACCGCAACCAGACACAGCCAGTGCCAGCGTTATGACAGAAATGTTGGGTGATCTAGGTGGTCTCATTCGGGACAGGACAGGAGGTATAGATGAATCGCGGCACTTGTGTCTCCGCTCAACTAACGGTTAACCCCTTTAGGATGCCTAAAGAAGATGCTTGAGTCAGGGGTGGCTAAATTGGTAGCTTCGACACTGTGAATACGGTTGGCACCCGACTTGCAACGAGCCAGTGTAGATTCTCTATGATGGTTATAAGGCAACCGATATGATGGCACGAGCGACGGCAAGAGACGAAAGGACAGGTAGTCAGGGGCTCCGTAGTCGATTCGCGAGATTCTGGCATCCAAGAGTATACCTCCTTGCTATAGGATTCTTGGGGGCACTCGGCGTTGGTGGATTCTGGGGTACCTGGCAGAACCTATGCGCCGGAGACGCCTGTCCTTCCATTGCTCGTATTTCAACGTTTGAGCATGAACAAAAAAGCAAAATCTTAGCAGCCAACGGTGAACAAATAGCGGAATTCGGCTTTGAGACTCGTACCCCAATCCGGATCTCGGATTTACCAGCTCATGTTCACCAGTCGGTTGTAGCGATGGAGGACAAACGCTTCTATCGACACCGTGGGTTTGACCCAATAGGGTTCACACGAGCAGCGATCGGTGTAATCACCTTCAACTATGCGGGGGGCGGGAGCACGATCACCCAGCAGCTCGCTCGCAATCTATTTGCTGAGATAGGATTTGAGCAGCGCTATACCCGGAAAATCAAAGAGCTTCAGGTCGCTCTTGACCTAGAAAGATCTTACACAAAGGAACAGATCCTCGAAGCGTATTTGAACGAGATCTACATGGGTGGCGTCTACGGGTTCCAGGCTGCATCACTTCGGTACTTCGGAAAAGACGTGGCAGAAGTAAATGTGGCCGAAGCCGCGCTTCTTACAGCTATTCTCAACCGCCCAACGTGGTACAACCCCTTCACAAACCCAGAGCGCGCACTCGCGCGCAGAAACACCGTTCTAGACCTAATGGCGCAGCAACGCTACCTAACCCAATCCGAGACCGAGCTTTGGAAATCCTTTCCTCTACCCGAAGTCGAGCCAGACCGCGCCTCTACTCAGTTCGCTCCATACTTCGAGGAGTGGGTTCGGCAAATCTTAGCTGATCGCTTCGGTGAAGAGATCTATCGTGGTGGATTCAGAGTGTACACAACTCTTGATATCCAGATGCAGGAAGCGGCGCGAGCTGCTATGGAAGCTGGTTGGGCAGAGATAGAGGCAGACTCGGTCAACTTCCTTCACCCACGTTACGAACCGGCAGACACCTCTTACGGTAGTTCAACCCCCTATCTGCAGGGCGCATTCATCTCATTAGATCCGGAAACCGGTCACGTGAAGGCCCTGATCGGAGGACGCGATTTCCAACACTCAAAATTCGATCGGGCACGGCAAGCAAGACGTCAGGCAGGATCCTCGTTTAAACCATTCGTTTACACTGCAGCGCTCAACACTGGAATACCTGCCTCCTATATCGTGGAGGATATTCCCGTCGTATATCCGCAACTTGATGGGTCGGATTGGCGTCCATCAAACTTCGTTGACGAATTCAAGGGACCAATGACCCTTCGCGAGGGGCTCTATACATCAACCAACATGATCGCAATCCGACTGGGCTGGGAGGAGGTCGGCATAGAAACCGTTGCCCAGACTGCCCGTCGGATGGGGATCATGACAGAGATTGAAAGATTTCCTTCAACGACCATAGGTGCTTCTGAGGTAATCCCTCTGCAAATAGCTGAGGCATACTCATCTTTTCCTAACATGGGAACCAAGGTCCGTCCGTTCCCCATCCTTAGAGTTGAAGACGACGACGGAACCGTCATATGGGAACCCCAGCCCGAAAAGACGACCGTTCTTGAGCCGTTACCTACACGTATCGTCGTGGATATGCTGGAAGATGTCGTGCGACGCGGAACAGCCTACACAGCCGTGCGCGTCCGTGGAGGACTCCCCCATAACATCCCAGCCGCAGGGAAAACTGGAACTACCAACGACGGGACAGATGTCTGGTTCACAGGGTTCACTGGAAACCTACTCGCCACAGTCTGGTTCGGAATGGATACGCCACAGCCAATCTTCCGCTTAGGTCCTGGTCGCCGTCAGGCAACAGGAGGAGGACTAGCAGCTCCAGTTTGGGGTTCCTTCATGAGCCAGGTATACCAGGGTATATCGATAGATGAGGACTCCGGTAGGATGGGGTCGCGCCCGCTCCTAGCTCGCCCAAATCTCTGGGAGATACCTGACGGCCTCAATGCGGTCGTGGTCGATCGCAAAACCGGACTGTTGGCGTCACGCTGGTGCCCGGAAGAGGATCAATACACCGAGTATTTCATCCCGGGCACGGAACCGACTGATTTATGTGATCGTTCGAGTCGACGTTTCCGTTCCTCTAGGATTAGGGGCTACCAGTAAACACTTGGGGCCTACATCATCCTCTCTGTGTATATTGAAGCTGATCGAGTACGGTCCGTATTGGAGCAATGATTGGGCAACAATGAGATGATGACCGGTGAGATTCTCCTCCCTGTATCAGTCTTCAAATCAATGTATTCTGAACTCGCTGTAGGACTAAACACGACAGAGGGAGTTCGGATGCTAAGCCGAGTAGGATACCAATCCGGACTTACAGCGGCTTCTTTGATGAACCAAGAGTTCGGAGGCGATTCCTCGGCTATGGGTCAGGATACCTTCTGGTCCTCCATATCAGCTTTTTTCTCAAGACGTGGCTGGGGAACACTTTCTCACAGCACCCCTCATCGTGCGATCGGAGTGCTACGCGCCACCGACTGGGCAGAAGCAAAGCCGCAATCCGATACTAATGTTCGAGTCACGAACTGCTGTTTCAGCGAAGGTTATCTTTCTGGCATTCTCTCAAAGCTCTCGGGGCGCTCAGTGGCCGTGCTCGAGATTTCGTGCCAAACTCGGGGAGACGACGCGTGCGAGTTCGCTTTTGGTTCCGAATCAGCGATCCAGAAACTGGATAAAGCAATTTTAAACGGGGCTGAGATATCGAATGCACTCGAAGCACTCTGACCTCAGTCCGAAAGGGTGTCGGGCACTCGGTATTGACTTCGGCACCAAGAGAATAGGTATGGCAGTAAGCGATTCCACAAACACTCTGGCTGCACCCCTCAAAACTCTCATCAGGCGAGAAGGGAAAAGACCACCGTATGCGTGCATGCTGGAGACCGTTACAGACTATGATGTCTGTCAGCTGGTGGTCGGATTACCGCTGAGCCTGGATGGCAAGGAAAACAAATGGTGCGCTGAGGTGCGGTTGATGGGAGATAAATTCGGCAGAAAAATCGGAGCAGACGTAGCATATGTAGACGAACGGATGACATCGGTACAGGCAGAGCGAGCAGTGTACGCTTCAGGCCTGCCTCGCTCCAAACGAAGAGAAAAAGGGCGCATCGATGCCGCGGCGGCGCAGCTAATTCTTCAGGCGTGGCTCGACAACCCTGGTATCGCACGATGAGGTTTTACAGACCGAACTGGATGAACCGTTGGGTACTGGTGACGCTTCCCGTTTTGCTGGTAAGCGTTATAGCGCTCTCCAAAAGAGTCGACGGTAAGCAGGTTATAGTCGAGATTCCCCCAGGTGCTTCATCTGGGGAAGTCGCCTACCTCCTAGAGGAAAACGAAATCATAGCTAGCGCTGTCCTTTTTCGAGCTTACGTAAAACTTAAAGGAGAGGAACGAAGCCTCAAGGCTGGCATCTACAGGATGCAAACCTCTAGTTCGACCCGAGAAGCATTTCGGAGAATTTCACGCGGATTAGTAGAGACTACCGCTATTACCATACCGGAAGGACTCAACGTCTGGCAGATTGCTCCTATACTGTCAGAGGTTACCCAGGATACTGAAGACGAAATTACAATTGCCTTGCAGGATCCGATGCTTCCGGAACGCTTCAACCTTGAGGGGCCTACAATCGAAGGATACCTATTCCCGGACACATACAGGTTCGCGAATGGTATTAGCCTAGAGACGGTCATCACCACCATGATCGGCCAATACAGATCGCTGTGGACGGATGCCAGGAAAACAGAACTCGAAGCATCCGGAATGTCAGAGCATGAAATAGTGACGCTGGCTTCAATCATTCAGACTGAGGCTCGGCAGCTATCAGAAATGTCTCGGATCTCAGGCGTGTATCACAACCGGATACGCAACCGCTGGCTCCTGCAAGCCGACCCCACCGTGATCTATGCACTGGGCGGTTACAGAGAGCGCCTCCTATACGCGGCTATAGACTCCGTGGCTGACAACCCCTACAACACCTATACGCAACCCGGGTTGCCACCCGGACCGATCGCTTCCCCTGGAGCGATGGCGATCGACGCAGCACTAAAACCGGAGGAGCATGACTATTGGTACTTCGTAGCTCGACCAGACGGGTCTCACGTATTCACCAGCACGCTTGCAGATCATAACAGAGCTAAAGAAGAACAAAGAATGGCAAGAAACGGCCTCTGAGTTGCCATTCTGACGAGTCCTTCCTGACCATCAAACCCTGCGAATTATCCTGTGTTGTCTATAGAACGACTCCGTCTGATATTCATCACTGGCTCGCACCCAAACGCTCCTAGGTCTATCCTCAGCATCGTGCAATCGGCACTGGATGCCGGGGCACCCGCGATCCAACTACGAGCTAAGAAAGCAAGGTCGCGTGACACAGTAGAGTTGGGTCTAAGACTTAGAGAGCTCACAAAAGCGGCAGACGCGCTTCTCCTCGTTAATGACCGCTTCGATGTCGCACGCGCCGTAGGAGCGGACGGAGTCCACTTAGGGCCTGACGATGTCCCTGTATCGGCGATTAGACGCATAGCACCAAAAAGGTTTCTGATTGGAGCTTCTACCGACCAGCCCACCGAGGCACAACGCCTGGTCTCAGAGGGCGCCAACTACATCGGATGTGGCACTATTTATCCGACATTGAGCAAGTTAGACGTGGGCCCGACAATCGGCCTAGCAGGCCTCCAAGCAGTTGTTGATGCTGTTGATGTTCCAGTGCTGGGCATCGGAGGTATAGACGTTGAGGGAGCACGAGAGATAGCAAACCATACCTCCGCTGCTGGCATCGCGGTAATCGGAAGCATCATGGATGCTGATGACCCAGGATCCGAAGTCTCTGCACTCCTGGACTCTTTCAGGGCCTGTGATTAGAGAGGAGTAGCGAATCGTCCAACCTAAAGCCCACCTGCATGCAGGAGATCCTCGATCTCATGCCCTTGTACGTAAAAATCACCTAGGGCCCTTCCACTCCGTGGATTGTGCCAGTCAGAACCACCACTCATCAGTAGTCCGTTCGCCTTACAGATTGATTCTAATCGAATCACGTCCGTTTTCTTGGACCGAGGGCGATACACCTCGAGACCCCTAAGTCCGGCCTCGAGCAATAAAGGAAGAAGCGAATCAACCAGTTGCCCGGGCGGGTGCGCCCACAGCGGAATACCGCCCGCCTCAAGTACCAAGTTTACCGCCTCTGCTGGCTCCAAAAGATGTGTGGGCACAAAGGCCTCACTCTCGTTGCCAATAAGTCGTTCGAACGCGTCCCAGACTGACTGAGCATAACCAGCTTTCACAAGAGCCTTAGCGAGATGAGGTCGTCCAATTACAACCCCTTCTGGTCCAGCTTCATCCATAACCGCGCCGTAAGAGATCTTAACCTCCATACGATCCAGCCTCTCGATCATCTCACGCATTCTTTCCGCTCGCCGGGACCCAGCGACACGACCGTGCTCAAGAAGGACAGCCGAACGTGGATCAACGAAGTAACCCAATACATGGACGTCCGTGGTCCCGTAGGTCGACGAAACTTCAATGCCAGGGATTACCTGTATACTAAGCTTGCTAGCTCTTCCCTGAGCCGTTGCTACGCCCGCTACAGTGTCGTGATCCGTGATCGCAATTACGTCCAGGCCGGCCGCAACCGCCTCGCTCACGACCTGGCCTGGAGACCAGGCGCCGTCTGACACCGTGGTGTGTATATGGAGATCGAGCCTCAAATCAACAAGACCTCAATCGATGCGGTCTACCATCATTACCTCAGGATCGGAAGCTTCTGTCGGTGGCCCATCGCCCGCGTACTCGGTCAGTAGGGTTACCATGTCTCTCTCAACCTTCAGCACACCTCCTACGACATGGAAATCCTCGCTTCCGCCACCCGAACGGTCCAGCGTGAGCTCACCAGAACCGATCAGCGAAAGCATCGGCGCGTGACCGGGTAGGATACCCACCTTCCCATCCCACGCCGGTGCAACTATGGCAGAAGCCTCACCCTCGAACACGATCCGTTCCGGAGAGACGACACGTACGTGCAGCAATGAAGCCATCAGAGTCAGCCCTCAGCCGCAAGCTTTTCAGCTTCCGCAACCACTTCGTCGATCCCACCCTGCATATAGAAAGCCTGCTCTGGGAGGTGATCGAATTCACCATTTGCAACGCGCTCAAAAGACTCAACCGTCTCTTCTAATTTGACATACTTTCCGGAAATGCCAGTAAACTGCTCAGCCACGAAGAATGGTTGCGAGAGGAACCGGGCAATCCGGCGGGCTCGGCCGACTATGATCTTGTCTTCTTCGGTCAGCTCGTCCATACCTAGAATCGCTATAATGTCCTGAAGATCCTTGTAGCGCTGTAGGATAGCCTGGACCTGTGTCGCGACTCGATAATGACGTTCACCCACAAACTGCGGATCCATGATACGAGAACTCGAGTCCAGTGGGTCAACCGCCGGATATATGCCCTGCTCCGCTATAGAACGCGAAAGGACAGTCTGAGCATCTAGGTGCGTGAACGCGGTAGCAGGAGCCGGGTCTGTGAGGTCATCGGCCGGCACGTAGATCGCCTGGACCGAAGTTATCGAGCCGGCTGCGGTAGAGGTTATGCGCTCTTGGAGCTCACCCATCTCAGTACCGAGTGTAGGTTGGTATCCAACAGCAGATGGCATACGCCCCAAGAGGGCTGACACCTCTGATCCGGCCTGTGTGAAACGGAAAATATTGTCGACGAAGAGAAGTACGTCTTGGTTCTCAACGTCACGGAAGTACTCAGCCATGGTCAAACCGGAGAGGCCGACTCGAAGCCGAGCTCCTGGAGGTTCGTTCATCTGGCCATAAACAAGCGAGGTCGAATCAAGGACTCCGGATTCTTTCATCTCGAGCCACAGGTCGTTGCCTTCTCTTGTCCGCTCACCCACACCGCAAAAAACCGACTTGCCGCCGTGTTCCATCGCAATGTTGTTAATGAGCTC
Source organism: Gemmatimonadales bacterium UBA2960 (assembly GCA_002348465.1). Taxonomy (GTDB): domain Bacteria; phylum Gemmatimonadota; class Gemmatimonadetes; order Longimicrobiales; family Gaopeijiaceae; genus UBA2589. Next base: position 10,231 of record DEBI01000109.1, on the reverse strand, counting down.
CATGATGATGACGGTCTTACCGACGCCGGCACCTCCAAATAGACCCGTTTTCCCACCCTTTACGTAAGGGGCTAGCAGGTCGACGACCTTTATCCCCGTCTCAAAAATCTCCGTCTTCGGCTCAAGCTGATCAAACTTTGGAGCTAGTCGGTGTATGGGCCACCTTTCGACCTCGTCTGCTTTTTCTCCTCCGACCGGACCCATCTCATCGACAGGCTCCCCGAGTACATTCAAGATTCTTCCGAGAGCAGCCTCCCCGACCGGGACCGAAATCGACGCCCCAGTGTCAGAAACTTCCATCCCGCGTGTCACACCGTCTGTGGAAGACATAGACACAGCACGAACCTGACCGCGACCAATGTGCTGCTGCACTTCGGCAATCAGCTCGATCTCTTGACCAGCCTCGTTCGTCGTCTTGAGTGAAAGCGCGTTGTAGATCTCAGGCAAATGGGCGGCCTCGAACTCAACGTCGAGAACCGGTCCGATGACCTGAACGACCTTTCCAGTGTTATCAGCCATGATGTCCCTATATATCCCTACTCGAGGGCGGCGGAGCCACCGACGATCTCGGCGATCTCCTGCGTGATCTGGGCCTGACGGGCCCTGTTGTAAGTCCGGGTGAGGTGCTCAAGCACGTCACCGGCGTTGTCGGTTGCAGATTTCATTGCTGACCTGCGGGCACCCTGCTCCGCGGCGGCATTCTCCACTAGCGCCGTATAGACAGCGTTGCGGATATATACGGGAAGGATCTGTTCCAAGATCATGTCCCCACTAGGGCTCAGAATGTAAACGTCAGCCGGAGACGCGTTTTCATCACCCGATATCGGTAGCAAGTCGCGCGTATGCGGCGGCGTCGACATCGCCGACTTGAACTTAGAGCTGACGAGATATACCGCATCTACTTGTCCGTTCTCGAAACGTTCCCGCACTGGGGCGATGATCGCTTCAGCATCGTCCACGGTCGGACTGTCCCCCACATCGGCCTTCTCCGTTGTGATCTCTTCACCACGGAATCGGAAGTAAGCGACACCCTTCTTTCCTGCTATATGCAATTCTGTCTCTATACCTTGAGCACGCAAATCTTCCATAAGATTGCGCGCCTGCTTGATGAGGTTTGAGTTGAATCCACCGCACAAACCACGGTTCGCTGTCAGTAGCACTACTGCGGCTCGCGACACCTCTTTCGGCCGTCTTAGAATTGGGTATTTCTCGCTCAAAGCGGGTGAATAAAGTCCTCCCACGATCTCCTGAAGCGCATCCGCATAAGGTCGGGCCGCCTGAACCCGGTCTGACGCCTTCTTGAGCTTCGAAGTCGCTACCAGCTCCATTGTGCGCGTTATCTGCCGGGTATTTTCGACTGACTTTATCCGGCGCTTTACGTCCGCGTCACCTGCCACTTCGTTTCTCCTCTACTCGGTAAAGAGTCAGCCGATTCAGGCCGAGGCCCCAATGGCCTGGTGCTCGGCAGCGAAAGACTCATTGAAACTCTCAATCGCAGACACCAACTGCTCATTCAACTCGTCAGTGAGTTGGCCACCATCTCGAATACCATCGAGCACTCCTTGGTGCTTTGCGGCCATTTGTTGGTGGAACCCGAGTTCCCACTGACGAACTAAGCTTACATCTACATCATCCAGATACCCGTTGGTCACCGCATAAATTACGGCGACCTGATTCTCGACCGGCATCGGCTGATACTGTGGCTGCTTGAGCATTTCCACCGTACGGGCCCCCCGAGCTAGTTGACGCTGTGTGGCGGCATCTAGATCTGAACCGAACTGAGCAAAAGCCTCTAGTTCACGGTATTGAGCCAGGTCCAAACGGAGACGACCTGCAACCTTTTTCATGGCCTTGATTTGAGCAGAGCCACCAACACGCGAAACCGAAATACCGACGTTTACGGCAGGCCGCACACCAGAGTTGAACAGATCCGGTTCAAGGAAAATCTGACCGTCGGTGATCGAAATCACGTTAGTCGGAATGTACGCGGAAACATCACCACCCTGCGTTTCGATAATCGGTAGCGCGGTGAGAGACCCTCCGCCCTGGTCGTCTGCGAGCTTGGACGCACGCTCTAGGAGACGAGAGTGGAGATAGAAAACATCTCCCGGATATGCTTCCCGCCCTGGAGGGCGACGAAGAATCAATGAGAGCTGACGATAAGCCTGTGCTTGTTTCGAGAGATCGTCATACACGACCAATGTATGTTTGCCTTGCCACATGAAGTGTTCCGCTAAGGCTGTGGCGGCATACGGCGCAATATACTGCATCGGCGCAGGGTCAGACGCATTCGCGGTCACAACGATCGTGTACTCCATAGCTCCTTGTTCCCGCAGCGTTTCAACTACCGCCCGGACCTTACCCGCCCTCTGACCGATGGCGCAGTAGATACAAATAACGTCAGTGTCTTTTTGATTTATGATCGCGTCGACGGCAACAGCAGTCTTTCCGGTACCGCGGTCACCGATGATCAATTCACGCTGTCCGCGTCCTACCGGAATCATCGAGTCAATCGCTTTGATTCCCGTCTGCATCGGCTCACCTACCGGCTGTCGTTTCACGATACCCGGAGCTACGATGTCGATCTGGCGGTTACCTTCAATATCCGCTATCGGCCCCTGACCATCCTGAGGGTTACCAAGGGAATCAACCACCCGGCCCAGATATCCGGCACCCACTGGGATGTCTAACACACGGCCGGTGCGCCGAACCTGATCTCCTTCGTGCAGACTTATCCACTCACCCATAATCACCGCACCGATATTGTCCTCTTCAAGGTTCAGGGCAAGCGCGGTTACTGTCTCACCTGACTCTGATGACGTAATCTCAAGCATCTCCGACGCCATAGCCTTAGTAAGACCATAAATGCGGGCAATTCCGTCCTTAACCTCTAGGACTTCACCGACCTCTTCTGCTTGGAGCTCGTCTTCATATCGCTCGATCTCGTCGAGCAGGACGTCCTTGATCTCGCTGGCGCGAAGCTGGGAGTCGTTGGCCATCTTATTGTCTGGATTCTAGAGTTTAAATTCGGTTTAGGCTGTCGCTGCTTCACCGGAGTCGGTGGGCAGGTCGGCCGCGAGCATTTGGCGGCGCAACCCTTCCATCCGCCTTCGGACCGATCCATCGTAGATCGTGTCCCCTGTACGTACCACGAGGCCTCCCAGGATCCCTGCTTCTACCCGGAAGTGTGGGATCGCTCTTTTGCCAAGTGCCACAGAGAGCTTTCCCGCAATCAACTCACGAGTGGCTTCGTCCACTTGACGGGCCACCGTTACCTGCACGTGCTCCCTTCCCAAGTGAGCATCGAGCAGTACTTGATACTGATTAGAAATCGACCGCAAAAGCCGCTGACGTCTCTTGTCAATTGTAACTAGAACGAAATTCACGACATGCTTGGGCAAAGACGCTTCAAAGGCCTTCTTGACCACATTCTTTTTGTCAGCGTCATCAATTCGCGGGGTCTCGATGAACAAGCGGAACTTCGGATCTTCTTCGATCAGCTTCGCGACCGTTGCGACGGCATCTCCGTACTCCTGAAGAGCTTCGTTTCGCAGGGCTAACTCGAAAAGTGTCTCTGCGTAATTCCGCGCTACAGTTTCGTCCCTCAACGCTCACCTCCAGCCCCACCCATCTCAGCCAGATAACGCTCAACAAGCGCTCGGTCTTTTTCTTGGTCCAGATTTTCTTTAATCAGCCGCGTCGCCGCAGACAAAGCCAGATCAACCGACTCTCTTTTGATTTCGGCGATAGCGGCATCACGCTCACGTTCGATCTCGGCACGAGCCCGCTCAATGATTGACTGGGCCTCGCCTCTCGCCTTCTCCTCAATCTCCATTCGGATAGAGTCACCTGCCGCCTTTCCTTCAGCTAAAAGCTCATTAGCCTGTCGACGTGCGTCAGCGAGATTTTCTTTGTATTTCTCGAGAAGTGTCTCAGCTTCCTGATTCTGCTCTGCAGCCTCGTCTAGCGCCGCTTGGATTCCCTTCTCGCGGGCATCGACAGCAGCCAAGATGGGCCCCCAAGCGTACTTCCCCAAGATGAAGACGAGGATACCGAATACGACCAAGGTCCAAAAGCTGAGACCTGTATTTATATCGTATAGGCCACCACCACCTTCTCCCCCTTGACCAAATAGCTCAATTGGGGATGCCGCAAGCGCATAAACTACAACTGTGATTTGACTGGCTCTCATTATCTCTCCGTAATACTTCCAGCACGGTGAATGAGCCAAATGCCAATAGCCCATTCCTTACTCATCACTTAACCGTGATCGAGGACACCGCTGATTAGAAGAACTTGAAGAGAAGCGCGATCACTAGTCCGAACAGAGCAGCACCCTCAATCAGCGCGGCGAGAATGATTCCAGCCCCCTGAATCGTGGCGGCAGCCTCTGGCTGACGGGCGATTCCCTGGGCTACACCGTTTCCAATTTGACCGATGCCGATTCCTGCACCGATGACTGCAAGTCCGATACCTATTCCAGCGCCGAGCAGGTCTAGTCCACCTGAGGCGGCAGCAGTTTCCTGAACAACGGTGAGCATTCCGTAGAGCATTTCGCTTTCCTTGGAAGTTTGTCGTTAACGACGGGTTAAAATCATTTACTGATACTTGAAATCCAAATAGAACTGCTAGTGCGCATGCTGAATCTGGCCGATGAACACGGCTGTCAACAACGCGAAGATGTAAGCCTGAAGAAACGCCACAAATAGTTCGAGAATCATGATCCCGGACACCATCGCTATGGAAGCTAATGTCACTCCTCCGGCAACAATCGCCCCACCACTTGCGAATATGAATATCAGGCCGAGAAGCGAGAGAACGAGAGTATGACCAGCCATCATGTTAGCGAAAAGCCGGATCATCAGAGCGAATGGCTTCGTGAGTTTCCCTAGAAACTCTACGGGAGTGAGGATCACGAGCATGATCGCCGTTCCTAGAGGGTTCATACCCTTCGGAGCATAGAAAATCGTGCCCATGTACCCTGCAAAACCGAGCGCTCTCATTCCGGAAATTTCAGTTACAACAAAAGTCACCAGCGCCAGAGCGCCTGTTACCATGAAATTTCCTGTCGCTGTTGAACCAAACGGGACTAACCCCAACAGATTCATAAACAGAATGAAAAAGAAGAGCGTGAGTATGTACCCCGTGTAAGAATCCGCTCCGTGACTGATATTCCTGCGCACAACCTCGTCGCGAAAATAAAGAACCATCGCTTCCATCGCGTTAGCTAAACCAGTTGGCGCCCGATTTGAAAACTTGTTTTTCATCGCTCGTCCGATGGGCACAAAAATCGCCAAACACACAAGCGCAGCCAAGAATAAGAAGACTACGTGCTTCGTCGGAGAAAGGTCTAGTGTAAGTGGTCCAATGTGTATCGGATCGAAGTGCGGCAGGTGGATGACCGGCCCAAATCCAAGTAGCTGGAACTCTAGTTCCGCCCCGTCTAGAAGATGATGCATCAACATGTACTGGAGGTCAGGGCCATTTTCTGCACCACCCCCATGTTCCTGAGCGGCGTGAGCAGCACCCTGTAGCACGGCCATAAGCTTCATCTAAGCCCGAACCGTTTCGCTTGACTGGGTCCGGAAGTAGAACGGCTCAAGCAAAAGTAGGCCGAAGAGAAATCCCGCGAGCGCGAGGAGCATTGGTATAGCAAAATCAGCGCCCGATTTTGTGGCGATGACCGCCCCAATTCCGATCACAGCCATACGAACTAACGTCCCACCTATCCACACGGCTAGGAAGCGGTTGACCTCATCTCGAAAGCGTATCAAGGCCCAAAAAGCGATGGTTTGGACGGGAATCGCCAAAGCTGCAGCGACGAGCGTCCCAGACCTACCCGCATCATCTAGGAACGGCCAAAGTCCGACCAAAACAGTCGATACGAGAATCACGCACGCTGACGCGTACTTCAAGGAAGCCCTCATTGCTGGTCGTCTTCCCGCTGTCTCGGTTCAATCACTATGTGAAAATACAAGCTGTAGAAACCCGCTCCGCCGCCTACGAACGCACCAATCACCATCAGAATGGGTCCTGTCCCCAGTTTTCCATCAGCCCAGAATCCAAAACCCATGAAGAACAAAACGGCGAGGGCCCAAGTCAGACCGTGACCCATGAATTGACCAGATGCTCGCACCACTTCCTTAAGCTGATCATCTGACTGTTCAGGTCGCTGCTTCAAACCGAACCCCCTCGGGCACCCGGACATCGCTTTACCTAAGAAAACGACCTCTGCGGAGCCGAGAAAACATAGTCCTTGTGAAAAAATGCGCAAGCTGTTCAACAACCGCTGAAACACCCTTAAACACTATAGATTATGAGGATCCGCGATCACGTGTCACAGTCTACATTCAAGCGCGCGTTAGAAACGACTCAGCCCATCGCCAGTCCCGTCTCGGTGAATCATCCTGCCCATAGTTCGAGTGTTCCCGGAAAAAGAACCGTTAACTGCTTGACGGATCCCATTAGCTCCGTCAATCTTCGCGCCGGTCCCGAGCCGCTTCATCGCGCTTACTTCCAGTGCGGTCCGTACTCGGACGATTGAATGCCGCACAGGAACTAAGGAATGGCTATAACCGAGCAAACTCAAGCAATCGACCGTGACATAGAGCTCCTCGAAAGGGCAGCCGAGGTCGCCGCGTCTATGCGTTTGGAAGTGGAAAAGCGCATTGTAGGACAACGCGAGGTGATTGATGAAATGCTGGTGGCCTTGCTGGCCAATGGGCATGCGCTTCTGGTTGGCGTCCCCGGTCTCGCAAAAACCCTCCTCGTGCAGACGGTAGCAGATGCACTCGATTTAGAGTTCAGTCGAATTCAGTTTACGCCTGACCTGATGCCGACCGACATAACGGGGACTGAGGTAATCGAAGAGGATCGAACAACCGGACGTCGCGTGTTCAGATTTGTGAAAGGTCCGGTATTTGCCAACATAGTTCTAGCAGACGAAATCAACCGCACCCCACCCAAGACACAAGCTGCCCTCCTTGAAGCGATGCAGGAAAGGGCAGTTACAGCTGCGGGCGAGACGCACACTCTTCCAAGACCGTTCTTTGTGCTCGCAACGCAGAATCCTATTGAGCAGGAAGGAACCTACCCTCTTCCTGAAGCGCAACTGGACCGCTTTATGCTCGAGCTTCCGATCTACTATCCGTCCCGGGAAGAAGAGGAAGAGGTCGCTATGAGAACCACAGGAGGCACGGAGCAGGAGGTGGGAAGCGTCATCACCGCTCAGGAGTTGATCGAACTTCAAGGACTAGTGCGGCGTATTCCAGTTCCGCCATCTCTGGTCTCGTTTGCAGTCCATCTGGCACGTGCCACCCGCCCCGGAGACGAGGCCGCCTCGGTGACTGAGAACTACGTATCATGGGGCGCAGGGCCACGTGCCTCGCAATACCTCGTGTTGGGTGCAAAGGCGCGGGCAGCATCGCGCGGAGCAGCAGTTCCATCATATGATGATGTGCGCGCAGTGGCGCCAGCCGTGCTGGCGCATCGCCTCGTATTGAACTTCGAAGCTGAAGCCGATGGTCGAACGACGCGCGACGTGATCGAAGAACTCCTCAAGGAGAGCCAGGGTTGGACCTGACGGAAATAGCCTGAGGTGACAGAACAACCTCCGAGTAGTTACGGTGATGCGGGGAGCCCTCGATGATGGTTCTATATGCTGCGATCGTCGTCGGACTTCTTCTAATGTCAGCGATCCTTACAGCAGTCCACGATTCGGTCTTCCATATTACGCGTTCGCACACCAGAACTCTGGTTGAAGAAGGCTTTGACGGTGCCGAAAACATAGACGCAGCCCGAGAACACAAGCACGCAGTTCAGGCTAGCGTTCGTGTCACGACCACTGTTCTAAATCTCTCGGCCCTAGCGTTAATCGCACTAACAGGTGTCTCGACATGGGGCCGATTGGGACAGGTGACGAGTACCTTGCTTGGTTTAGTATTAGTGCTCACGATCGCAGACCTAATCCCTCACCTAATCGCAGCGCGAAGACCAATCAGGCTCGCGCTTTCCTCGGCAGGAATGCTACTTTTAGTCGAAAGGTTCGCTCGTCCACTTGTGCGGCCAGTTGAGCGGCTGGAGTACCACATTGGCGGCAATGACGACACCGTCTCAGATGCGCAGCGCGAGCTTCGGGAGATCCAAGAGATTGGCAAAGAAGAAGGGGTGCTTGAAGAGGGTGAGAGTCTCCTTGTAGAGCGCGCATTCCGGCTGGACGAACTCACTGCTTGGGACGTGATGGTTCCCCGGGTCGATATTTTTGCCTGGCAAGAGGACCTCAAACTTAGGGATATCGTAACGACCCTAACGCAGGTCCCGTACAGCCGCGTGCCTGTTTACAAAGACTCTGTCGATGACGTGACTGGGATAGTCTACGTCCGAGAGATATACGAGAGCTTCGTCGGAGGCGAACTCGACCGGAGCGTTGCCGACTTAGCCCACGATCCATTCTTCGTTCCTGGCTCACGATCACTGACCGAACTTCTCCAAGAATTCCAAGCGCGTCGCATCCACATGGGGATCGTGGCAGACGAATTCGGCGGCACAGATGGTCTTATCACACTAGAGGACATCCTTGAGGAACTCGTAGGCGAAATCCACGACGAAACGGACCTCGATGAAGAAGAGATCCAACGCATTAGTGACGACGTCGTAGAGTGTGACGCCGGAGTCGACCTTAGAGACCTCGACGAAGAGCTCGACATTGCTCTTCCTCAAGGTGAGCACAGATCGTTGAACGGGTTCTTGCTTGAAGAATTGGGGCACGTGCCCGAATCCGGAGAATATTTGGTGACGTCGGTTGCACGAATTGACATTCTGCAGTCATCTGAAACGCAAGTACTTCGTGCACGTGTGACTCGCAGAAGAGCTGCCGAAGAAGAGGCTGATGAGTGATGGCTACCATCCTCGAGTTCGACGGAAAGTCGCCACAAATTCATCCCTCGGTCTTCCTCGCGCCAAGCGCTGTGATCATAGGAAATGTGAAGGTTGAAGCCGGAGCAAGCATCTGGTTCGGGGCGGTCCTGCGGGGAGACGATCCAAGCCACGGAATAGTTATAGGTCCCCGAACGAGCATCCAGGAAAACTGTGTTGTCCATGTTGGTCGATGGGGCCCCACAGTCATTGGCACTGATGTGACTATGGGACACGGAGCCAAGCTGGAAAGCTGCACGATCGGAGATAGGACCGTTATAGGGATGAATGCCACGATCCTCCAGAATGCAATAGTGGATGAGGAATGCTTAGTGGCAGCGAACACCGTAGTGCTTGAGAATGCTGAAATACCAGCGCGAAGCCTTGTCGCAGGGGTGCCAGGCAAAGTGAAGAAGAAGTTGGACGGATCTGCGGCAGAGTGGATCAAGGGAGGCGGAGCCCATTACGTATCACTGTCGCGTGAATACCTGCGTCAGGGGATAGGCACAGGTAATCCCGACACAGAGAGCAGCGATGGCGGACGAGCAGAGATCTAGAGTTGATACGTTGTCAGAAAACGCTGAAGGCAGAGTCCCTGCCCAGACCGAGAACCAAATCTACCTCTGTGACCTGTGCGGAGTCCCTATGCTCAACCTGCACTGCAAGCTGATCTGCGAACAGTGCGGATACAAGCGTGATTGTTCAGACCCCTGAGAAGCGATAGCTAACCAGCGACTCCGAGGAGGGATTTGACGTACCACGCTATCATGGCGTCGCCCCACACGTAGGAGATCGCACCGCCCGCCGCCATAAAAACTCCGAACGGGATCAGCCCACCCATCTCCATATCACCGTCTTCGTTCCGAGCCAGAGCAGCCGGAATCGATTGAGCTAATGCAATAACGATTGCCAATGCTGAAGCAATGAAGACAGTCAGAGCTATCCCTTCCACCCCCACGAAGGCTCCGATCATCATGGACATCTTGATGTCACCCCCACCCATGGCTTGATCTACTCCCATTCTCTCTAGCCTGTGAGGAGAGATTCTCGCAATAAGCCAGGTGCCAGCAATCCCGACGAACCAAAGAACGCCATAGCCGAGCACCGCTCCAATGACGGACGCCACTATATCAATTCCCCCCGGAAGAACCGCAAGAAAAATTCCGACAAGCGTTCCTCCGACCGAAAACTGATCGGGGATCACATAGAAGCGCGCGTCCGAAATGGAGATTCCAAAGATGATCGCCAGAAAGATCGCGCCTCGGAATGCCTCTGGGCTGGGCCAATGCAACGCAAAGACGGCGGCCCACATAAGCGC
>DEBI01000122.1 GCA_002348465.1 Gemmatimonadales bacterium UBA2960 | reverse complement strand
AGAGTTGCCAAGCGTCCGCACTGTCGGCTTATGTGAGGTGGTCCGATTCATGGCCAGAGCGAGATATGATATAGAGTTATCGATAATAGCTGACTGGCAATGTGTACTTCGCATGATCGTTCTGCCAGTCAGAACTAGGCATCGGGATCTGGCTAGCACTCAAAAAGCTAGCCTATGCGATTATTTCTCTACCTTCATCGTAGTCCATCACCACTCCAATCAATAGGTTCTTCGTCCCGTCCTGCAACACGAGCGCACTTGAATGCAAACCAGCCGACTAGCCACATCTCTACTTAGCCTTTTCATCCTCTCCGCTATAGGGGGTACTGAAGCCAGAGGGCAAACCACAGACACTGAGCGCGCAGCAGCCCGTGGCATCCTCGCAGAGATCAACGATTTGCAGCTTCAGCTTGATCCGGTTGGAATGGCAAAGAGACTAGCCGGACGCACCGATACAGAGCGCGACGCCATCGTAAGCAGAACAACTGAGCTTTGGCTCGATGAGATGCAGGATCTAAGCGACTTCATCGGACACAACCCCGAGGTGGCCTGGGAGGAATTCCTTGCCGTAGATACGCTGACGAGCATCCTCCGAGAACGCGGCTGGGACGTTGAAGTCGGTGTGGCCGGACTGGAAACTGCGTTCGTTGCTACATGGACGGCTCCAGCCGGTGCGGACGGGCTGACGATCGGATTTATCGGGGAATACGATGCTCTGCGGGACGCGAATGGTCCATTTCATGGTGACCAACACAACGCGCAGACACCAATTGTCTTTGCCTCCGCCTTCTCAATCGCAGAATACATGCAGCGTTCCGGGACTCCCGGTCAGCTAAAGATCTTTGGCACTCCTGCCGAAGAAGTCGGACCCCCAGCGAAGGTGATTATGCACGAAGTCGGAGTTTTTGACGGTACTGACCTTATGGTACGAAGCCACGGTGTGACTGAAACATCCCGAGCTCGAGCAGGCTTTGGAAGCTGCTGCTTAAACATCAACGAAGTGAAGTACACGTTTCTCGGTCGTCCTTCACACCAGATGTCCTCTTGGTTTGGTCGCAATGCTTTGGAGGCCGCCGTGCACTTTTATACGCTAGTCGATGGTCTGCGTTCAACACTGCGGCCGGAAGCGTCCATCCAGGGCGTGATCCCGGAGGGAGGGGAAGCACCAAACGTCGTCCCGCAACGAGCCGTAGTCGACTACTACATCCGCTACCCCGATCCAGTATACCTAGAGCACATCACCAGAATGATGGATAACGCCGCACGAGGTGCGGCACTGGCTACAGGAACGACGGTCGAGATCGATCGCTACGGGGAATACCGAGACGGTATCTCCCTCGGGACTTTGCAGGAGCTAGCCTTCGCGTACGCCGGTGAGCTCGAGGCGCCACGAATGAATCCTGAACCGACAAGGCCTTCAGGTTACGAAGAGACCGGGGCCGTTACAAAAGACATCCCAGGAATCGGAATCAGCATATTCAGTTCTCTTTTCGCTAATCACACGCGCGGTATGCTGGTAGACACATTCAACGACATCGGCCACACCGGTTTCAGAATCAGTGCCGAGGTCATGTCTTCCATCGTCTACGATTTCATGACACGATCAGAACTCAGGGATGCTGTAGCCCAAGAACAAGACACGTTATCAGGACTGCTGGATCAATATCACGAGGCACTGCGCGATGCCTACGCAGCAGAGGTCGGCGATCCAATAGGGAACTGACGTGTCGCGGCCCTGATTCGAATCAGGCGAACGTTAGCAAAAGCTCGTCGATAAGGCGCCGCGATGAGATGACAAAAGGCTCTAGATCAGAGACAAGTACTTTGAGTCTTTTATCAGTCTGCTGAAGTTCTTCATGCATCTGCACCCTCAGCTTGCCCCACCGATTTAGACTCTTCTCCACAGTCGCGAGTGTCTCTTTAGCCTGACTCACATCCTCCAGCACGATCTCTTCAGTCTTCGTAAAGAAGCCTCGCGTGATATCACGAGCTGTATGAGAATACGATATCTCTGCGGGGAAGGCTTTTTCTGACTTCTCGGTCAACTTGGTCAACACCTCTACTGTCTTCTCAAGCTTCCTCTCCTCGGAGCTCTTCTTCTTTAGCTCAACTGCGACTTCGGCCTTGAGCGTCTTAGCTCCGGCTTTCACAAGCTTCTTGAGATCCTTTACCACGTCAGGCATTGGGTTTGCACTGGTAGCGGACTTTACGTCCCATGCCAGCGCCTCACCGGCCTCAGCTAGCGCACGCCTGAGCTCTTCGCTCTGCCTTACATTCAACACTCCATCCTGCTCCACGTGGACCAGACCCAACGTGGTTAATGCTCTGGCGATCTCCTTCACTGCTGACGAGCTCAGGGTTAGCCGCTTTCTCGTTACTTCAACCTTCGTAGTAATGACTAGCCTCCGTCGATTCTCGTTACAACGTGTCTGGAAAGCGAATGCCTCACGGGGCGGGGTACTCGCAATCGGTCGAAAAGATCCCATTCTCGGGTCGGAGTCGATTTCACTCCCTCGAGCAATAGCCTTCTAGTAGAGACCCACTCAGTATCAAACGTTGAAACGAAACAGAATGATGTCCCCGTCCACAACGGTATAACCCTTTCCTTCTGACCGGAGGACGCCGGTATCTCGAGCGGACTTCCATGAGCCCACGGAAGAAAAAGCATCGAAGTGGATCGTCTCAGCGCGGATGAACCCCCGCTCGAAGTCAGAATGAATCGTGCCCGCAGCCTGAGGCGCAGAACTTCCTGATCGGACTGTCCAGGCTCTGCTCTCATTTTCTCCAGTAGTGAAGAAAGTCACTAGGCCGAGAAGCTCATAGGCTCCACGAATCAAACGATTAAGTCCGGTTTCGCTGAGCCCCACCTCCTCTAAGAAAAGCTTACTGTCCGAGTCGTCCATCTCTGCGAGTTCTGATTCAAGCGCGCTACAAACAGTCACAATCGCCTCACTTCCCTTAAGTTCGGCAGCGTCTTCCTTCACCGCATCGAACAGCGCACGCGTCGAAACATTATCAGCATCCGGAAGATCCGATTCTGCAACGTTAGCTACATAGAGCACAGGCTTAGTGGTTAACAACTGAAACCCATTTAGGATCGGCATTTCATCCGCAGATATATCCGCCACCCGCACCGGCCTGCCTCTTTCGAGCGCATGCATTGCCTTGTCCAGTATGCCCTTCTCGCGAATTGCATCCTTCTCTCCCGACTTCGCCTTTTTCTCAACCTTTTCGAGGCGTCGCTGCACAGTTTCTAAGTCGGCTAGAACGAGTTCGGTTTCAACAATTTCTCGATCACGGACCGGGTCAACAGTACCAAGAACATGTGTGACGTCCTCTTCCTCGAAGCAGCGAAGGACATGCGCAATCGCATCCACCTCGCGGATATTGCCAAGGAACTTGTTTCCCAGCCCTTCACCCTCTGAGGCTCCCTCGACGAGACCGGCTATATCCACGAATTGAATGACAGTTGGTACTCTGGTCTTCGACCCAGAAAGTTCGTGGATCCGGTCTAGGCGCGCGTCTGGGACTTCTACAGTTCCGACGTTCGGTTCTACCGTACAGAACGGATAGTTCTCCGAGGGAGCTCCCGCAGCGGTCAACGCGTTAAATAGGGATGACTTTCCGACGTTCGGTAGGCCAACGATTCCGACCTTAAGCATGAGCCTTACGGTTCGGAGGCCCACAACCGTGAGCCTCTGCACTCCAGTGACCAGAGACGCTAGTGCTAAGCGGGGTCAGGATCAACGAGTGGCGGTCGGGTACCGCCCATCGCGCATGACACCCTCATCTGAAACGAGAGGCCACATCACCGGGTGTTCCAGCAGTTCACGGAGGTCGTTCTCTACTCCGTCCACAAGCACACGCCTCGAAATGAGCCTGATCCCGTGGCTATAGTCGACCCAGCCGCTGGCATGTCCAATATACAAAGGCTGAATGGGCGAACCGTCCTGCTGATGCCACCCATAGATCGCCACCCTTCCGACCTCACATTCCAGAAGAGGAGATAGGACCACATCCTTTTTTATGCCCGCAACAAGTGTTCCGCGACTAAGCCCATCCGGCCACAGAGATTCGATCAGCCAGTGGTGATCTCGAAAAACCGGGATTGTTGTCATCACTTCGCTGGGGGGAATCGGTTGCGGAACTAGACGCAGGGCAGAAGCTGACCAGATGGCATCCGATATCTTACGCGTGGGCAGGCTGGTGTTCGTGCGATCCGCTATGAACTGC
>DEBI01000096.1 GCA_002348465.1 Gemmatimonadales bacterium UBA2960 | reverse complement strand
GAACAAAATGCGGTAAGCTACCCAAGCGGTCATTGTTACATAGCCGCCTAGGGCCCATTCCAAGACAATGATGGAGCCGGGCAACACAACCGGGATCAGAGAAAACCCAGCCAACGCGAAAAAAACTAGAGAACCTAGTGTGTGCGTGACAGCCAAACGAAAAAAGTCTCTGCTACCGACAAAGCGCCATCGACTTACATGCAGCCTCAGGCCGAAGTTGACCGGTATGCGAATGGCTATGAGCACTGCAGCAGACCACAGAAAATCCGATAACTCGACTGTCTGGGGAGAGAATCCGGACTCCGCGAGAAACGCTATATACAGCGCTACCCACGAAATCGTAGCATGGACAAATGACGCGACGAGCGTACGATGATTTCTAGCCCAGCTGAGAGCAGCCACGACCAAGGTTTTGATCTTAATCAGAATCTACCTTCGTATGATGAAAGCGTTTCTCTTTGGAGTCTCCAAGAAAACACGACCACACATGGGTCGTATCAACTTAGAGTTGGCGTATTGTCATGGTTATTCGGTATTGTAACATATCATCCTTGGACGCTCTTCGTTGTAAACTGACACAAAACTGGGGAGTTTTTCTCAGACTGGGCGAGATTAGCTCGATAAAGCACTTGTCGGGGAAAACAATCGCGCCTGTGCTTCCACTACAGGAGTGCGACGTTCGTAGTCCCAAGATCGCCGACAAGCATAAGAAGTCCTGAGGCTCGCCGGCGGACACAGCTCCTACAACTACGACAGTAAGTGACTATGCCGGCACCTAGAACGCCGATCCCGCTCCCGCCAGAGCTAACTACCGCTCTAGAGATCTATGCGGACCGAACGGACGTTGACAAGATTCGAGATGCTTACGAGCTCGCACTCGAAGCACATGGCGGACAAACTCGAGCGTCAGGTGAGGAATTCGTCACACATACCGTCGAAGTCGCCACGATCTTGGCCCAACTCCGGCTGGACACAAACACAATCGTTGCGGGACTGATTCATGACACCGTGGAGGATACCGAGCTCGCCTTATCTGACATCGAAACCCGATTCGGTTCCGAAGTGGCAACAATCGTCGACGGTGTCACGAAACTTGGAAAAGTTCAGTTCCGCTCTGCAACCGAACAGCAAGTCGAGAACTACAGAAAGATGCTGCTCTCCATGGCTAGCGATGCACGAGTCATTCTAGTCAAACTCGCCGACCGACTGCACAACATGCGCACTCTAGAGCACCTATCGGAGAACAAGCAGAGACGGATAGCACTAGAAACAAGAGAGATATACGCACCCCTAGCTCATCGCCTAGGCATGGCAGCTATTAGATGGGAGCTGGAGGACTTAGCCTTCAAGTTCCTAGAGCCTGGGGACTACGCCGCGCTTGTTAAGAAGCTTCGCCAGCGACGTCGATCTCGCGAGCGGCAGATCCTAGATATGAAAGATCCTCTTGAAGAGGCACTGACCGAAGCCGGAATCGCCGCCGAAGTCGAAGGGCGCCCCAAGCACCTATGGTCGATACACAGAAAGATTGAGAACCAAGGACGGCCATTCGAGGAGATCTACGATCTGATGGCCATGCGGATCACGACGGAATCACTGCAAGACTGCTACGCTGCCCTCGGTGTCATCCATAGCCGCTGGACTCCGATTCCGGAACGTTTCCACGACTATGTAGCGACCCCAAAATCCAACATGTACCGGTCCCTGCATACGACTGTGCTCGGTCCTGGAGGTCTACGGTATGAAATTCAGATCCGCACTGAGGAGATGCACCGCACGGCAGAATATGGAATAGCAGCACACTGGAGATACAAAGAGGACGGAAAATCCCGGACCGACGAGGCGGATGAGGCTCTGACATGGTTCCGTCAGGTTCTAGAGTGGCAGCAAGATACTGCTGAGCCCGAGGAGTTTATGGAATTTCTTCGGATGGACCTCTTTCGTGGAGAGATCTTCGTATTCACTCCGGACGGCGACGTAAAAGCACTCCCGACCGGCGCGACACCGATCGACTTCGCTTACTCAGTTCACACAGAGGTAGGGCACAACTGCGCGGGCGCTAAGGTGAACGGCCGTATCGCCCCGCTTTCTCGTGAACTTAGAAACGGAGACGCGATAGAGATCCTCACGAACACTAAACAAAGACCGACTAGAGACTGGCTCTCTTTCGTTAAAACATCGCGAGCTCGGCAAAGCATCCGGCAATGGATCCGAAAAGAAGAGTTCGAGTCAGCGCACAAGCTCGGTAAAGAGCTGCTAGATCGAGAGCTTAAGAAAGCCCGGTTAGCCCTCCCTACAGATTCCAATATCCAGCTCAACGCAGCAATTACGCTGGGATATCCAACCCTAGATCACATATACGCAGCACTTGGACGCGGGGACATCGGCCCTACCGCGGTGATCAAACAGTTCCATAGCGAACATGATCCTACTGAAGTGGCCCAGCGGGCGCCCTCCGCTTTGTCAAAACTCGCGGCCCGGCTTCGGATCTCTGGTCGCGGTGTTCGGATCCAAGGCATGGACAACCTCATGGTCCGATACTCCAGCTGCTGCCAGCCGGTACCGGGAGACCCCGTGACTGGATATATCACCCGAGGCCGTGGGGTCTCGATCCATCGTAAAGACTGTCCAAACGTGCTCGCTCTTTCTCGAGATCCCGAACGCCGTATCGAAATTGAGTGGGCAGCAGAAAAGGGTGACCGCTTTTTCGTGAAGCTCTTTATGCGCGGCTCTGATCGCAGGGGGTTACTTTCCGACGTGGCGAAGGCGATCACGAGCACGGGCACAGACATCTCCCACGCCGACATGAAAACAACACAAGGTGGTATGACAGGTGAGTTCGTAGTCGAAGTCCGTGATCTGACCCACTTGGAGAAAGTTCGTCGGTCGATCAGTCGAGTAAAAGGTGTAATAGACGTCGAGCGTCGAGAGCACCTCGAAGAGGACGATCTCGGCTGGGCCTGACCTGTGAGACCTAATTTCATATTGATCTGCATCAAAGTGCCGAATGCCGACCAAATCTTGAGAAGAACAATTCTTGCGCGCTGCAGGGGCATGGCAGTGAAACCACATTGCAAAATGGTTGAGTGCGTAGCATGAGCGCATTCCAAATCGTGTCTTCACATGAGCCAGCGGGAGACCAGCCCGAAGCAATCAACGAGTTAACCGCCGGTCTCCAACGAGGTGACACCAACCAAGTTCTCCTCGGAGCGACCGGTACGGGCAAGACCTTCACCATCGCACATATGATCGCGAACTACGGACGCCCCACCCTAGTCATGTCACATAACAAGACTCTAGCGGCACAGCTTTACGGTGAACTCAAGGCTCTCTTCCCTCATAATGCGGTCGAGTACTTCATCTCCTACTACGACTATTACCAACCCGAAGCGTACGTCGCAGCAACGGACACATTTATTGAGAAAGATGCCTCAATCAACGAAGACATTGAGCGACTCAGGCTACGCACCACGTCTTCACTGATGGAACGAGAAGACGTGATCGTGGTTGCGTCAGTCTCCTGCATTTTCGGTCTAGGAAATCCGCAGGATTACCGGAGCATGATGCTTCACATTACCAAGAACGCGGAGCACTCTCGAAAAGACATACTCAGAGGTCTAGTCGATATTCAATACAGAAGGAACGACTACCTATTCGAACGCGGCACTTTCCGAGTTAGGGGAGACACAGTTGAAGTCTTCCCTGCCTACGAAGAGCAAGCGGTTCGGATCGAATTGTGGGGGGACGAGGTCGAACGAATCAGCCGTTTCGACCCACTGACCGGAGAAATCATTACGACCCTAGACCGGACGGCGATCTATCCCGCCAGCCACTATGTAACACGTCGCACGACGATCGAGAGCATGGTCCCAGCCATTCGTATCGAGTTAGATCATCAACTCAGATCTTTCCGCACGACGAATAAACTACTCGAAGCACAACGTCTAGAGCAGCGAACCAAGTTTGACATCGAGATGATGCTTGAGATTGGGACGTGTCCTGGAATTGAGAACTACTCTCTTTATACCAGTGGGCGCAGCACCGGTGAGCGGCCTGCCTGCCTGATCGACTATTTTCCTCCGGACTTCCTAACGGTGTTAGATGAATCCCACGTGTCGATCCCTCAGATCAACGGCATGCATAAAGGAGACCGGTCGCGTAAAGAAGCTCTGATAGAACACGGCTTTCGACTGCCGTCCGCGCTAGACAATCGGCCACTCACATTCGATGAATGGCAGGAAGTAGTTCCAAGAGCAGTTTTCGTGTCTGCAACCCCAGGCGATTGGGAGATCGAGAGAGTTGGGGGAGTGATCGTGGAGCAGATCATCCGCCCAACCGGACTGATCGATCCCGAAATCTCTGTTCGGCCAGTGAAAGGTCAGGTTGATGATTTGCTCGCGGAGATCCGTGAACGGGAGCGACTCGGCGAGCGAGTACTCGTCACCACGCTTACCAAACAAATGGCGGAGGACCTATCAGAGTATCTCCAGTCAGTCGGAGTTCGAGTGCGCTATATGCACTCCGAAGTCGACACGATTGAACGCATGTCGATTCTTCGAAGCCTTCGACTGGGAAAAATCGACGTCCTAGTCGGAATCAATCTTCTTCGGGAAGGCCTCGACCTTCCCGAAGTGTCACTGGTAGCCATCCTAGACGCGGACAAGGAAGGTTTCCTTCGTAATGCGAGGTCGCTGATCCAAACCGTAGGCCGCGCTGCTAGGAACGCAAGCGGAAAAGCAATTTTGTATGCAGACAAAATCACCGCCTCAATGCAGGAATGCATAGATGAAACCAACCGAAGAAGGGCGATCCAGATCGTGCACAACGAAGAGCATGGGATAACGCCGGAAACGATTCAGAAGTCCGTGGAGGAAATCGAATTCGCTACGCGAGTGGCCGACGCCCGTCAAGCTCCGACGGCCGCGGCTGTGAACTCATCCGAATCGTATCAGGACGAAGTCAATCTCGAGGAGTACTTGAAGATCCTTGAGCAGGAAATGGCCGAGGCAGCCGAGGCTCTCGACTTCGAGCGTGCGGCTCTCCTCCGAGATCAGTTTTTCGAAGCTAAAGCAGCAAAATAAGCGCACCAAACCGACTTGAACTGCTAAGCCCGATCAACCACGCCCGTAACAACACTTCTTGTACTTCTTTCCAGACCCGCACGGACACGGATCATTACGCCCTGGCTCTTTTTCGACAGATACTGGCGCACGCCTCCTCTGTGCCTCACCACGGTTCGTGGACAGCTGCTTGGGATCAGGCCCCAGAGAGACCGGAGATCCAGACTGACCAGCCGCGGCCCTCACCGACATTCCCAAAGGATTCTCTTTAGGTCTCCTTGTAGGACTCTCGGGCCCACGTCGGGCAGCAGCCCTCGCGGCTTCATCGGCCACACTAGAGTGTGGACCTCCTAGTGGTCCAGAGAAAACCATCTGCTGCGGCGCCCGCCTCTGTTGGGGCTGCCCGAATTGCGCTCGGAAAAAATAATTCGACAAGGTTTGTCGCAAATCCGTCATCAGGTCCACGAACATCTCGTAGGCCTCTTTCTTGTACTCGACTAGTGGATCTTTCTGACCCCAACCGCGGAACCCGATCGAAGCTTTAAGGTGATCAAGATCGTAGAGATGGTCTTTCCACTTTTCATCGATAACCGAGAGCATTATGAAGCTCATAATCTGCTCAACGTGCTCCCCAAGCGTATCGATCTTTTTGTGGAAGGATTTGCGGAGCCCTTTAAGGACCCACTCCTCTACCTCATGCAATTCGATCTCGTGCTCAGCATCGTTTTCTTCGGGCAGTTCTGGGACCATCAGGAAGAAATCGAGTACCAGCCGGCGTCGGAGTCCCGCCAGATCCCAGTGCTCGGGATTATCCTCTTCTGACGCATACTCGTCGATAGCGTCTCGAGCCGCGTGCTCGATCATCTCCCAGACCTCACCCTTAAGATCCTCACCACCCTCGAGAGCAAACAAGCGGAGGTCATAAATGACCTCGCGCTGCTGGTTCATAACGTCATCGTAGTCGAGCAACCTCTTACGAGACTCAAAGTTGTTGGTCTCCACTCGTTTTTGAGCACGCTCAATGGACTTGGTAACAAGGCCGTGGGTGATCACCTCTCCTTCTTCCGCACCCCACTTGTCCATCACATTTGCAATGCGCTCGGACCCGAAGAGTCTCATGAGGTCATCTTCGAGCGAGAGGTAGAATTGCGAAGCACCAGGGTCTCCTTGGCGGCCAGAGCGACCCCTTAGCTGTCGATCTATCCGCCTAGAATCATGGCGCTCTGACCCTATTATCTGCAGGCCACCTTCTTCAAGGATGTCGTCCGCTTTCTCGAGCTTAAGCTTTTCTGCCCTAACTGGATCAATGGGCATAACGTCTTCGAGAGCAACTCCTTTCCCTTGGACCCACGAGAGCGTTCGAGGCTCTTTTACACTATCATGAAGCTTAATGTCGGTGCCTCGGCCAGCCATATTGGTCGCGACAGTTACCGCACCGGCCTGTCCCGCATCACGGACAATCTCTGATTCAGATTTGTGATGTTTAGCGTTCAGAACCTGATGCGCGATACCACGTCGCTTGAGCATCCGTGACAGAGTTTCAGACACGTCAACGTTTGTCGTTCCGACGAGTACTGGAAGATCCAACCGGTTTAGCCGTTCGATCTCATCCATGATCGCTTGGTATTTCTCCCGCTTTGTGCGGAAAATCAGATCGTCACGATCATCCCGAGCAATCGGGCGATTCGTCGGAATCACCAAAACGTCGAGACCATAGATCTGGTGGAACTCGCTTTCTTCTGTCTCCGCCGTACCCGTCATCCCGGCAAGCTTATCGTACATGCGGAAGTAATTCTGAATCGTGATCGTGGCGAGCGTCTGCGTCTCTCCACGAATCTCGACTCCCTCCTTTGCCTCTACGGCCTGATGAAGACCATCGCTCCAGCGTCGACCTGCCATCTGTCGACCGGTAAACTCATCTACGATGACTATCTGCCCATCCTCACCGATTATGTATCGCTCATCTTTGTGGAAGAGCGTGTAGGCCTTCAAGAGCTGATGCAGCACATGCATCTTTTGACTCTTAGCCGCGTACTCGGCTTCTAGTTCTTGAATCCGGTCACGTTTCTCATCGACAGATAGAGTTTCAGACTCCTCTATCTCGCCTACCTCTGCTGAAAGATCCGGGATCGTGAACGCCTCGGGATCGTTCGGTGACAGCTCATCAAGTCCTCGATCCGAGAGATGAGTGTTGTGCCCCTTCTCATCCATGGCGAAGTAGAGCATCTCATCGACCTCGAAGAGGCGCTTCTCACGCATGTAGTCGGCCTCGACCTTGTTCACAAGCGTCTGCAATGATGGATCATCAGCGAACAGCTTCATGAGTTTCCGATGCCTCGGAGACCCCCGCTTCACGGCCAGCAACTTCTCACCAGCCTCGAACTCTTCTCCAACTTCTAGATGGGCTTCTGCCTCACTGACTAGCTGAGTTGTAAGCCTGTTTTGCTTCTTATAGATCGAAGCGACTAGAGGGTTGAACTGCTTAAAGGGCGTTGATGTATCCCTACCTACGGGTCCCGATATGATTAGGGGCGTCCGCGCTTCGTCAATCAGGATCGAGTCAATTTCGTCCACAATCGCATACGCATACTCGTGCTGCACTTTTTGTGCTAACTGGTGAACCATATTATCACGCAGGTAGTCGAAGCCAAACTCGTTGTTGGTCCCGTATGTGATGTCCGCTGCATATGCCGCCTGTCGCTCAGGCGAGCCAGGCTCATGGCGGTCGATCACATCTACCGTAAGACCTAGAAAGCCGAAGAGATGCCCCATCCATTCGGCATCACGCTGCGCAAGATATGAGTTGACGGTCACTAAGTGAGAACCTCGGCCAGCTAATGCATTCAGGTATAGAGGCATCGTCGCTACTAGGGTCTTCCCTTCCCCAGTCGCCATCTCGGCAACCTTGCCACGATGCAGGGTTATCGCACCAATCAGTTGGACATCGTAAGGAATCATGTCCCACTTAAGCATCTGACCTGTGACTTTAACCTCAGTCCCTACAAGTCTACGGCATGCGTCTTTAACTACGGCAAAAGCCTCGGGGAGAAGGTCCTCGAGGCATTCTTCGAGTTCCTCATGTAGGTTTGTTTCGAGTTCACTGATCTGGAGCGATAGTCGTTCTCGATCAGATGGATCCTCCGAGTGCCTCTTTTCCTCTCGTCGTTCTGAAATCTCAGTTTTCAGCTGAGCTGTGCGTGCAGCTATATAACCCCTGAACTCAGTAGTCTTCGACTTGAGTTCTTCGTCTGAGAGCGAAGACAATCCCTCAAAGAACGAGTTGATCTCGCTCACCAGAGGCTGAAGCTTCTTCGCCTCACGCTTATGACGTGAGCCTACGAAAGTCTTTAGGGCAGTTTTGAGCATTTAGCGAGAGTCTCGACTCGTTCCGCTAACGTAGGGAACTCAGAAGACTTAAGTGAACGGAGTATGAGTGAACTAGAGAAGTTTTTCTACTAAATAGGCCAAGCAACCTGAAACCATTGTCAGTAGTACAAGAATTAAATTTTCAGCTTTCATGGCTAGTCCTGATATCTGGTCTCAGAAGTCTCAAAATTCGTGAAGAAGTGCTTTGGACGCTACGGGCACGGCCCTAACACGACTTTCTTAGACTCACTTGACTAACTCTCATCGGAGCTGCGATCAGATGTGAAGCCGCCCAACCCTCGAACCCCAAAACCAACGCCCAGATTCCAAACATCAGGTCCTTCGAACCACCTATTGCGTTGCCGGCTTAAGTCTGCGAACACCGAAAGCTCCCGCTCCCCGATAAAACGTATTAGCTCTGCACCCACTTCAAACGAGACGTCGTGCTTGCAGAACTTGCAAACAGTCCCGGGAGCCTGCTCCGCCCAATAGTAGAAGGCGTCGTTATCCTTCACTCGTCGTTCGAGCCATAGTGAAAACAAGCCTTGGGGCGAATAACTGGTTATACCAACATGCTGCTGAATACCCCCAGGGCCCGCACGAGCACCTAACAACTGACCACGGTGAGTGTACCCCTCCAGCACATAACTGTGAGCGTAAAACGTTGGGTTGTCCCTTATACGTGACGTGCCCTCAGCCTCCAGGTGAGTTAGCTCCGCCGAAAAGACAAGCACACCCTCTGACGCTGGGCCGAACGTCTTCTGGAGGCCAAGGGTATATCCCTGTCCATGCTCGGGCTCCAAAAGAAGGTCGGAGACCCCCGCCCACCGATCATTGCGCGCTAACTCTGCGTACAACTCAAAGCCCGACCGCGGCAGGACCCAACGAAAGAAAATTGATCCAAGTTGGTCGCTTTGGTCTTCGGCCCCAGTTCGAAAGACATCAGAGACCATCTCCCAGCCGTTCTCCAACCAGGGACCATACTTCATAAGCGCGGCCCCCAAGTGTAAACCCTCCAGCCCGCTAGGCGGCGACCAAACGACAGTCACACCTGTTGTGTAGCGACCAGGGTCCTTCTCTCCTGGCAGGAACACAGGGCTACGTGACAGCCGACCGAACAGCCACTGTGCCTCGAAACCTCCTAGAGAGGTGCTAAGCGGTCCTGCGGTCGAGAAAAAAGCATGCGGGAATCCTCCCGCTGATCGCCCCAGCACAATAGAGTTCTCAAGACCTGGACCCCAACTTCGATTGCGTGACGACAGGCCTGCCATCCAGCCACCTAAGCGCACCGACAGTTCCGATTCACCTGGGCCTATTGACCAGAATGAGCCATTATCCAGTCTCTGAGGCCAATCGATCCATCGGAAAGGGTATGCCTCCTCCGGCTGCCCATTAAAGAAAACCGGCCATAGCGAAAAATCTCTATTCTCAGCCCAAAATATCATTGGGTGCAGTGCGACACTTAAACGACCCAATGAAATCCCCGAGCCGAGATGAAAAGCCGCGGTGGCTCCTTTCCCCTGCCAGAGAGCGCCATCATTTCGGTCGGAAGGATATCCTGTCCGGTAGCCAACACGACCCTTAAATGACCACCAACCCTTGAAAGGGTCATCTTCTCGGCTTGGCCTAAGAAAAGGAGAAGCAGAGGCCCAAGATCCCACCCCCAATTCCTCAGCTGCGAGTATCGGCAGCAATAGGAAAGATGCCTTCGATGACGATTTTCCAGCCACTTGCATCGCTCTTACATACGGCTGAAGCGGATCAATAATCGAGTGTGGCATGCTTTGTGACTGCAGTGTGCCTGATGGAATCAATAGGAAAAGAGTGAGTAAAACCGAGCAACCGATCGAGACAAACGAATGATGACGATGCCTGAAGGCGGCCCCGCCAATGTTTGCAAAAATGGGTCTAAGCATGCCTCGCCTTCGCCTCGGTCGTAGCTTTCGTTTCAACACGACAACAATTATTGGGAAAAGATGTCCGGCTCACTCAACGATTATGCGAATGAACGTCTCAGCGACGCAGAAAGTTCCACCCAAGCTGTAATCACACACGAGTGGCTAGTGAACTGGGGTGGCTCCGAAAGCGTTCTACAGTCGCTGAAGAAAGTACTTCCAAATGCAGACATCCACACGCTTGTCTACCAACCCGACGAACGGACAGCTCTCGCTTTTTCAACAGCACAGGTTATTCCGTCGGCGCTGAACCGAGTACCACTGGCGGGACGACTCTATCCATACGCCCTTCCATTTATGCCACGGCTCTGGCTCCGAAAAGACATCGGTCAACCAGAACTCATAGTGTCAAGCAGTCACTCCTTCTCAAAAACCGCTCAAGCGCCAGGTGCCTTCCACCTCTGCTACTGCCATACGCCTCCGCGCTATCTCTGGGATCTCTCGGACGAATACACCCCCGGACTTTTCGGCAGACTGACACATCGTATACGTGACCGACTCCGAATAGCCGACCTTCGAAGTGCAGGCCTAGTAGACCATTTTGTTGCGAACTCAAGGTTCGTGGCTGACAGAATCTTCCGCACCTACGGTCGAACCGCCGAAGTGATTTACCCGCCTGTCGACACAGATCAATTTACTCCTGCTACCTCCAAGAGAACTCACTTTCTTGCAGGTGGGAGGCTCGTGCGCTACAAGCGCATCGACTACGCCATCCGCGCAGCCAACCAGTTGAAGACTCCTCTCGTTGTCTTCGGAGACGGTCCTGACCGTCGCAGACTTGAATCTCTCGCAGGACCGACTGTCAGCTTCACTGGCTCTGTTGATCACCCAGACTTGGTTGCGCTGATCCGATCGGCGTGGGCGTTCCTATACCCAGGCATCGAAGATTTTGGAATTTTGCCGGTAGAGGTCCAAGCCACGGGTACTCCAGTGATAGCTAGAGCTGCCGGAGGTGCACTTGAATCCATAAAGCACGGAAAAACTGGTCTGCTCTACGACGCCTCACCAGAAGACCCAACGTCTCAGGTCAAGCTACTGAGCGAAGCTATGCTCGAATCTACGTCTCGCTCTTGGTCACCAACTGCTTGTCGCCATCACGCTGAGCTGTTTTCACGACCTCACTTCGAGCGTGGGTTTAGTGATTTACTCAAACGACTCGGTTTCGATCTTGTTTCCGGAGACTCGTGAGGCTGCCCCTTAATAAGAACTGGGACATGACGAAACAGGATTACCAAATCGAAAAGTACCGAGCGATTATCTAGGTAGCTGAGTTCGACGTGTGCACGCTCAGGATAATTGACGCGGTCCTGACCCATAGCTGTCCACAGACCAAAGATCCCCGGACGCACCGATAGCAGACGATCAACGTCCGGCCTCGGAAAACAGTCGAGCTCTTCGCTCACTATTGGCCTAGGGCCAACGATGGACAAGTCACCCTTAATGACGTTGATGAGCTGGGGAAGTTCATCGAGATGAGTACGGCGCAGGATATGGCCAAAGGTAGTCACTCGCGGGTCCGCTCCGGTGGGTACCTTAAACCCGTTCTCGCGGTACACAGAGTTGAGGTGAGTATCACGCTGAAGCCACTCTTCAGCATCCTCGACCATCGTCCGGAATTTCAAGCATCCGAATGGCTTCCTACCTAGACCTACACGTGCGTGATTGAAAAGGACCGGCCCAGGGGACGTCAGCTTAACACCGAGAGCGATCAGAAAGACCACTGGACTCAGCAGAAGAAGCGAACTGGTCGCGATCAAGATGTCGAATAGACGTTTTGTCACAGCACCGACGGACTAAAGGTTGGGGGTCCAACTTTGGTAAATCTCGCCTGGAGCGCTGCCTGCCCACGTCTTCCATTAATGACGAGCCGAAAAAAGATATCACCTTGTTCCTCAATCGTCTGCCTAATGATCAGAGAAGCCCTCAGCGCACTCCTGAAGAACTCCTAGTAGTCGGTCGGCGGTATCGTCCCAGCGGGGAACCTCTGCCTCAGATCCCATTATTTTGGATGTTGACTTTTCGGAGCGAACCTTGAGAAGCATTCGGGCCCATACACGAGGATTTGTCGATGTAAGCAACCGGACGCCTATATGCTCAAGCTTCTCCGACCACGGTCGGCGAAGCGCCAGCACCTGTTGCCCGCATGCGCGAGCCTCATACGCGGGCAACGCAAAACCCTCTAGAAGCGAGGGCACAAGCACAGCCGACGCCTCGCAATACAGTTTGCGGAGCTGGTCATCCGAAATCTTTCCCGTCGACTCAACACGAGGCAAAACAGGCAGACATCCGGTTCTCTTACAAATTGCCTCAATATCAGTTCGTGTCGGACCAACCATTACTAATCGCCAACCCTCTCGCTCAGGAAGTAACGACAAAACCTTCACAGCAAGCGAGAGGTTCTTGTGAGGTCGATCTTCTGCAACACACAGTAGAAAAGGAGAGCCCTCGCTCTTATTCGTTTGCTCCTCAACGGTTAACGGACTAAAAACTCGCGACACACCGTTGGGAACAACGTCGACATCAGTAACGCGGCCAGCGAAAAACCGTAGGATAGCCGCGCGGCTTGCCTCAGAGACTGTCACTATACGCCTAGGCTTGGACGCTGTGCGCCGCAGTAGGCCTGAAGCTATAAAACGTTTCCAATCCGGGAAAAGGTCTGTGAGCTCAAATTGAATCAAATCATGCACAACGGTTACTGAATGCTCCGGGTGCTGCAAAACCGGTATATCGAAGTGAGGGAACAGAGTTACATCAGGCTCCCATGTCGCTTGTGCTCTGACCTTCGTCAACCAAGTTAGTTGAGCTGACGCCGTGAAAGGGCGAGCATCCCATGGTAGAATTTCAGCCCGGTCTGCACATTCAAGCTGGGCAAGCCACGGTTCAATTTCTTCAGGCCGACCTAGGAAACGCACTGCAGCGACATGCCGTCTATTGAGCCAACGACTTGTCGTTTCCCGAATAAATCGCCCGATTCCACCAGCCTGCAACAGGCGCGCGTCAACCTCAAGGTGAAACATTCAGGACCACTCCTTACTCGGCTATAAGCTCCCTTAATGTCCTTCATTCTTAATACTTCTCAAAGTTGCCGCAGATCAGCCCAGGGCCAAGGTGGGTTAGAGAAACATGAGTAACCAAACTAACGACAGCATTGGCCGAAATACTGCATGGAATGCTGGAGCCCAACTTGCTCCGGTAGCCTCGGCGGCTATCGCATTACCATTTCTGGCGCGAGGGCTAGGAGAGGAACGACTAGGGATTCTGCTTCTGGTCTGGACCGTCGTTAGCTTGGCCAGCATCCTCGACTTCGGTGTCGGCCGAGCACTGACCCAAATGATAGCAGCGCGCCGAGGTTCCGGAACACTCTATGAGTTAAACTCAATCTTTAGAGCGGGAGTTTGGCTGTCTGGGCTTATCGGCCTAAGCGTAGGTGCTCTAGTGCTAGCAACATCTAGTTGGCTAACGTCGTCGATGCCGGATGTGACTAGCTGGGTTTCCGAAGCTCGCGCATCTCTGCTTCTGGTCGGGCTCGGTCTCCCCTTCCTGCTGCTCTCGAACACTTTCCGGGCAACACTTGATGGCCTGGAGCAATTTCAGCTTAGTGCGCGGGTCAGAATCCCTGTCGGAATTCTGACCTTCATAGTGCCACTAGCGATGCTTCCATTCACGAAGAGGGTCGACCTCGCTGTAGCTGGTCTCCTCACAGTCCGGTGTGCCGGAAGTCTAGTACTCGGCTTTGTCGTCAGCCGTCTCCTCTCAGTATCTTCAAAAAATAGCAACAATACTCTCCAACCGCTCAAGGAACTCTTGCACTTAGGCGGCTGGGTGTCCGTAAGTAATCTCGCGTCCATCATTCTTGTCTATGCGGATCGCTTCTTGATTGCGTCACTCGTCTCAGTCGCTGCAGTCGCCCACTACACAACAGCAAGTGAAATCGTCACCCGACTGTTGTTGGTACCTATAGCCGTGGCCGGAGTGTGGTTCCCTGCCCTAGCTCGGGCACACCAAAGAGTAGACGATGAAGAACGACGTGACCTTAACGAACGAGGCGTAAGGTTAGTTACGATAGTCACCTTACCAATCCTCATCCTGTTAGTAGCCATGGCCGATCCTATCCTACGCCTATGGGTGGGGTCAGCGATCGCCGATCCCGGTGCACCGGTGCTACAGTGGCTTTCCTTGGGTGTGTTCATGAACGCGCTCGCGCAAATCCCTTTCGCAACCCTACACGCTCGGGCTCGGCCGGATGCCCCAGCCATACTGCATCTAATCGAGCTACCGCTTTACCTCACGTTACTGTGGTGGGCACTACCCACTTTCGGTCTAGTGGGAGCAGCAATGGCGTGGACGGCCAGGGCGGGCTTCGACTTTCTGGGACTGCTGATCTTAACGGCCCGCTTGGAATCAAACTTCTCCAAAGTTGGGCGGATTTCAGTCCGACTGGCTTCAGAAGGAATCGTTCTTCTGCTTGTGACTCTCGCCCTTTCAAGAATCCTGGGCCCATCGCTTGGAGCACTGATTCTAGTAGCAGTATGCAACGTTTGGCTTTGGAAACGCGTCTTGATTGCAGCGTGGCGAACAGAGATCAGCGATCGAATACAGAGAACCTTCTGCTGACAGTGGCCTGAAGCCTGATGTTCATAGCATCCGAAGCACGGTTAAGATAGCGGTTCAGGTTCATCACCCAATCAATTCCCAGACCGATATCCCATCGGTCCAAAAAGCGAGTCGAACTCCCCGAAACTACGTAGAGCACGTCCGAGACCCCTTCCCCGCTGGGCCTCGCAGCAGCGGGCTGTTCTCGCACAATCGAGCGATCTACGCTTAATGACCAATGTCCATTGGGACTGTAGTGATCCACACCCAAGGATTGGCCGTTACCAAAAGGTCCAGCACTTGTAGTTAAAAGTTGGCCTCTGTGTGTCCAACCACCGATTCGATAGGAAGAATTTCCATAAATCGCACCTGGATAGTGTCCCCACATACCCCATTCTGAAGTAAGGCGAGCGCCTCCCCTTTCACGGTGCGTCGTTCCAGAAACAATACCTTCAGCATGAAAGACTGTAAAAGCGGAATCTGAGCGCCAAGTCTTTCGAAACCCCACGGCATAGCCTCCAAAGTCCTCGGGTTCAAGCATGAGCCATCGCCCATCGACAGAGTGATCACCCCTCACAAATTCGAGCCACACCTCAGCGCCAGCGGAAGTGACCATCCATCTGGCAAATACTGACGCAAATTGGTCATCCAGGCGCTGATCAACCCCCTGCAAACCTGTCTTTAGGATCCCTTCAAAAGGTTTCTTTAGCAGTTCGCGCATCATTCCATCAACCGACGGCCAAGGCTGATGGAACAAGCGAGTGACACCAAGCTGCAGGCCAGAAAGTCCACGGGGGCGAATAGATGCCACGAATCCGTTCAGAAGAGCAAATCTGTCGTCGCCAGTCAGACCAAACCATCGACTCCTCTCTGTTCGTCCCGCCATATAACGAAAATCAAGATCTGCAATCCAAGCATTGAATGGGGTACTCGTTCCAACAAACACGTGGGGGATCCCGCCCGCCACCGCACCCATAACAAGAGGATGAAGATCGCCAGGGCCCCAGACTTGAGGGCTAGAAGACACGCCAACAGTCAGTCCAACCAGGTTCAGCCTTAGCGACGATGCCCCGGGAGATAGAACTTGATATGCCTCATCTCCAAAACGCTGTGGTATATCAATCGCATCAGACTCCAACGGAGATCGGAACCTTCCCTCCCCATCCATCCCGGTCGGAGCCAAAACAAAATCCCGGTTTTCGGCTCGGAACCAGACAGGGTTCAGAACTAGGGCGAACGGGCCCCACTTTCCGAACCATCCACCCTCTAGAGACTGAGTAAAGCCTTTACCGTGCCATACGGGACCGCTCCCACGGTGAAATGGAAATGCGGTATTGAAAGAGCTTTGCGTCCGCACGGGAAGGAGACCCCATCGCTTTTCAATTGACGGCGAAGTCCTATAGACACCGTGCCAAGGTGGAGCATCCGAGGACACGCCCTCTGGTGTTCCGCGTTCCTCAACAGAGAACATCCAAACCTCTGAACCATCACGAGCTGCCGCAGAGCGCTCCGGCAGGATCCCTAGGTTTTCAAGAGTACGAGCATACCGATCCGCCACAGTCCCTGGTACTGCGTAAAGCCACGACACTGACGCTTCTTTCTCTGGCATCTGCCCTTGAGCGCCCGACGCACTCCAGAGAGATACTGCCGCTACAACCAACACAGAGAATCTGAATCTGCAACGACCACTTTTCCTTTGAGATAAGACCAAAGTAAACCCTCGCTGAAGGGATCGGGGCGCCGTCTGTAGATGGTCCATACACAAGGGTAAACCTCAAACCCAATCTTCTCTACTGAGCGGGTGACATTGCCCGATCACATCAGCTTCTCGAACTTCGACTCGTGTCTGCCCCATTACTCCACCTGATCGCCGCTCTTGTCTCGGCAAGCCCCACGCCCTCGCCTATCTATGCGGAGGCAGACACGCTCTGGCGTGTGGGTCTAACCCGAGGCGTATTCTTGGATACGTCTCAACGAAATTCACCAATGGGTTCAGAAGTCAGCACAAGCCC
>DEBI01000142.1 GCA_002348465.1 Gemmatimonadales bacterium UBA2960 | reverse complement strand
TCGACACCTGCTGGACATTCACGCGCACATCCTTTGCAGGAGATGCACAGTGACATCGCTTCGACCATCTCAGGGGAATCCAATCCGCTGTCTCCGAGCTGCCCGCTTAGGGCCAATCGGAGAGCGTTAGCCCGCCCTCGGGTCGAGTGCTGTTCTTGGCGGGTTGCACGAAACGACGGACACATGATACCAGGGTCGGTCTTTCTGCAAGCTCCATTGTTGTTGCACCGTTCTGTTGCACCGAGTAGACCTCCAGGTTCCCAACTTAGAACAGTGGGGAGCACCTCCTCAGCTCTTTGTTCATCGTACTGAGGATGGAACCGGAAGAGCGAAGGCTCATCCATCTTTGGCGCGTCGACAATCTTGCCCGGGTTTAGGATCCCAAGGGGATCCAAGGTGTCTTTGACCTCGCGATATACGCGGGTCACCTGCTCCCCAACCATTGCCGGAAGAAATTCGGATCTAAGGATTCCATCGCCGTGCTCACCGGAGTGAGTCCCTCCAAAGCGCCGCACCACCTCGTGTGTTTCTTCCGCAATACGGCGGACAAGTGCTATGTCCTCGGGGTCTCGAAGGTTGAGAGCCGGACGAACATGAAGACATCCCACTGAAGCGTGAGCGTACCATGTGCCATCTGTGCCATGACGTCGGAATATCGCATTGACCTCCATGGCGTATTCGGCGAGATGCTCGAGTGGCACGGCACAGTCTTCAATGAAAGAGATGGGTTTTCGATGTCCAGCCATAGACATCACGATGTTCAGTCCGGCCTTCCTTACATTCCAGACAGCTGCCTGTTCAGCTAATGTGATTGCACTCGTCACGGATGAGGGATATCCGAGTTGGGTCATGAGGCCATCTAAGTGTCCTAGCTCTCTCTCCAATTCCGCTCCTGAATCAGGCGATGAGAATTCGACGAGTAGAAGGGCTCCTGGAGTGCCGTGGACGAACCTTGCAATGGTAGATCGGAAGTCTGGTATCCCAGCAGCAAGTGTGAGGACATTGGAGTCGACTAGTTCCACTGCAGAGGGGTCCAGTGAGACTAGGTGTTGGACTGAGTCCAACGCTTGGATGAGGTCTGGAAAGTGGCAAAGACCGAGAACGCGTTTCCTAGGTAGTTCGGCAAGCCCCAGTCTAAGCTTTGAGAAGAAGGCGAGTGTGCCCTCGGATCCTACCAGGAGCCTTGCCAGCGCTTCTGCGCCAGGGCCAATGCGGTTCAGGTTGTATCCGGCGACGTTACGCATCGTTCGCGGTTGTCGTTTACGGATTTCTGCTGCGTTATTCCTATATAGGCTCTGCAGTCGTTCACGTTCTGTAGCGATGGTGTCGGCACAACCGGTTCGCACCGACTCACCAAGCCAAAGTCGCCGCCCATCTGCGAGGACGACTTCTAGGTCGATCACGTTATCTACCATCATCCCGTAATGGATTGATCGCGACCCGGCGCTGTTATTTCCTGCCATGCCACCGAGCGTGGCTCGGCTACCCGTTGAAGGGTCTACAGGAAACCATAGGCCGTCAGGGGTGAGAGTCGCGTTCAGATGGTCGAGTACTACACCGGGTTCTACATCAATGCATCCTGAGAAGGAGGCCTGGGATCCACTACCAGATTCTTCTCCGTGGCCGAGTGCCTCAACCGGACCCACTCCGTTGAGGTGTCGGTGCGTGTCTAGCACTATAGCGCGGCCGATCGTTTGACCGCACTGAGATGTCCCACCACCTCGGGGTAGCACGGGAACATCATGGGAGCGTGCGACTTCGAGGACGGCCTGGACGTCTCCGACTGAGCGGGGAAAGACTACACCGAGTGGCTCCACTTGATAATGTGACGCGTCGGTGGAGTATAGACCGCGGGTGAAACGATCAAAGCGGACTTCGCCCTCCACAGCTCGCGCGAGCTTTCGTTCGAGAGTTGGATCGCCTGGGGCGAGTCGAGTCAGTGCCATCTGGTCGTGTGATTGGTTTCCGGACCCTATGTTGGGCCGTTCGTGGACGGTGCCAACGTACCGATCGTCGTTCTCTGTCGCATCTAAGTGAGTGCACGTTGACATATCAAAGTGGACGCCATTTCCTGCAGCTTCCTGGCCCGACTAATACGCCTGCTCGTGTGCTTCAGGCTATGGCAAAGGCCACGATCGATCATCGTGGCCCTGAATTCGCCGATTTGACGGCTCGTCTTCTAGAGGGGCTCCGTTACCTCTTCAAGACCAAGCATGACGTGTTTATGTACCCTGCCTCCGGCAGCGGTGCCTGGGAAGCGGCTATTGCTAATACGCTTTCACCGGGTGACCGGGTTCTTTTGTTTGAGCAGGGCTTCTTTGCCCAGACTTGGGCGAAAGTGGCAAGCCGATTCGGAATTGATGTCGTGAATGTTGAATGGAACCCACGCATAGGTGTGAGACCCGAAGCGGTCATTCGGCAGTTGGAGCAGGACGCTACGATAAAGGCGGTTTGCATCGTGCATAACGAGACTTCGACTGGTGTCACAACTGATATTGAGTCGATCGGACGAGCAATGCGTGACTCGGGCCATCCAGCGATGCTCTTTGTAGATGCAGTTTCATCATTGGCTGTTACGGACCTACAGCATGACGCTTGGAGCATCGATGTGACCGTTAGTGGGTCACAGAAGGGTATGATGTTGCCGCCCGGGCTGGCTGTCCTCGCGGTCGGTCCACGTGCCATGGAGGCACATGAGGGTGCGATGCTGCCTAGGTCTTATTGGGATTGGGATGATCAGAAGCGTTTCAATGAGAGGGGCTTCTTTCCCTACACTCCAGCCACCAACCTTATGTTCGGTCTGGAGGAGGCTCTTGCTATGCTTGCAGAAGAAGGTCTTGAGAATGTTTTTGCGCGCCATGCATTGTTTGGACGCGTGACGCGAGCAGCAGTTGAGGGATGGGGTCTCGATGTCGTCTCGCAAAACGAGTCGGAGGCGAGCCAAGCGGCCACGGCCGTCCTAGTGCCCAAGGGCCATGATGCAGATGCGGTTCGCGCATTGATCCTAGATCGTTTTGACATGTCACTGGGGACCGGACTGGACCCCTTTCGGGGGCAGGTCTTCAGGGTGGGTCACATCGGAGATCTAGGTCCGTTGCAGCTCATAGGAACGCTAGCGGGTGTGGAGATGGGTCTCCAGCTTTCTGGGGTTATAAGCAAAGCCGAAGGGGTGGCTGCTGCGATGGAGGCACTGATCAAGGACACTGCAATATGATCAATCGAATAGGTTCCTTCTCGTGTCTGCAGTGGTTTGCCTTGGCTGGGTGCGCGGCTTTGTTTTCAGGCTGCTCCTCAGATGCGTCGTCACCACGTGAGTTGAAGTTCGGTCATGTTGGGGAGCCAGGGTCTTTGTTCGCACTCTCCGCTGACGAGTTTGCTAGACGTGCCAACGAACGGCTACCAGAGGGTTGGGAGATTGTGACTTATGGCTCCAGTCAGCTTGGTGGCGACGAGTTGCTTCTGCAGAAAATCAAACTTGGGACGGTCGATTTCGCTCTGCCGTCCACGATTATGTCTTCACAGGTGGATGCCTTTGGCCTATTCGAGATGCCATACTTGGTTCGTGATCGGATGCATATGCAATCGATTGAAGAAGAGGTTGTTTGGACGGATCTCGCTCCTTTGGCAGAGGCTGCGGGCTACAAGGTTCTTGCTGTTTGGGAAAACGGATTTCGGCACGTTACCAATAGATCGAAGCCACTCGAGACACCGGATGACCTAGAAGGCATAAAGCTTCGAACACCCAGTGGGGTCTGGCGGCTCAAGCTCTTCCAGGCCCTTGGGGCAAATCCAACGCCAATGGCATTGTCAGAGGTCTTTATTGGCTTACAGACTGGTGTGATTGACGGACAGGAGAACCCCTTAGCACAGATCTGGGGGTCGAAATTTTATGAAGTACAGGATTACCTATCTCTGACAGGCCATGTCTACACGCCAGCGTATCTAGTGGTCTCTCCGACTCGCTGGGGCTCTCTTCCCCTTGAGATTCAGTCGATTCTGCATGAAGAGGCTAGAGCGACTCAGGTTTACGTTTATGAGACCGCTAAGCGGCTTGACTCGGAGCTAGTTGGCCAGATCCGCGAGGCAGGTGTTCTCGTGAACCAGCCTGACCGGAAGCCATTCCTAGACGCCAGTGCTGAACTTTATATCGAGTTCGGTTTGACTGTTGAGTCCGGTGATTCATTGCTTGAACGGGCCGCAGCTGCGGGGTCGAACTGACTATTGAATCGTTGAGGCAAGGCCTCAGAAAGCTATTAGAGGTTATCGTTCTCGTCCTGATGGCAGTTTTGGCCGCAGTGGTTGTCGTGGGCGTCATATTTCGTAAGTCAGGTGCCTCGTTGATCTGGTACGACGAGGTTGCGTCGATCCTTCTCGCTTGGCTGACCTATTACGGCGCTGCGTTAGCCGCGCTCAATCGAGCACACATAGGCATGCCTACCCTGCTTGATCGGTTACGAGGATTTTCTCGCACTGCTCTCGTGCTGTTCGGGGAAGTTTGTACCATTTCCTTCTTC
Source organism: Gemmatimonadales bacterium UBA2960 (assembly GCA_002348465.1). GTDB lineage: Bacteria > Gemmatimonadota > Gemmatimonadetes > Longimicrobiales > Gaopeijiaceae > UBA2589. The sequence goes on along the minus strand of DEBI01000142.1, from coordinate 7,578 downwards.
GTAGTGCTGGCGTGGGCGGGCGTTAGGGTGCTGGCGGTCCTTGGAGGGACCTCTCTGGTCTCCCTTCCTTCTGTGCCTATGTCTTTGGCGCAGTCCGTTATCCCGATAGGTGCGGTGCTCTTTATCGCGGCTCAGTTGCTGACGATCGGTGACGTATTGGGATCAGCTAAGAGAACAGACACTATCGCAGGTGGACAAACGCTTGTGGCCGTCGATTCTGAGGATGTCGACCGGTGAGTCTGCTCGCCATTGGCCTACTTCTTCTGGCACTTGTCGTAGTCGGTATCCCGATCGCGATAGCGCTCGGGATAGCTGCAGTAGCTGCAATGCTTACCGGGCCGGACGGGGTTGGTTCGCTCCCCAATACCGCTCTGGTGATGTTCGATGGTGCGACGTCCTTCCCACTGATCGCGATCCCTTTGTTCATACTAGCGGGTGCGATCATGAATGCGTCTGGGATCAGTCGACGGCTTATCGCTTTTGCTTCAGCTGTGGTTGGGTTCATCCGTGGCGGCCTGTCGATGGTTACCATCAGTGCATCTCTCTTCTTCGCTGAGATCAGTGGGTCTGCTGTGGCAGATGTAGCGGCTCTGGGGTCGATTCTGATTCCGGCAATGAGAGAGAAAGGTTATTCGAAGGCGTTCGCAGCAGCAGTGACTTCGTCCTCTGCTACGCTTGCAGTGATCATCCCACCTTCGATTCCTATGATCATATACGGAGTTATGTCGGGCTCCTCGATCGTCGAACTCTTCGTGGCAGGCATCGTGCCGGGGGTGCTTGGTGGAGGCCTGATGATGCTAGTTGCTTATTTCCTTGCTCGAAAACACGACTTCCCAAGGGAGCAGGAGTTTCAGCTAGGGCGTGTATGGCGAACTTTCAGGGATGCTGGCTGGGCTCTCACTCTCCCTTTGATCATTCTTGGGGGGATTTTCTCGGGTTGGGTAACAGCGACGGAGGGGGCCGGACTTGCAGTGGTGGCGTCGGTACTAATCGGGGGCCTTGTCTATCGCGAACTGGATTTGGCTTTGCTGAAAAGGGCCATGCTTGAGGGAGGGCAGCAAACGGCGGTCGTCATGCTTCTGGTGGCAGCTTCGGCTCTTCTTGGTGATTACCTGACCGAGGTTCGAGTTCCTCAGCAGGTAGCGGAGGGGATTATGGGCATGACCCAAGACAAATGGACGATTCTACTCCTCCTTAATGTGTTTTTCTTGGGCATCGGCCTTTTTTTGCATTCTGCAGCAGCGATTATCCTTGTCGTCCCTGTCGTCATGCCACTTGTACAGGCCGCAGGTATCGATCCGGTCCATTTTGGACTAATTGTTACGCTCAACCTCGGTATTGGTCAGCAGACGCCACCGGTCGCATCGGTTCTGGTTACGGCGTGTTCCGTTGCGAAAGCGGATGTTTGGGAGGTTAGTAAGGTGAACCTTTGGTTTATCGGAGTTTTGGTTTCGATGTTATTGCTTGTGACATATGTGCCCATCGTACCCATGGCTCTGGTGGAGCTTTTCTACCGATGAGTGTTGTTGCTGAGGTTACAGGTCGGATCGGGACCGTTCGTCTGGATAATCCGAAAAAGCATAATGTGCTGGACATGGCTGGCTGGTTGGCGCTTGCCGACGCTGTGCAGACTCTGTCCGAAAGAGACGACATTCGTGCACTGGCGATTCGCGGCACGGGAGGACGTGCGTTCTCGGCGGGTTCGGACATAAGTGCTTTCGCTGAGCAACGTTCATCCGCGCGCGATGTTCGTGATTACTCAAACGCGATCGCATTCGGAATGAGGGCGATTCGCGCTTGCCGACATCCTACGGTCGCAATCATTGAAGGGCTGTGTGTGGGTGGAGGGCTCGAGATTGCGGCTTGCTGCGATCTTAGAGTTTGCTCGGAATCAAGCCGATTCGGCGCTCCAATTAACAGATTGGGACTAACTATGTCTCATGATGAAATTGAGCCTTTAGTTCAAATTTTAGGCCCTAACTTTCTTTTAGAGATCCTGCTGACCGGGGAATTGATTAACGCTGATCGTGCGTTAGCGGTTGGGTTGGTAAATCGGGTGTGGCCAGACGCGGATATCGTGGAAAAGGGATACGGTTTTCTGTCACGAATTGCAGAAGGTGCTCCACTAGTAAACCGATGGCACAAGAAGTTTGTGTACCGTCTGATGGAGCAGAGAATGCTCACAGAGGAGGAGCGGGAGGAGGCGCACGACGCCTTTGAGACGGACGATTACGTTGAAGGTCGAACCGCCTTCGTTGAGAAGCGGGATCCGGATTTTATAGGCTCATGAGATGGACATCTCTTAAGGGGAGGCTCCCGACGTGACCGGGCCGCTTTCAGGCGTTCGGGTCATTGAGTTGGCTCACATCATGGCGGGACCGGTCTGCGGGCTCATGCTGTCGGACATGGGTGCTGATGTCATCAAGATTGAACGGCTCCCCCAAGGTGATGGGACGAGGGGCTTTATCCCACCGAACATTGGGGGAGAGTCAGCTGCGTTTATGATGCTCAATCGGGGAAAGCGAAGTGTAGCGCTCGATCTTCGATCGGAGGAAGGTGTGGTGATTGTGCGTCGACTCCTGCAAGAGGCTGACGTAGTGATAGAGAATTTTCGAGTCGGGACGATGGAAAAGATCGGCCTAGGCTGGAGTGAACTGAGTGAGTTAAATCCGAAACTGGTATACTGCCAGATCACTGGATTCGGTCGGACAGGGCCTATGTCCCAACAGGGCGGGTTTGATCTGATAGCTCAGGGTTATTCGGGACTGATGAGTGTTACCGGTGAAGCTGAGCGCCGTGAACCGGTGAAGGTTGGGACTCCGGTAACAGATGTTACTGCGGGAATACTGGCTGCCTATGGAGTTGTATCAGCTCTCTTCGAAAGAGAGCGCACTGGCGAAGGCCGATTAGTAGACACTTCACTGTTCGAAGCAGGTATAACTCAGACTTATTGGCAGAGCGCCATAGCCCTTGCCTCTGGGATTTCTCCCGGACCACTGGGGTCGGCTCATCCACTTTCAGCTCCCTACCAGGCGTTCCGCACAGCAGACGGTTGGATCAACATAGGAGCTTCTAATGACCCAACCTGGCATGGGCTCACGCGTGCGCTTGGCATGCCAGGTCTCGTCACTGATCAGCGCTTCAAGGACAACACTGGTAGAATGAAACACCTAGATCAGCTAGCCGAGGTGCTGGGTTCCAACTTGGTGACCGAAACGACCGACACTTGGCTTGAGCGGCTAGCTCGTGAGGGCGTGCCTGCCGGGCCGATAGCCTCGATCGGCGAGATGCTTGAGAACCCTCAGACGATTGCACGAGCGATGGTAGTTGAAACGGAGCATCCCACTGCTGGTCGAGTTCGGTCACTCGGAAACGCTGTGAAGATGTGGGGGCGTGAAACAGGGTCGACGAAGGAGTCAACTGCCTCGACCATACCAGAAGTTCAATCAGTTCCGGCTCCCATGCTCGGTGAACACACGTGTGCGGTTCTTCTTGATGCGGGTTATACAGAAGAGGAGATTGGGCACCTTCTCGGTACTGGTGTTCTTGTCAGCTCAGATCCCAGAAAGGGCCTGTAAGTCCTAACGTCTCAAGGATAATCTGGGCGTCCACGGCTGCTCTTCCTCGCCACTCGCGTGAGAGACGACCAGCGTACCATGGCTGCACCAGTGCCCACATTTGTGAGAAAGATATGGTCTCGCCACCGGCATGACCGGTTCTCTTGAGCCAGGAATCCAAATGCCCTTCCGACCGGAAGGCTAGGTAGTGGGCTCAGGTGAAACCGATGTCTTCCCAAGCGCGTCGCAACGGCGTTACAAGGTGAATGACCCCGTCGTCCCCACCGAGTATCCCGTTTCGGATACCGAACTCGAGTGCAGCACCGCTTTCGGCACATTTTGTGCGAGTCCAGCCGTCGGTGCCGAGAATGGCTGGTACTCCGAGTGCGTCCCAGGCACAATTAGCGTAACAGGTCATCTCTGGCGTTGTGACCACATAATCAGTGGGTATGCCCGAAAACGGATTAGCCATCCAAACGCCTTTGCCATCAGGCAGAGGAGCTATCTCGTGAGCTTCGAAGAGTTTCTGAAGTGATACTTGCACTCGGTTCTCGGTGCTGCGGGCTGCTGCCGCTATAGCTCCAAGTGTGGGTGCCTGACCGGACTCGGCAAATGACCTATAGATGTGGGTGCGAACGTCCCAATCGAATTCTGTCAGGGCTACAGAGTCGCTCACTTAACTCTCGTCAACGGATGACCCGATAGCGTCTGAGGATATCGACCGTTTCTTCGACGGGCAGGGCCTCAACTGTTCGTCCATTGCTTGTCACGGATTCGGCCATGAAAAGGGAGTTATAAATAGCTTCCTCTGTAGCTTCCAAGGTCGCCTCGAATAACGCACTGACATTACTGTTTGACAGGTCGCTATATCGGTGCATCCCGTCCCCATCCGATCTTCGCACCTCTTCGGAGGTTGAAAAGGCTATCACGTAATCACCTGAGCCGTTGCTGGCATATGATCCCGTCCTTGATAGGCCCATAATGGCTCGTCGAGCAATACGCTCAAGGTTTCGGTCCGATACCGGTGCGTCAGTGGCTACCACGATCATGATTGATCCCCACTCTTGGAGATCTGTGTCTGGATCGTACTCGTCGTCGTGCCCCACCTGATTGGCGAAGGCGTACTGTCCCAGCTCTTTCCCTACTGGGGCTCCTCCGATTTGGAGAATACCACCGAAGTTTGACTGGACTAAAACCCCGACTGTGTATCCACCTAAGCTCGAGGGCAAAACTCGGCTACTTGTTCCGATTCCGCCTTTCCATCCGAATGCGACGGTTCCTGCTCCAGCACCTACTCCGCCCTCAGCCACGGGACCTCCTGAAGCACTTTCCAGCGCGGCAAAGACATGCTCAGGTTCGATCGGCCTAGAACGGATGTCATTAAGCCTTCCGTCGTTGGTCTCTCCCACAAATGCGTTTAGTGAGCGTACGTTCTCCATACCGGTTTGTTCGAGCATCCATCCCACCATGGCATCAGCTGCTTTCCAGACGCAGAGCGTGCACGTAAGTAGTATTGGCGTTTCGAGTTCTCCGAGCTCGCGAACCTGAGTGACCCCTAGGAGCTTTCCATAACCGTTACCGACGTGGAGCGCCGCGGGCACACGGCTTATGTATGCGTTCTCCGCGTGAGGCAGAATTGCGGTGACCCCTGTCCGAACGTTCGGAGCCTGGACCACAGTAGAATGACCGACTTGAACCCCGCTGACATCCGTAATTGCGTTGTGAACGCCGGTTGGGAACACTCCGACTTGAATCCCTAGCTCTCGTGCTCGAAGTCGTTCATTGGCTTGAGCCCAAACGACATTTGGAGCGAGGATAGCTATAAGGATGATGATGTTTATCGGCTTTCTGAGTATGTAGCGTTTCATGTTAGGCCGCGCTCATGAGTAGTCGAAGCGTGTCAAATATCATGAGGAAGAGTAGAAGTGGGTGGTATAGCAGTGAGGCAAAGAAGACTCCCCGAGCGTTTTCGTCGCTCATTTCTCGGAGGGCCCTGAAGGCTGTAGCCAGGAAGCCCCCTCCGATTACGGTAGCTCCGACAGCGTAGGGTAGAGCCGTGAAGCCGAGAAACGTCGGTGTCCAGCTGATAGGGATCAGAATTGCGGTAGACGCCACCATTTGTAGACCGATTGATCGGTCGCCTCCGGGCGGTAGAAGCTGAAACCCAACTCGAGTGTAATCTTCCCTAAGTATCCAAGCTAAGCCCAGCACGTGGGGAAGCTGCCAGAAATAACCTATGGCAAAGAGGGCTAAGGCACCCGAATCTAATGAGCCTGTTACGGCGCTCCATCCGATGAGCATCGGGAGCGCCCCAGGGATGGCACCTGCGAGGGTCGCAACGTAAGAGCGGGTCTTGAGAGGTGTATAGACGCCGTGATACATGAGTCCGCTCGCTGCGGTTATGGCTGCTGGCAACACCCCTAGCGCCAGCGCGATGTAGATGAGTCCCCCAAGCAGCAGTGCGGAACCGAAGCCGAGAGCTTCCATGGGTGATACACGCCCAGTGGGCAGTGGGCGTCCTTGGGTCCGATGCATTACGGTGTCGACTTCGCGCTCGACAAACTGGTTGAGCGTCAGCGCTCCGGCGGTGGCTATCCCTGTTCCAGCTATTGTGTTCATGGCTAAGGTGAGCTCTAGCCGTCCGCGGCTCGCAACAAAAGCGCTCACTCCTGCGGTGACCATGACGTAACCTGTGATCCCCGGTTTCGTTAGCTCGTAATAGGCGCCCAGGCGCGATCGTATTGGATTAGTTGTTTGCGCGTCGGCCTGTGCCATTCGATGGAGTCGGGGTTAAAGCGACACACCTTTGACTGTAAAAATCAGAGGCGCTTACGGAGCGAGAATGTACAGAGTGCGGAAGTAAGGGCGAAGTGAAATGGATTTTCCGTCCCGGGTCCTTCAAGGGTAGGACTGTTAGTTCTTGGTTTTTCGACACTCTCAAGATGTAGCTCGAAAAGGGTGGTGTAGAATTCTGCAGCAGGCTTCTATTTTCGATAATACTGATTATTTAGAGCACAGAAACCGTGACAACCGATAAATCAATGAAGAGAAGGAGAACTCTTGCTGTGCGACTAGGCTATAGTGTGTCGCACGGAGCTGTGATAGGAGATGTCGCACGAAATCTCGGGATAGATGTCGTGTCTGGTGAAGGTGTTGGTAACGAAACCGTCATAGGTGATGTGACCCTGCCTCTTGATGCACCCCGCTGGATGATTGAGGCGGCTGTTCTGCGCTTGCTTGCCCCGAAGCACATCCTGTTTCTGTGTGTCGCGAATTCCGCTCGGAGCCAGATGGGTGAGGGGATCGCCCGGTCGATGGCTTCTGAAGCCGTAAGGATTTCGTCCGCGGGATCTGAGCCGACTGTGGTGCACCCTCAAGCCATCAACGCTCTTTCTGAAGTTGGAATCGATATCAGTGGGCATGCCTCGAGTGAAGCCATTAACGTTGAGGGAACTGTGGATGCAGTGATCACTTTATGCGCAGAGGAGGTTTGTCCTGCTTGGCTCGAACCGGCATGGCGGCTACACTGGGGCTTGTCTGATCCGGCCCATTCAGGTGATACATTGGATCAGGAGGTGACTGCCTTTCGGGCGGTCAGGGACGAACTGATTCGCAGGCTCACCGTGCTGTTCCTTGGAACGTGCGAGTAGCTTAGTAGCATGACAAAGGCTCCCCGTCCGATGAAGCGCATTCTTTGGGTCGACGACGAGGTCGATCTTTTGAAGCCGCATCTACTATTCTTACAGGCTCGCAACTACCACGTCGATGCGATATCGAATGGTGATGACGCTTTAGAACTGATGCGCGGAGCGCCGTACGACCTAGTACTCCTAGATGAGCAGATGCCGGGTCGTAGTGGGTTAGAAGTGTTGGAGATTATGCGCCGTGAGGCTCCGCATCAGAGAGTTGTCATGGTCACGAAATCCGAAGAAGATCATACGATGACCGAGGCAATCGGTCGCCGGGTGGACGATTATCTAGTGAAGCCTACCTCTCCTCGGCAGGTGCTCAGCGTCGTTAC
>DEBI01000038.1:5212-5418 GCA_002348465.1 Gemmatimonadales bacterium UBA2960 | reverse complement strand
TACCAAAAGAACGGCAACGTCATTTACGCTCTTGTCGAAGCCGATGCGCGAAGCGCCGGACAGGGGTTCGGTAGGAGCAGCGGCCCATCAGCGAGTGGCCTATTTCGCTCTACAGATCGCGGTACGACGTGGGAAAAGATGTCGGACACGAATCCGCGTCCCATGTATTACTCCCAGGTCCGAATTGACCCGGGCAACCCTGACCG
>DEBI01000038.1:0-4877 GCA_002348465.1 Gemmatimonadales bacterium UBA2960 | reverse complement strand
GCAACCCTGACCGCATATACGTGCTTGGCACATCACTGATGGTCTCGGACGACGCAGGACGAACGTTTCGGAGTGACGGTGCAGCAGAGGTACACGTTGACCATCACGATCTATGGATTAACCCAGAGGACCCAGACCACCTGATACTAGGCAGTGACGGCGGCGTTTCCGCTAGCTGGGACGGAACTGGGCACTGGCGCATGTTCGATAACCTGGCCTTGGGCCAGTTCTATACAATCTCCTACGATATGCGGGATCCGTATTACGTGTGTGGAGGCCTGCAGGACAACAACCCGTGGTGCGGGCCCTCGAATACCCGCTCATTCCACGGCATACGGCACTACGACTGGTACGAGACAGCGTACGGTGACGGCTTTTGGACGGTCGTGGATCCCACAGACTCAACAATCGTATTCTCCGAGTCGCAGGGCGGGAACATGAATCGGTATGATCTGATCACAGGTGAGAAGACTCCGATGAGGCCGATCACAGGGCCAAGAGAGAATGGTGACACGACGAAGACATACCGGTTCAACTGGAACTCACCTCTGATGATTTCTAGGCACGATCCTAGCACGATCTTCTTAGGTGGTAACTACCTGATGCGCTCCCGAGATCGCGGGATGGCCTGGGTAGAGGTTGGTGGCTTGGACCTCACTAAACAGATCGACCGCGACGAATTAGAGATCATGGGAGTGCCCGGCTCAGAACCCATGATGTCAATCCATGACGGGATATCCACATACGGGAACCTGACGGTCGTGGGTGAGTCACACTTCGACGCTGATGTCATCTACGCGGGCACAGATGACGGCAACGTTCAGGTGACCATGGACGGCGGGGAATCATGGACAAACGTTGTCGGTAACATCCCCGGTCTTCCAGAGCGCACTTACGTCAGCCGTCTCGCACCCTCAGCGCACGTGGCCGGCCGGGTGTACGCAACCTTCGACGGACATCGCAACGGCGACTATTCAGCGTACGTATACGTAAGTGAAAACTACGGAGAAGACTGGAGCCGAATCGACGACGGCCTACCCGACGGATGGTCTGTAAACGTCATTACCGAACATCACCGGGCAGAGAATCTTCTTTTCGTTGGTAATGAGATCGGGATATACGTATCCGTGGACCGGGGTGAGAGTTGGACCCGGATAAAAAACAACTTCCCAACGGTTCCAGTTGACGACCTGGTGATCCATCCCCGAGAAAACGACCTCATAGTGGGAACGCACGGTCGGAGTGCATGGATCCTTGAGGATCTAGCGCCACTAGAAAACCTCTCGCAAGACGTCCTGTCATCAGCTGCTCACATGTTCCCAATCCGGAACACCATAATGTGGGCTCAAAAGGGGGACTGGCCCTTTTACGGGGCATCCATGTACTCGGCACCAAACCCGCCACGTGCCACTCGCCTTAGGTACTACATACGGGACGAAGTCGATGAGGGCACAAAATTCCGCGTTGTAATCCTAGATGCAGATGGTAATGAGGTCAGAACCTTCAAAGGACCTCATGATCGCGGTATAAATGAAATTCTTTGGGACTGGCGCTACGATCGTCCTTATGATCCTCCGGAGAATGAAGAAGGAGGTGGTTCCAGTCGCCGGGGCGGTGGCACTCCCCAGGGCCCGATCGTGATGCCTGGATCATACACCGTAAGGTTAGAGCTCGGTGAGGTGTCGTCGTCCGAGACGGTAGTGATTCAGGCCGACCCACGTCGGCCCATGGCCTCAGCCGACCGAATAGCCAGGCAGGATGCACTCATGAGCCTGCATCGGCTCGCGACTCCGTTGAACGAGGCGACCATTTCGGCGCGCAAGCTGGGTGAGCAGTTCAATGAGACCTTCGCATTACTGGAGGCATACGATGGTGATACCGATTCACTATCGCAGGCATTAGAGGCAATGCAGAGCGAACTCGAAGAAATCTCAGAGGGACTTGGAGAAGCACGTAGTTGGACGGGGGTTGCCAACGCGATTCAGGGTTCCTCCACGCTCCCCACAGAGGACCAGTTTTGGCAGGTCGATGCAGCATGGGATGCAGTGCCACCACTGATTGAGCGCCTTAACACCCTCATTACCGATCAGGTCCCAGCGGTCTACACAGAAATGGATGCGATGGGGGTCCGCCCAAGTCCGGGAGACGCTCTCTCAGTTCCAAGAAGGGGTAACTGACTAGTGGATGCCTGATGAACCGTAATATGCCACGCGTCTAGTTGACCGGGTGCATATCCAAGTTGAGGCCATTGAGAAATGTGATCCGGTTAGGTATCGCAGACGTAATAGTGAGCCTGAGAGATTCTGAGATCCGGTCAGGACGATACTGCGCTGCGACATAAGGTACGATGGTCTCGGCGATATCTTCGCGGGCGGGGAAATCCCTAGCATAGTTTGAAATAAATGTTGGATCAGACGCTTGAGCAGCCAGCCAACCAGGTGAATTCGCATACCTTCCATCTAGCGAAGTGTGCGCGGCCTCATGAAGCAGGGTCTCCTCTAGAATGCCGTCGGCGACATAGCGATCCCCCTGGTCGACGTGAATCAGGATGTTGTTATTCCCGCCACCGAACAGTTCGAGCCCTTTGTGAATCCACATGGTCTCTACATCCAACCGCAATGACGTAGGAATACGACCAACCGCTTCCGCATAGTATTCAGCTACAGTTTGCGCGGTAGCGGGGTTCAGGAATTCAGGATTCACCTGCACTTCGATCGCGAGCCCATCGTCGTATGTCGCATCAAATAAAAACGGGTTGGCCGTGATCCACCCATCAACCCGCCGATCGAACATGGTACGCTCACCCTGCCCTGAATAAGTCACACTTCCGTACGCGGTCGGGTCGCTGTCAGTGATGATGCCAGGATCGATGAAGATTGTCCCAGCGAACGGGGGCGACATCGGCACCGGTTCAGGGACCGGCAACAGATCTTCTCCGCACCCAGCCGAACTCAGTACCACAGCCAGCACTGACGAGAGAGTCCTGCGCATGGTCAACGGGAGCTAGTTCAACCGTTACTACTAGGACACCATAGCGCGATCGCGGTAGCATCACGATCTGGGTTCTCTCTGAGGAATCGCTCAGCCCAGTCCGGGCCTCCCATGAACAAAAGTTGCACGGTATTACCTCCGAGTTCGCCCGTCTCTTCGCGCAGACTATCCCACATGTCTGCTTCACTCGTGAATATTTCCGGACCCTCAGCATGGAGCATCGCCACCCTCTGGCAATCCTCAGGCACGGTATCCGACTCGATCAGTACCTGAACGGCACTCATCGGCACAGGATAGGCTGACCTGTCTAAAAGGACTGACTTGTCGACCGTAACGCACCCGAAGAGAAGAAGGATCACTGATAGGTGTTGAATCTTCAACGGGAACTCCCATCCAAAGATGATCGCCAAAGCTAGAAGTCTGAAGGCGCTCTAATCTCAAAACACGCTATGAAAGCCCGAGCCTTGGCCGCCCTCATTATCTGTTACTGAAAGAGTGGCTTTAAGATCCCTAAAAAACCCGCCCCCCCGATTCATCGGAGGGACGGGCTTTGCTTCATCTCAATCGCGCCCCTTCTCAATCCTCTTCTCTACCGAGCCACTTGATAAGGAAAAGAACGGAGAAGGCCGCAACCAGAAACGTCAGAGAAAGAGAAATCGGTTCCAAATCGTAGTCTTAGAGTCGAAGCCAGCTTTCCCCGAATATGACTTGCCACAGCTATGCAAGCAGTGGACTTGTCTTGGCCACGGGAAGCCTTTAGGCGTTCTTCGCGGCATTCACTAGCTGAAGGATTACAGTCATGACCGCAACACCAGCCAAGCCCGTACCTACATTACCCATCAGACCTTCAACATAGGGACCGAGAGCCGCTAGAGGACCATCTCCCATAGCTGCGGCCGCTGCGCTACCCGTTCCTCCCAAAGATGCAGCAAGCACGTAAACTGCCGTCCGTGTTCCTACGTCCTCGATCGGTTTTGTGAAAGCCCAAACGAGCCCGAGAACGACGAGCAAGGTACCCGTCATCGGGATAGCGGCTGTGAAGGTCGCGATAAGCGCAACTCCGACTAGCCCTAGGGTTGCTACCTTTCCAAGCATTTCCACGCGAAACTCCCTGAAAGAGTATTGGCGCCTAGGCTGATCTGCCTTATGACGCTCTACATAAGGTGTTGCTTAGTTGCAGCCATACTAAGGTCACGAGTGCGTTTAAAACAACCTTTAATCCAAAAGTGCTTAAGTTTCAATTTGATCTACCTTGTGCCGCGTTGACCCAAATAAGCCTTCCCACGGCGCACGATATGACGGCTCAGGGTTACGACGTCTGGAATGTCCCTCTAATGAAATACCTAGTGACGATACGGTAACTCTGGAGCAGATGGTGACTGATCAACAGCAAAAACATGACGCGATGTCCGCTCCGAGATACATGGACATCGCAACGTTCATGCGGCTACCTCTGATAGCCGATCCCGCAAGTTATGATCTTGCTCTAGTAGGCGTACCCTATGACGGGGCGGTTACGAACCGGCCAGGTGCGCGACACGGGCCGAGGGAAATACGGAGCGCATCAAGTATGATGAGAGCAATCCACCCTCTTACGCAGTTGAATCCCTACGAGACTCTGAACGTGGGAGATGGCGGCGATGTGCCTTTTAAGGAGGTGTATGACCCGGAAGCAGCGCATCGTGATATAGAACATTTCATTTCTACATTCAGTGCGGTCGGCACCCAGATCATAGCGATCGGGGGAGACCATTCGATCACACTCCCCGTTTTGCGAGGACTCAAGTGCTCAGAACCCCTCGGACTCATTCATGTGGATGCACACACTGACACCTGGGATGAGTTCATGGGCTCCCGATACACCCACGGTGCACCATTTCGACGTG
>DEBI01000056.1 GCA_002348465.1 Gemmatimonadales bacterium UBA2960 | reverse complement strand
AGATTTCCAGTCCTCGTCCTCTAGGTCGAGTAGGCGAGAAAACACTCTTGCCGTGATCTCTTGATGTGGATAGTACGGGGTCCAGGTGCTGCCGTTTGCGAGCACGACGATCCCAGCCTTTATCTCTGGCAGTAGAGCTGCGTACGCGGGGAAGCCGAAGATGCCACCGCCGTGTGAGAGGTAGGTCTTCCCGTTGAAGGTCTCACGCGTCCAGCCCATTCCGTAGGAGACAGGTCGTCCCTCATCCGTGAACAGGAACGTACTTTGGCTGCTGATTTGAGGCGCATGCATCTCTTGGACAGTCGAGGCGTTCAGGACCTGCACCCCCTCAAAGTCTCCGGCGTTGACCTGCATGATGAGCCAGTTTGCCATATCCATCACGTTGGATACCATGCTTCCTGCAGCTTGCAGGTTGTCGTATGACTGCCATGGAAGCACTCGTCTAACTCCATCACGATCCACACCGTGTGGCATCGCTACGTTCATCTCTGGAGCGTCTGCTATCCCTACTTGTCCACGGGGGGCTGTCCCGAGAAAAGCAGGAGCTACGTAGAGGTCTCCCCAGATGTTGTATGGGCTGCCTTCACTATCTGACATTTGGAGCGGGCTGAGAATGCGTTCCTTAAGCCAATCGCCCCAATCTCTCCCAGTGACCTCTTCTACGATGAGCCCAGCGATTCCATAAGCCTGGTTGCTGTAGCGGAATTCCGCCCTCAACGGCGTCTGGTTGTCTAACATACGCGCACGTTCGGCTACTTCTTTTGCGTTTAGCAGTGTAAGCGCAGGAAATGCATGGGCGGGCATCCCAGAGCGGTGCGCTAACAGGTCTCGGATTGTCACGTTCCGGGTCACTGATGGATCCTTGAGGGTGAACCAAGGCAAGTGTGTTATTACGGGGTCGTCCCACTCGAGAAGCCCATCGTCGACTAGTGCCCCGAGGGTTGCGGCAGCAAACGCTTTTGTGGTGGATCCGATCTGAAAAAGAGTTTTGGCATCCACTGGGTCGTCTTTGCCCAACTCTTTGATACCAAATCCTCTGGCGAAGACCACCTTATCATCGAGCACGACCGCTACTGCTAGACCTGGCAAATCCCACTCGAGCAGTGAGGACTCTATGTATTGTCCAAGGTCGGAAAGCCTTGGCTCAGAGTCGATGACCGGGGTTTGGTCTGCTGAGAATACATTTACAGCTGCCCACACCACGAGAATCACGCCCACTGCCAGCCGCCCACTAGCGGTAATGGGTAGTTCGGTGCGGTTGGACACGGTAGAAGTCTTCTCAGCCGCGGTTAAATGTGAAGTAGTCGTGGATCGCCCGTGCGATATTTGCGATAACGGGCTCCATCGCTGGATTGTCGGGGAGTTTCGATTCCTTGATGTACACTACGGTGATTACGTGACCGGCCCCGTCTGGTAGGTCGATAATGCCAACGTCGTTTGTAGTTTCCCCGATCGTACCTGTCTTGTGCGCTACCTGGGTTCCGGGTGGGAGAGCGCCCTTGAGTCGCGCTTCACCGGTCTGGCAGCGGTACATGATGTCGATTAGAAGAGAGGAACTCTCCTCCGAAAGAATCTCCTGATCCCAGATCTTACGAAGGAGTCGGGCCATCGCTAGCGGTGTTGCCGTGTCCTGTGGATCAGCGTTGAATGCAGCGTTGTCTGAACCGGCGTATCCATTGGCTAATTCTGTTTCGAGCAATGCTCTGTATTCATCGGGATAGATGCGGTTCGCGACGGTCACGTCGTCTCGTCCGAGCCAGTTGGCGATCAATGCCCATGTGGTCCGGTCTACCCGGATGCCATCTGCTCCTACTTCCACCATACGACCGGTGATCTCTTCTGCACCACCAGCGATTTCGAAAAGAATATCGGTAGCGATGTTGTCACTGATTTGAAGCATGAGTTCCAGAAGATTGTGGATCGATAGCTGAACTCCTGGGTCATCGAGCAGGTCACTAATGGCGCTGGAAGTCAGGTAGACGTCCTCTTGCTCGATCTCAATCATGTCCGTGAGCGCGAGGTCTCCTTGATCCACCATCGTAAGGATCTGAGTAGCAATCGGTACCTTGTAGGTACTAGCCATCGGGAAACGTTCTTCGCCGTTCATGGTCATCCACCGGCCGGTCTCGAGATGGTATGCGGCCACCCCAACCGTCCCGAGTGCATGCTCGGCGAGCCGAGATACCTCTCCTGCGAGATGGTGAAGGCCCGGATCGTTATCTGAGACCCTTGTCTGTTGACTAAGTGCCGTCGAAGGAGCGCTGAGAAAGCTCAGGATCGCTATCAGAGCACAGACCAAACTCTGCCTGATTCTTGTCACTAAATAAACGCTGGGTTTCATCGGGCTTGCTAGCTCCTTATGACTGATTAAAGGATTAGAAGCGCAGGTTACCGTAGCCAGAAAGGATACGCTATGAAGAATCGGTATTCTTTTTCCCCCAAGTATCCATATAGATAAGACAACTTCAGAAGGTGAGATGGGAGATCTTTTTGGGATGAAAACCAATTTTCCGATTCTAGCTTTTCTGGTCTCAGGAACGGTGTTTCTGTCAGCTAATGCCTTGGTTGCTCAGGAAAATGACCGGCTGACGCGTAGCTCGGCGGAAGAGCAGCTTTTTGAGCTAGATGTAGCCTATCGTGCTGCTCCTGGTGACGATGAGAATCGAAGAGCGTATGCCAAGATGCTCTACGCTCTGGGCAATGTGTGGGAGGCCAACGACGTGATCGCCCCGCTTGCTGCGAAAGCTTCCTCAAGCGCAGATGACGTCTTGATGGGCGCTAGAGTGGCTTACTTGGTCGGAGCGTACGATCGAGCCGAAGTACTGTACGAACGGCTTAAGACTCTTTCGCCTTCGGGATCGGAAATGCACGTGGAAGCCTTGGAAGGTCTTACGCTCGTGTATTACCAGACTAACCGGTATGAATTGGCTCGGGGAATCGAGATTCCAGGGTCTGACAGGGAAAGTCTTCTAACCTTTATGAAGAAATTCGAAGGGGAGCCCCATCAGGTTGAATGGATTGGCTCTGAGCGAGTCGCACGCCTTCCAATGATCAACGATTACACCCAGCCTGGTGCACTGCCTCTGTTCCGACTAGAGGTTAACGGGCACGAAGTGGAGTTTATTCTGGATACGGGTGGAGATCGCCTGTACATCGACGAGGAAGTGGCCGCTAAGGTAGGCATTCGAAGTATTCACCAGCGCCGCAGTCGTTACGCATACACAGGTGGCGAATACGTAAGCGAACCTCTTGGTGTCGCTGAGAGTGTGACGATGGGAGAAGTCCGCTTGACCAACGTCCCTGTTGTTGTAGCCAAATGGAAAGCTCTTGGCCTCACGAGTGATGGTGTAATTACCACTCAAATGCTAAAGCAGTTTCTGAGCACGATTGATTATGATGCTGGAGAGCTTGTCTTGAGAGAGAGAAAGGGACTAGTCAGGGAAAATTTCTTGGCATCACTGGGTGGCAATCCTGTCAGGATGCCGTTTTGGATGAGTTCCACGCATCTGATGTACACTAAGGGAAGCCTGAATGGTCGGGACGGGCTCAATGTGTTTATGGACTCAGGACTAGCTGCGAGCATGCCCTTAGTGATTTTGGATGAGACAGTCGAGGAGCTAGGGATATCAGACACCAAGGTCGATATCGACGGAACCGATTACTACTGGGTCCTGATCGAAACTCATGGGATTGGCCCGTTGACCAGGGGTGCGACGCAGGCCCTTGGTAATGTTTTCGTAGAAGAGGATGCGTATGACTCCGGGGGGTTCTTCCGTGACGTTCTCGTCTCCCATCAATATCTGAAGCACTTTGGGTCATGGACGATTGATTTCGAAACGATGTCCTACTACTTCCCCGAAGATTCAAGAATTAGAGCCGCGTCATCGATCTCGACTTGTTTTCAATGTAGAGAACCATGATGTACTACCCACACAAGAAATTGTTTTTTCTTGCGGTGGGATCGGTCGTATTAGCGTGCACCTCAGTTACTCGGGATGACGTCGTAGTTGAGGTCGATTCAGATATCGACACCCTCGTCTATGATCTTATCCCCAAAGAGGGTGGAGCTAGCACGACTCTGAGGGCGCGCATGGATCATTACGGTGTGCCGGGGATCAGTGTCGCGGTTTTGAGGAACGGCGAGGTGGGCTGGGCTCGCGGTTTTGGAGTAAAGCTTGTGGGGACGGACGACCTTGTAGACACGGCAACCGTCTTTTCAGTCGCTTCCCTCAGCAAGGTGGCTGCTGCTGCGACGACACTAAGGCTCGTTAACGCTGGACTACTCGATCTCGATCGAGATGTTATGGATTATCTCACCTCGTGGAGCATACCGGAAAATCCGTATACGACTGAGAGTCCGGTCACGCTTAGAAGGCTTATGTCACATACGGCGGGGACGACGGTACACGGCTTTGCTGATTTTCAGCCGGGTGAGGCCCTCCCTACGACTGTGCAAATTCTTGAAGGCAGCGGACCGGCCAAGAATTCACCAGTCGTGGTCAGTGATGAGCCCGGAACGATCTACAGGTATTCGGGTGGTGGAACCACCATTCAACAACTAGTCATCGAAGACGTAACGGGTAGCCCCCTAGCTAGCGCAGCTGTGGAATGGGTTTTCGATCCGCTTGGTTTGAGTCGGAGCTCGTTCGTAAACCCGCTCCCTGCTGGGCACGGAAATATCGCACGAGCGCATGACGACCGAGGGCGTCCGACCGCTCTTCCTCGCGGTTGGGAAGCGATGCCCGAAGCTGCTGCTTCTGGACTCTGGACATCACCAAGCGATTATTCCCGAATTGTGATTGCGCTTAGGAATTCGTGGTTGGGGACACCTAGCTCTTACATAAGTCATGATCTCGGACAGGATGTCATGACGAAGGTCCGACCAGGGAATTTTGGTCTGGGCCCGTACCTCGGAGGGGACGGAAGATCTCGCTACTTCAGCCATGGTGGATCGAACGAGTCGTATAAATCATACTTCCGTGTCTTCCTTGAGAGTGGTCATGGAGCGGTAGTATTCACAAATGGTGCGGGTGGGTCCGAACTAGTCGAAGAGATTATCGAAGCGTTGGAGAGGATCGAAGGCTGGCCCGGCTAAAAGTTGCTCGATCGGGTAAGCTTGTGATTTTGGGACCTAACGTTTAGGTGAGAATGAGCATTCCTGTTCCTTAAGTTGATGTATGCCAACTTTTTGGAGAAAGATGAAGCGTAGCCAATGAGCGGTTCCTCTTCGCGGATCGCTTCGATAGACATCCTCCGCGGGGTCGTCATCCTGTTGATGATGTTGGACCACGTGCGTGAGAGGTTCTACATGCACGTGAGGACGGGTGACCCGATCTATGACTCAATCGACCCCGATCTGTTCTTCACTCGCTATCTGACGCATCTGTGTGCACCGGTTTTCATTTTTCTGGCCGGTCTCTCGGCCTGGCTTTACGCGAACCCACCTGGTCGGGATTTCCGCTCACCGGCTGTGTTTCTGTTCAAGCGTGGCCTGGTGATCATCCTGATCGAAGTAGTTCTCTACTATCTAGTCTGGGCTGATAGCTATCCGTCTTTTCTATTCCTTCAGGTTCTCTTCGCAATCGGAATGTGCTTGATTGGGCTGGGGATGCTTTGTCGTATTAACCATTGGCTGATCGGAGCATTAGGGGCTCTGATCGTAGTCGGACACAACGCTCTGAGTCCTATTGGATTCGTGCCCGGCCAGTTCGGGTATGTGCCTTGGACAATTCTTCATGACCCCGGAGAACTAGGTCAACTGGCGGGGCTTACGATCAGCCTATCGTATCCGGTTCTGCCGTGGTTTGGCGTGATACTCTTAGGCTATTTCGCGGGACCTTTGTTCGCACGTTCGGTCTCTGAACTTACTCGGCGTAAAATTCTGGTCGCTCTTGGGGTTGCGTGCATTGGTCTCCTTGTTCTTCTGAGGGGGCTCAATCTTTACGGCGAGGCTACGCCGTGGACGCCACAGAAAGCGGCGATAGAGACCGTGATGTCGTTTCTGAACTT
>DEBI01000073.1 GCA_002348465.1 Gemmatimonadales bacterium UBA2960 | reverse complement strand
CTGTTAACGGGAAAACGAGTTCGCTCCGAGACGAAAATCGGGCACGGGGCAGCCTCTCTAGCGGGAGCCAGCTTGAAGCTAGTGTACTCTGAGATACCCGACCTAGAACGTACATCTGTCCTAATCGTTGGGGCCGGTGACACTGGCTCACTTGTCGGCCGACTGCTGGCTAAGCAGGGCGTCGGCAGAATCGTCATAGCTAACCGTACGCTAGAGACGGCACAGGCAGTGGCCTCCTCACTAGGCGCTACAGCGGTGCCACTTTCCGAACTTGCTGTGGAGATCGCCAAGGCGGATCTCGTCGTCGGTGCAGCAGGTGATTCACATCACCTGATCACCCCGGAGTCCGTCATATCCTCTCGCGAGGAGAAGCCACTCTGGTTTATTGATCTCGCACATCCGCGCAACGTTCATCCCGACGTCACAAAACTCGCAGGCGTGAGAGTATTCGACCTCGATGCTGTGGCGAAACAGGTCGAGTCAGCTAAAGCAGCAAGACTTGAACAAACGCCAAAAGCCGAGGCGATTGTGTTAGAAGGTGTCAACCACTTTGAAGAGTGGTTCAGGTCTCGCGACAGCGTCGAAGTCCTCACGGCACTTCGGAGTCATGTACTCAAGCTGGCTAACGATGAGGCGGAGCGGCTGACCCGCGGCAGGAGTGACACCGAGAAAGAAGAGGTCTTTCTAATCGCCCGATCGCTCGCCCGCACCCTTCTTCACCAACCAACAGTGGCCCTCCGCTCCGCCGATCCTTCCACTGACGAAGGCCAAAAGCTCCTCCGCTCCGCCCACTCATGTCAGCTCCTCGAACTAGCCTATGATGAAGCGGAACGCCTCACTCGCGGTAGGAGTAACGGAGAACGAAAAGACGTTCGCCTTATTGCTGGTGCTATAGCTCGTGCCCTGCTCCGCCAGCCCGAGATTGTGCTCCCGTCAGCAAACATCTCCAGTGACAGTGATCTGGAACTTCTTGAATCCGCGCCTGATGAGATGGGAGAAACCGCATCTCAGAGCGCAAAGGACTGAAGGACACCCGTGTCCTCGATAAGGATCGGGACCCGTAACTCCCGGCTCGCACTAGTTCAAGCTGAATGGGTCTCATCGGCACTAGCGTCATTGGATGTCGAAACCACGATTGTCGAAATCACAACCTTGGGAGATCGTATCCGTGACGCACCGCTCGGTCCGCACCTAGGCTCCTCTTTCTTCACCAAGGAGATTGAGTCCGCGCTGCTGAACAATGACATCGATGTCGCCGTCCACTCTTGCAAAGACCTAGCAACGCGCCTCCCGGATGGCCTATCGATCGTTGCAGTTCCGGAACGCGAGGACCCCAGGGACGTATTAGTAACCAGCGGAAACAAGCCAGGAGCAGTTAATGCAGACTCGTCAGCTCTGGACTCTCCCTTCCGCGTCGGGACATCGAGTCCTCGTCGCAAAGGAATTCTCGCCGTTTTGCGACCTAATTGGACGGTGGTGGACCAGCGAGGCAATGTCCCGACTCGAGTTGCTGCTGTAGACGACGGGCACTTCGATGGGGCAGTACTGGCCGCTGCTGGGCTTTCTCGACTTGGAATGCTCGATCGTGCAGATCTAATCTTTGATCCCGCAGATTTGGTACCCGCTGCAGGCCAAGGAGCAATAGCACTTCAGTGCCGAACGAGCGATACCCTGGTTTGCGAAAAAGTCGTCTTGCTCAATCACCCGGTCTCTCACGCAGCCGTTCGCGCGGAGCGCGCAGTTCTCCGAAAGCTACAGGCAGGCTGCCAGGCGCCACTTGGCGTTCATGCGGTGTTAAGTCAGCTAGAGACCGATGCTCCTAAAGACGTCTCGGTGGTTCTTCATTCAGCAGTTGCAACACCTCAAGGGCTAATCCGGAACGAACTAGAAGGAAACCTCTCTGACCCCGAAGGGCTCGGAAACGCGATAGCGGAAGACATCGCGTCAACGCTGGGTGTCAACACACTAGCAGACACCCCTTGGGCTGGCATTCCCCCTAGGGAAGAAGGACAATGACACGCTTATCGGGTAAAGTCGTTGCGGTAACCCGCTCGATAAACGATAGATCTCTCGCACCCCTACTAGCTGCGGAAGGTGCCGAAGTATTGCATTGGCCTACTATCGAGATAAAGGGCACCTCCGATCCCGAGGTGCTCAAGACCGCACTGGGATCGATCGCGTCCTACAACTGGATCGTCTTTACAAGTCAGCACAGTGTCACATCAGTGCTCAGCATGATACCTGTTCAGCCCACAGGAATACGAGTCGCAGCCGTCGGAGGCAGAACTGCTGAGGCGCTTAGCAAGCGTCACTGGCGGACCGATATAATCGGGGTCGGCGGCAGTGCGGATCTCGCTAAAGAAATCAAAAGATCCTATCACTTGGCTGGTGTATCGGTCCTCTTCCCAGCCGGGAACTTGGCAGCCCCGACATTGCAGGACAGTCTTGAGGCCGCAGGCGCCGAAGTTACGCGGGTCGAAGCTTATGAAACAAAACCGCTCTCAATGGATCCTACCCGCATACTCAACGATCTTACCACTGGTGTTGATGTCGTAACGTTCGCGAGTCCGTCAGCCGTAGAGACCATGGCGAGTGCGATGGACGATGGCTGGTCGAAGGTGCTTAAGCATTGCAGTGTCGTCGCTATAGGAGCGACAACACGCGATGCTCTCGTAGCGCACGGCGCTATGAAAAACGCAGTAAGTGTTGCAAACCCAGCAACGTTCGCGGGCCTAGTTGAGGCTACTGTCTCTTCATCCATATCCACTCCCATGAGAGAACACGAACGGTGAGCTCCATCCACGACGAACTCCTCGCAAGGTCAATGGCTGTCATGCCAGGAGGCGTAAACAGTCCCGTCCGAGCCTTCAAATCAGTAGGAGGCACCCCCCGCTTCATTCGCGCAGCTAAAGGCGCCACTCTAGAGGACGTCGACGGGCGAGTCCTGCTCGACTACATCGGATCATGGGGTGTCGCCATCCTGGGTCATTCGCACCCTAGCGTCACTAAGGCCATAAGCGAAGCTGCTCTGCTGGGGACATCGTTTGGCACACCAACCGAAGGAGAAGCTGCGCTGGCTGAGATGATAGTCCGCCTGGTTCCTTCAATCGAAGTAGTGCGGCTTGTGAACTCGGGTACAGAAGCGACGATGAGTGCTATGCGGCTGGCCCGAGCAGCAACTGGACGGGCGGGTATCATCAAATTTCGGGGGGCCTATCATGGCCATGGAGACATGTTCCTTGTCGAGGCTGGCTCCGGAGCCGCGACACTCGGTGTCCCATCGAGCCCAGGGGTACCAGAGTCAACCGCATCCCATACACTCGTAGCAAATTTCAATGATCTCGACTCCGTGGCCCGTCACTTCGAAGCCCAAGGAGACCAAATCGCCGCTGTGATTACCGAGCCGGTGTGCGGCAACATGGGATGCATTCCACCTGAACCAGGATTCCTGGAGGGTCTGCGAACCATCTGCGATGATTATGGTGCGCTCCTCGTCTTCGATGAGGTCATGACCGGGTTCCGGGTAGCGCTGGGAGGAGCACAGGAGCGCTACAATGTCCGACCCGACCTAACGACACTGGGTAAAGTTATCGGGGGAGGTCTTCCGGTCGGCGCATATGGAGGGCGGGAAGACCTCATGCGAATGATCGCGCCTGACGGGCAGGTCTATCAGGCAGGGACCTTATCTGGAAATCCTCTCGCCGTAGCAGCGGGTCGCACGACCCTCGGTATCCTAGAGTCAAATCCAGATATCTTTTCCGAGCTTGAAGGGACAGGCAAGACGCTCGGTCTTGGACTTGAGGCACTAGGGCACGAATACGGCGTACCCATAAGGTGGCAGTCCTCAGGGGGTATGGGCTGTCCGTTTTTCTCTGAAACACCGGTCACAGATTGGCAGTCGTCCGCAGCCACCGACTCACAAGCTTTCAACAGGTTTTTTCACGGAATGCTCCAACGCGATATCCATCTCCCACCCAGCCGCTTTGAAGCTTGGTTTTGGTCAACCGCGCACTCGACCACTGACATCGATCGTACACTGACATCTGCAAAGGACATTCTCGCAGGAGGACTCGATGCCTGACGGCAAGACACTCTTCGAAAAAGCAGCCCGAGGGATAAGGACGGAGCGCACCCCAGTATGGGTGATGCGTCAAGCTGGTCGTTACCTCCCCGAGTATAGAGCACTAAGAAAGACAGTCGATTTTCTGACGGCCACAAAAACACCCGAGATCGCGGCACAGATAACACTACAGCCGATCGACAGATTCGAGCTCGACGCAGCGATCCTTTTCGCCGATATCATGACTCCGCTTGAAGGTATGGGTGTACCGATCCGCTTCGCACCGGGACCTATAATCGAGTCACCTATACGGTCTCAGAAGGACGTAGATGGTCTTCGTCCGCTCGATCCGGACGAAGGTGTCCCATTCGTTCTAGACGCTCTTAGCATAGTCCGGTCAGAGCTTCCAAAAGACAGGTCGCTGATCGCATTCGCAGGCGCACCCTTCACACTGTTCTGCTACCTGGTTCAAGGAGGTGGCTCCAAGGACTTTATGGATGCCAGAAGCTTCCTCAGAGGTGATCCCGAAGCCTCCGACGCTCTTCTGAACTTGCTGGGTACATCGATGATCCACTATCTGCGTGCTCAGGCGCGTGCGGGGGCCGACGCCCTCATGCTTTTTGACTCCTGGGTCGGTCTTCTTGATGAGAAGTTGTATAGGGCCCGGATCCAGCCAGTTATGAAGAATATCATTCAGGAAGTGAAAGCTGAGATCGACCGGCCGATCATCTACTTCGCCAATGGAGGATCCGCCCTGCTTGAGGCGGCGTCAGAGATCGGCGCAGACGTTATCGCTGTCGACTGGACAAGGCCTCTGCACGAAGCCGTAGCTCGGCTCGGCTCCTCTGCGGTACTCCAAGGGAACCTAGACCCATCTGCCCTCTTCGCATCACGCGATGAACTCGGTCAAGAAATCGATAAAGTTCTCGAATCCGGTATGGGGGCTGCCGCGCACATCTTCAATCTTGGCCATGGCATCCACCGCACGACCGACCCCGATCAGCTTGGCTTCCTAGTCGACCGTGTTCATGAGACGTCTGAGCGGCTTTCTTCCGATCGCGAGGGGTAGAGCATTCCGTCATGAAACCAACTGAAATCGGCGTACTCATCATCAACTTTGGAGAGCCTGACGAGCCTACCCAAGAGAAAGTAACGCCCTTCCTCGAACGAATCTTCCTTCAAAATTCAGGTCTAGAGCCAGGGCAGGAAGCCATCTCACGTGCCAAGAAACTGGCAGAGGATCGAGCACCTAGCCTAATCGAAGAATATGAATCGATCGGTGGGTCACCCCTGAACAAACAGGCCCAATATCAATCCGACCTACTCGAGGCTGAGCTCCGCTCCCGCGGTCTAGAAGCGACTACTTACGAAGCTTACCAGTTCACTGAGCCGTCCATCATCTCCGCTGTCCAGAAAGCTAAGGCTGACGGAGTCGGTCACCTGATCGCTCTCCCGGTATATCCGATATGTGGCCGTTCAACCACTGTCGCTGCACTCGAGGCCGTGCGTAGCGCACTCACCGAAGAAAATTGGGGGCCTCGGTATTCCGCGATCTCGGGATGGCACCATCACTCCGGATATCGCTCCTTCCGCGCCGAGCACATCCGCGGCTACCTATCAGAGCACAATCTAGACATCAAAGACCCGGAAACGCTGCTCTATTTCTCAGTACATGGAACGCCGATTCAATTCCTAAGCGAAGGAAACAGATACGATCGCTACGTTGAAGAGCACTGCAAAATGATTGCGGCAGAGCTAGGAACCAGCCGGTTC
>DEBI01000086.1:970-17267 GCA_002348465.1 Gemmatimonadales bacterium UBA2960 | reverse complement strand
CTACGCGTGACTCTCCAGAAGTTCGATCCATACATCAACGTAGATCCTGGGACACTTTCCCCGTATCAACATGGTGAGGTGTTCGTGACGGACGATGGAGCAGAAACGGACCTCGATCTAGGTCACTACGAGAGGTTCATTGATGAGTCGCTGTCGCAGGACAATAATATCACGACCGGCCGGATCTATCAGAACGTCATCACGAAAGAGCGACGTGGGGACTACCTCGGGTCGACGGTACAAGTCATTCCACACATCACGGACGAGATAAAGGGTGCGATTAGCAGGCTTGCCGAGGACAACGATGTCGTTATTACCGAAATCGGCGGGACAGTTGGTGACATTGAGTCACTTCCATTCCTAGAGGCGATCAGGCAGTTCCGAGTAGATGTAGGCAGGGAGAATGCGATTTTTGTGCACCTCACCTTGGTTCCGTTCCTGACAGCAGCCGGGGAATTGAAAACGAAACCGACACAGCACTCGGTAAGAGAGTTGATGGAGATTGGGATCCAACCACAAGTTCTTATTTGCCGGGCTGAGAAGCCTCTCTCGAAAGAGATAAAGAGAAAGATCGCGCTCTTCACCAATGTCGAGTCCGAAGCGGTCCTAGAGTCTCCGGATCTCTCTACGATTTATGAAGTCCCGTTAGCCCTGAAGCGACAGAGGGCGGACGAGGTTGTTATGCGGGGTCTCGGGCTCACAGGTCTTCCGGATCCTGATCTGACAACGTGGACGGACATGGTCAGAAGGGTTCAGCAGCCTGCATCAGGTACGGTGAGGATAGCGGTGGTTGGTAAATACACTGAGCTCGTGGACTCCTACAAGTCAGTTCAGGAAGCCTTGATCCACGGTGGTATAGCAAACGATGTGAAGGTGAAAATCGATTGGTTGCTCTCCGAAGGATTTACGGGAGGCGAGGGAGTGGAGGCTCTATCTTCCTACGATGGTTTGCTGATACCAGGAGGGTTCGGTCCCAGAGGCGTCGAGGGGATGCTACATGCAATTCAATGGGCGCGAGAGAGCGGTACGCCATTTTTCGGTATTTGCCTCGGGCTCCAATGTGCGGTAATTGAATATGCTCGAAATGTTTGTGGTCTCGAGGGAGCGCATTCAACGGAGTTCGACCCTGAGTCACCTCATCCGGTCATCGCACTTCTCGACTCACAACTTCAGGTGATCACAAAAGGTGGCACCATGAGGTTGGGGGCATATCCATGCTCTCTCTCTGACTCGAGCCGCTCTCGAGCGATCTATTCTGCGGAGCATATTTCTGAGCGCCATCGGCATCGTTTCGAGGTCAATAATGAGTACAGGGAACGGCTAGCGGATCAAGGATTGACGATCAGTGGCACATCGCCGGATGGTGGTCTCGTCGAAATGGTTGAGATCACTGAACATCCTTGGTTTGTTGCTGGACAATTTCACCCTGAATTAAAGAGCCGGCCAACACGACCACACCCTCTATTTGCCTCTTTCATTGAGGCAGCCAGTAAGCATGCGGGATAGGAAGTTCCCATCGATCCGAATGCTCACGCGAAGCCTCATTTGTTGAGCAAGGCACGATTCCGGGGGGTGACCTGATATGCTCAAGGAATTCAGCCTGATTGCCGGCCCGTGCACACTGGAGGATGATGGCCTCAATCTGGAAATCGCGAGTGCTCTCGCAGAACTGTCTTGCAGCACCGGCCTTCCGATAATCTTCAAGGGGTCCTTCGACAAGGCGAATCGGACGCACCTAGAAGCACCGAGAGGCCCAGGGCTCTCAAAGGGTCTAGAACGCCTCTTTGCTGTGCGCGAGGAGACGGGGCTCCGACTCCTCACCGACATTCATGAACCGCATCAAGCGGCACCCGCGGCGGAGGTGGTCGACGTTCTACAGATTCCCGCGTTCCTTTGCCGACAGACTGATTTACTAACTGCTGCCGGACAGACGGGTTGCGCTGTAAATGTAAAGAAGGGGCAATGGGTGGCACCCGAAGAGATGGGGGCTGCGGTGCATAAGGTCCGGACCGCGGGTGGCTCTATCTGCGCTGTCACAGAGCGAGGTACCGCGCACGGTTACGGTGACTTGGTAGTGGACATGCGATCCTTTGCGCGGCTTAGAAAGGCTACAGGAGCCGTGGTGCTGTTCGACGCGACTCACTCGATACAGCGTGCCGGAGCAATTGGTGGGGCGACCGGAGGGGATCCGCACCACATTACAGCTCTCGCCCGGGCGGCTGTCGCAGCTGGATGTGATGGCATCTTTTTGGAGACCCATCCCCAGCCTTCAGAGGCACCCTCTGACGGGACTAACATGCTCCCACTACACGAACTTCCCGATCTCGTAGAACAGATCCTCGCAGTCCGAACCGCGATTGAGGGGAGCCTCGGTTCATAGCTTCGAGCCTGGAAATATGACACGGACCTCTAATTCCATAACGAGAGAGACTGCAGAGCGAATCCGCCTAGTCATCTTCGACGTGGACGGGGTGCTCACAGACGCTGGCTTGTATACGGGTGCCACGGCAAAGGGTGAGCCGTTTGAGCTTAAGAGGTTTGATATACAGGATGGCGTGGGCCTGAAAATGTTGAAGTGGGCTGGACTCAGTGTTGTGCTGGTGTCCGGTAGGGTCTCGGAAGCGACTTCGATCCGTGCAAAGGATCTCGGAATAGATGGGTGTTATCAGATTCCCGACGCCCACAAGCTTAAGGTGGTTAGAAAGATCATTGACGAGCGGGAAATAGGTTGGGACGAGGTTGCGATGATTGGTGATGACATACCGGATTTAGCGGTTATGCGCTTAGTCGGCCTTAAGGCTGCGGTGGCGAACGCGACTGAACCGATCTCGTCCATTGCTGACTGGCAATCATCCCGCGCTGGTGGGCACGGAGCGGTGCGAGAGTTCACTGACGAACTTTTGAGGGCTCGGGGAGAGCTAGATGAGGTCGTCGAAAAATATGTCCTAGAGCGGAGCGCTACCTGACCGTTGAGGATCAGTCTGACGTAGATGGTGTTACTAAATTTCTCAGTTGAGTAACGTCGACGAGTTTCGCTAGACAGAAACCTGACTCAAGTGATGAACTGCGACATAGAATGCGGTGGTAGAGATAGAGGCACCGTACCGAGATGAGCACAAGTAGCTATGATGGCTTGCAAGCACACGATCAGATGAAATCGGGAGCAGTTTGCGTATGACAAAGCGAAAGTTCTCAAAATCCCGCGGTTACACAGTGATCGCAGTGGCACTCGTCGCCGTAGGGTGCTCGTCTGAGTTGGGTACTCCAGTGGCAAACCAAGACCTGCAGGCTCTCGAAGCAGACTACGTGGCATACGGGATGGTCAGTTTTGTAACGGCGCGCGGCGTCAGAGAGGGTCGTGTGGAGGCTGACACGGCATACGTATATGAGGAGACGTCGACAGCGATGCTGAGACAGATGTCCATTGTCTTCTACGACGAATTCGGGAATGAGAATGCCACAGTGACCGGCGATTTTGGGGATTGGAATCAAGAGACGAATCGGATGGTTGCACGGGGAGATGTGGTATTGCTGATCCACGAGGATTCAAGTCAGATCCAAAGTGCTGAAATCTTTTACGATCCGGGATTAGAGAGGATCTGGAGTGACTCACTCACCACGCGCGTCATGAGCGATGGAGCGGTGACTACTGGGACAGCTTTCGAGTCCGACATGGCGTTCGAGAATATTACGATCGCAAACATGAGGGGTGGTGCGCGACGGGTCTTTTAGACTCGGACCGCGACGCATAACGGATGCGCTTACCCCCAGATCCCGTTCGGATGGCGATTGCCGTATCAGCTATGGCGATAGGGCTCATTGCGAGTCCTTCAGAGGCACAGGAGGGCTGCGAGGCGGTTGCCCCAGGCAACGACCTGACTCGGGCATTAACGGTCGGAGAATTGCGCATTACATATATCACAAATCCCCATTTTCTCTGTGCTGGGGGTGTTGAGATATGGGCGGATTCAGCAGAAGCATTTCCCGACCGTGGTTACTCCCATTTGATTGGTAACGTTCGCTACCAAGAGGATGCTAGAGAGTTGCGTGCCGATGATGCCCGCTACTTCACCAACGAAGGGCGGTTACAAGCTGAGGGCAGCCTAGTCATAGTAGACGAAGCTCAGGGATCCTCAATCGAGAATGGAAACCTCGTCTACTTGCTGGAGACAGACTTCAGGGATGTCTCAGAGATGACGGTCGTGGCGGACGAGAACGGGGTGCGCCCTGTCGCAGTTCTTACACCACGGCAGGAAAATGAGTCCGGGGCTGAGAATGATGCCTATACCGTGGTAGGGGACCAAATTTTCCTTCTTGGAGCCAATTACTTCACCGCCGTCGGTGACGTTCGCATCGAACAAGATTCTCTGGAGGCCTTTGCAGACTCAGCAGAGTACGACATGGGTGATAGCGGATTGGTGCTGGAGGGTGATGCCCGCGTGCTGAGCGGTAAATACGATTTGGTTGGGCGCAGAATTACGTTGAGTGCACCCGGCTCTGTAGAGAACCTCATCCACGCTAGACGAAACGCCAGATTGGAGGGAGATGAATTGCTGCTAACCTCTGCTCAAATCTTCCTATTTCTTGAAAATGATCAACTCGAAAGGCTGGTTGCGACACCAATCGTGGACCCAGCGCGTGCCGCCGCGGACCCGGAAGACCGAGAGCGTCCAGAGGCCGTCGTGGAGGATTTCGTGCTTACAGCTGACTCGGTAGAAGTACGGGCTCCGGCCCAGCGTGTTGAACGGGTATTCGCGTCGGGATCAGCGAGGAGCGAGTCACACGCGGCAGACTCTCTGACGGTTGACCTTCTACCTGAGATCGCCACAACCGATTGGTTGGAGGGTGACACCGTCATCGTGAATTTCACCGAGAGAGAGCGCGTCGCTTCGCATCAAGGAAGCGGTGCTGGAACGCCGGGGCTTGAAGTCGAAGACATCATTGCGATAGGTAATGCACGATCTCTTTATAGGCTTCCACCAAACGACTCACTGGCAGTGCCGGGTGTTGACCCACCTGCTGTCCATTACGTAGTCGGCAACGAGATCCGGATAGAGATGAGCGGGCAGCAGGTAGAGTCCATGCAGGTCAGAGGTCAAACAGAGGGTGTCCACCTAGAACCGCTGCAACGAGCACCAGTTCCCGATACAGCTCAGGTAGACACGCTGGCTGTCCCAGACAGCTCCTCTTTTCAGCCCAGGTTGGACAGTTCGCTTATGGGGCCCCAAAATATTTCGGACTATGTGCCTCCATCGAAGTCATTACAATTGAACAAGCCGTTCTTGTACCCCTTACAAAATCGACCGAGGAGGCTCCCTTGGATCCGCTGAACACAGCATCAGGAGTCACAGAGGTCCAATCTCAAAGTGGAGTCACTCCATCACCTTCCGACCTCGAAGGAAGGAGTAAGCTTTGGGGGAGCGGACTGACAAAGATTTATCGGAATCGCTGTGTCGTCGAAAATGTTAATATCGAGGTCAGCCAAGGAGAGATCGTCGGCCTTCTGGGTCCGAACGGAGCAGGGAAGACGACCACCTTTTATATGATGGTCGGGCTCATCCCTCCGGCAGAGGGTACCGTTCATTTAGACGGAGAAGAGTTGACTAGGACACCAATGTATCAGCGGGCGAGACGAGGGGTCGGGTATCTAGCGCAGGAGCCGTCTGTTTTTCGGAAGCTTTCGGTAGAAGATAATGTTCTGGCGATCCTCGAAACCTTAAGTCTTCCTCGGGAAGTAGAGGCGGCACGTCTTGAGGAACTCTTGGAGGAACTAGGCCTTACGGAATTGCGAAAGAGTAAGGCGTACTCACTCTCCGGCGGTGAAAGGAGGCGGCTCGAAATAACGCGTGCTTTAGTGCAGCAACCGAGATTTATGCTTTTGGACGAGCCTTTTGCTGGAATTGATCCTATAGCAGTCCACGATATTCAGGAAATAGTTCGCGGGCTCAAGGATAAGGGGATCGGGGTGGTGATATCGGATCACAACGTCGAGCAGACGTTGGAGATCGTGGACCGTGCCTACATCATGTATGAGGGCAAGATCAGGGTGAATGGGACGGTTTCCGAGCTGGTCTGGAATGATGAAGTCGCCGAGATCTATCTCGGACCCGCGCTGACTGCCCGAATGAGGGACAGATACCTCCGTCCGGAGGACTGAGAAGGGAAGGTGACGGCCGATTCCCACATGAGAGATCCCGTGGGAGATGAGGATAGATGAGTTCGTTCAATGCCAAACTGTACCAGAGCGCTCAGCTCCGGCAGGATCTGCAAATAAACCCTCGCTTGTATCAGGCGATGGAATTGCTTTACATGCCTTTGCTGGACCTCGAGCAGCATCTGAAAGAGCAGATGGCTGAGAATCCTTTCTTGGAAATGCAGGATGCGTTCGAAGAGAAGGAGGTAGAACTCAAAGAAGATACTCTCGATGAGCCGATGGGAGATGACGAAGTCGACTGGGAGGAGATCCTCCTGGATGGCTTCGAGGTCGGTGGTCAGCGCCAACAATATGAGGCAAGAGAGGTGTTTGAGCCTACACCGGTGGAGGCTCAGGATCTACACGACCATCTCCTTGGGCAGCTTACCCTGCTTCCTATCGCGGAACGGGAGATAAGGCTGGGCGAGGAAGTCATCGGAAACATTGATGACGACGGGATGTTGGCGTGTACGCCCGACGAATGCTTGACGGGGTTAAACGAGTGGCTAGACCAAGTCCGACCATCGGCATATGCCAAAGCCCAAGAGATCAGCGACGAGCTGGCTCGTCATAGTGAGCTGGAGGAGATTGCCTCGGTGTTTCGGGAATACAACATCTCTGAAGTAAACAACATGATTTCTTTGATCCAAGGCTTCGATCCTGCTGGAGTCGGAGCTCGGGACGTTCGTGAATCACTCTTGCTTCAGCTAATCAGTCGGGGTGATGAGGCATCACTGCAATATAGAATTGTAGACCAGCACTTCGAGGAGTTAATTAGTCGCCACATCACCGAAATAGCCAGAACACTCGGCATAAAGCCTATCGAGGTTCAGGACGCCGCCGATTCCATCAGTCAACTAGATCCTAAGCCGGGATTGAAATACTCAACCGCTCCGGAGGAGTACGTGATTCCCGATCTCATCGTAGAGTTCATAGATGGCGATTACATGGTGTTTGCTAACGACACGAGCCTGCCTCGCCTACGAATCTCTCAAGCTTACCGCGAAGTCGCCAAGGATAAGAAAGCGTTCACGGGTGAGAACAAGGAGTTCATAGCAAACAAATTGAACTCCGCCAACTGGATGATCCAAGCTATCGAGCAAAGACGTCAGACGATGCTTAAGGTCATGACTTTCATCGTAGGACGACAGAGAGAATTCTTTGAGAGGGGAGTGCAGTACCTCAAACCGCTCACCCTTAGGGAGGTGGCCGACCACATTCAGATGCACGAATCCACTGTTTCGCGGGTAACGAATAAGAAGTTCGTGCAAACCCCTCGTGGGGTGTATTCCCTCAAGTACTTTTTCTCGACCGGCCTATCCACTATGAGTGGGGACGATATATCCGCGCGTGGTGTTAGGGATAAGATAAAGACGTTGGTCGCGGATGAAGACCCAAAGAAACCGCTGACCGACCAGGCGCTTGTGAACTTACTTCAAGAAGACGGAGTGAAGATAGCCCGCCGAACAGTGGCTAAGTACAGAGACCAGCTTGATATTTTACCAGCCCGCATGCGGAAACGGGTTTGAACGATGGAGCAGCCGTAATGCGACGAGACTTTACCATAATCATTCCGGCCTACAATGAAGCGCTGGTCGTTCCCGATCTGGTAAGAGAGCTACATGCTGCCTTTCTGAAATATGGGCTCGATGGCGAGGTTCTGTTGGTTGACGATGGTTCGACAGACGGGACTGCGGGTCTAGCTGAGAAAGAGGCCGCGGACTGGGAAAGATTCAAAGTGGTGCGACATAGAGTGAATCGAGGTAAGACCGAGGCGATACTTACAGCGGCGGAGCATGCTTCCGAAGGTCTCCTGATTCTCTTCGACGCGGATCTGCAGTATTCACCGGAAGAAATCCCTCGCTTCCTCGAGTGTTTAGACGATGGTTGGGATATCGTGACGGGACGAAAAACAGGTCCTTATGAAAAAAAAGCGGTTTCGACGGTTTACAATCGGCTCTCTAGTCTAGTTTTTGATCTGCCTGTATCGGACCTTAACTCAATGAAGGCATTTCGGGCTGAGGTCCTCGAAGGACTTCAGCTTCGGCATGATTGGCATCGCTTTTTTGTGGCGCTCGCGCATGCGCAGGGGGCGACCGTTACTGAGATCGATATCGACCTTCATCCTAGAAGAGCTGGGGAAGCGAAGTACGGTGGACGGCGAAGGATCTTGGTGGGACTGCTTGACCTCGTGTCGGTCTGGTTTCTGCTGATTTTTTCCCGTAAACCGCTTCTTCTCTTTGGTGGCACCGGGCTAGTCCTCGCCTTGCTCGGTCTGTTCGTAGGTGCCGTTACGGTGTACCTGCGTTTTCTCCATCCGATGTTCGGTTTCGATGCTTATATCCCGCCTATGGGGTATCGCCCTCTGCTCTACCTCGTCATGCTGCTCGCGACTTTGGGTTTCCTCCTCTTCGGTTTCGGTTTGGTCTCTGAGCAAGTGGCACAAGTTCGACATGAGCTTGAAGCTTCTAAAAGACGGGATTGATGACTCTTCCCGAGAGTCGCGTTCTTTTGGTGGTGGGAACCCGGCCCGAGGTCATAAAGATGGCCCCGGTTCTGGGATCCTTACGTGAGAGATACCCGGCGCTGGAGACACGATCGGTGTTCACTGGGCAGCATACTACACTAGTGAAAAGCGTCGCAGCAGCGTTTGATTTTTCTCCAGATTACGATCTAGCGATCATGAGAGAGGATCAGACCATCTATGACGTGGTTACTAGTGCTTCGAAAGGTGTGGCAGACATCATTCGAGATTACCGCCCGAACCTTTTGCTCGTGCAGGGTGACACCGCGACAGTGTTTGCGGCGGCACTCGCAGGCTATCTCGAGCAGGTCCCGCTGGGGCATGTAGAGGCTGGACTTCGAACCACCGACAAGTTCTCTCCATGGCCAGAGGAGGGTTTTCGTAGACTGACCGACGCAATCACGGATCTCTACTTTGCTCCCACAGCTCGTGCTGGGGGGCTCTTGCAAGCGGAGAATGTCCCCGCGGAGAAGGTGTATGTTACAGGTAACACAGTTGTTGATGCGCTGACCTATGTCGCTGAGCAAGACTTACCTATTAAGAACCCTACCGTACGAGGGTTCTTGGAGCCCTTATCAGAAGATCACAAAGGGATCCTCGTGACGGCCCATAGAAGGGAATCGTTTGGCGAGCCACTCGATCGAGTCTTTAGCGCCATACGAAGGTTGATTGAAGAGCATCCGTCTGCGCATGTGATCTTTCCGGTACATCCAAACCCTAATGTTTACGGACCAGCTCACCAGGCACTTGGATCCGTCGATCGCGTGTTGCTTACAGATCCCTTGGACTATGTCGATACGATCGGCGTTATGCAGAGAGTAAGATTGATTTTGACAGACTCGGGTGGGATCCAAGAAGAGGCACCTGCCTTCGGAGTGCCGGTATTGGTGATGCGCGACGTCACCGAGCGCCCCGAGGGCATCGAGGCAGGTGTAGCTCAACTTGTGGGTACTGAGATTGGCCGGATCTCTGATGCCGTGACGAAAACGCTCTCAGGGCCCCGTCTGAAGATTCGCGGGAACCCCTACGGTGACGGACAGGCTGGTGTGCGAATCGCCGACATAGTTCATTCGTTTCTGACGGGCGCACCCCGCTCTACTAAAGACTGGGTCGGCGTTGATCCGATTCGACCTTAGATCGGCTATGGGTCTATGAACATCCTAATGCACTGCGTCTACTATCCCCCTGAAATCGGCGGACTGGAGAGCCATGTGCATCACCTATGTCGCGCTCTGGTTGAGCATGGCCACCAAGTGGATGTCATTACATCGCGATCGATGGCGGGCACGCCACGTTTTGAAGTCATGGATGGTGTGGAAGTGCATCGT
Source organism: Gemmatimonadales bacterium UBA2960 (assembly GCA_002348465.1). GTDB lineage: Bacteria > Gemmatimonadota > Gemmatimonadetes > Longimicrobiales > Gaopeijiaceae > UBA2589. Next base: position 7,222 of record DEBI01000086.1, on the reverse strand, counting down.
ACTTGGTTTCCTGGGAAGAACACCCTAGGGTGGCTTGCGCACGCGGCTGGGTCACTTCCGTCTTCAATGACATTGGCCCGGGATGCGGATATCCTTCATGCCCAAGCATTCCAGTCTATCCCTCCACTTCTGGCAGCTAGGGCACGCGTCGGAGTTCCACTCGTGTCAACATGGCACACCTCTCACTTTCTAAGGCTCGCTGAAAATCCAGTCACAGGCTCTCTACTGGGAAGACTAGTCCAAGCAAGTGACGCCAATCTTGCGGCCAGTGCTGAAATTGCGAGCACGGCAGAGCGACTAGCGCCCAGAAGCCGAGTCAGAGCGGTCACTAACGGTGTAGACACAGCTCTTTTTAAGCCCAGGAAAGCAGTCTCACTCGAAGCGGGGGGCACGAGGCGACGCTTAGTCGTACCGAGACGGTTATTCAGAAAGAACGGCGTTGAGTTTGCAATTAGGGCACTACCAATCATCGCCGAGCGACACGATGTGGAGATGCTGATCATTGGGGATGGCCCGGAGCGGAAGAGCCTGGAATCTCTGGCCTCAAATCTCAATGTCCAAGAACGAATTCAGTTCATTGGCACACAAGCGCACAGTGAGATGCCGATGCTAATCTCGCGTTACGAGCTAGCTGTCTTTCCATCTCTTATGGAGGCGACGTCGGTGGCGGCTCTCGAATGCATGTCTTGTGAAGTGCCCGTGGCGGCGTCTCGTGTCGGAGGTCTTCCGGAGATCGTGGACGATGACGTAGGAGGACTATTTGAACCAGGTAATGCTGAGGACCTGGCGTTTGTAGTTGGGCAGCTGCTCGATGATCCGGCTTTGTCCTCTAAGGGGAGGGTGGCGCGCTCTCGCGTTCTATCTAGCTGGAGTAACGATCGTCTAGCACAGTATCACCTAGAACTGTACGAGAAGGTGATACGCAGAAGATGCGAGTTGATGAAGTGATGATTGACCGCCCTGAGACCAAGAGTGGAGTCCCGGTGGCTGCTTGGCTTCCGCACGTGATCTTCGCCGTGATCACTGTCGCATTGTTCAGGGCATTCGTGTTCACAGACGAGATGCTTTACGGTGGAGACACTCTTTCGCTCGGATACGCCGCACGCTCACTCTATGCGGAGGCGCTATCCACTCTAGGCCGAGTGCCTCGTTGGGCCCCACATCTGCTCGGGGGGACTCCTTTCATCGAGGCATTGAGTGGGGGAGACTCACTCTATCCTCCTTCGGTCCTCCTTCTGATGTTGGCTCCACCGCACCGGGCTCTGGGGTGGAAGCTGGTGCTCCATATCTTCCTCGCGGGCATTTTCTTCTATTCTTGGGTCCGAGCGGTCGGAGGCTCGAGAGCAGCTGGTCTCCTGGGTGGGGTGGCCTATATGCTTGCGCCTTTCTTGGTTGGATTCATCCACCCGGGCCATGACGGGAAGATTTTTGTGACCGCGTTGGCGCCTCTAATGTTTTGGATGACCGAACGGCACTTCCGTGATCCGGGCTGGGTTTCTTTCTCAGGAGTGGGGCTTGTCGTAGCAAGCATTATCTACACGACCCATTTCCAGATGGCCTACTTCCTTTTCGGAGGGGTCGGAATGTACGCCATCTTCCGATCGATTCAGCTTGGAAGAGGTGTCGACGAAGCTGGTTTTGGCTCGCGACCTCGAGCCGGAGCGCTCCGGTTAATTCTATTCCTGGCAGCATCGGTCACGGGTGCCGCTGGAGCCGCGTGGCAACTTCTGCCCGCCGCACAGTATGTAACCGAATACTCACGCCGAACCCAGATGACATCCGCTGCAACCGGTCAGGTTGGACGGGATTGGTCGAGTTCTTTTTCTATGAACCCCGAAGAGGTCGCGTCTCTCGTAGTGCCAGAGTTTGCCGGTAATCTTGCAGGTGGTGGCATCCCGTGGGCTACCGGCACTTACTGGGGACGCAACGGATTCAAAGACAATCACGAGTACGCCGGATTGATTGTACTTTTGCTCGCGGCTGTCTCGTTCATGGGCGGACCTCGTCGACAGCTTAGGTTTTTCTTGACGGGCTTAGGCGGACTCGCCGTTCTTTTCTCCTTGGGAGCTAACACTCCGATTTGGGGCTTGTTCTATCAATTCGTCCCCGGAATCAGCCTCTTCCGGGCACCGGGTATGGCTTCTTTCCTGTTTGGTTTCGCTGTAATTACCCTGAGCGCGCTCGGACTCGATCGGCTCATAACCGTAGTCTCATCGGGTAACGCCGCTGAACTAAAACGGATTGAGAAGCTGCTTGCTGTATCAACCGCGGCAATTGCCGTACTAGGCTTCTTGCTTGTGACCGGGATTTTCACCGAAATGTGGACAACCCTGGTATATCCAGATATTGGTGAACGACAGCGTCAGGTCTTGGGGAGCCACTTGCCGAATGTTGTAAGGGGCTGTGCGATAGTGATGCTACTAAGCGCTGCTCTTACAGTCATCGTATGGGGGCTGCGCAATCAGAGGATTTCTCTAGCTGCCGGAGTTGGGCTCATCGTAGCATTAGCGGGGGTCGATGCATTTAGAGTCGACCAGCCATTCGTTCAAACCATGGATTTTTACGAGTGGTCTAGGGCTGATGCTAACATCCGCACGCTCTTGGAGCGTGAAACTGACGGGGAGCCCTACCGGCTATGGTCACTCGCCCGTAATGATCAGGATGTGAGCGCGGCCATGCATGGAATTGAGCTGGCGGCCGGCCACCACCCAAATGATCTCTCACGCTATAGAGAGCTTATCGGTATGGAAGGGTCGGGTAGGGCTATGAATCTTGGTAATCCAAACGTGAGACGCATCCTTAACGTCAAGTATATTCTCTGGCCCGACCTTGAACGGGGTGCGGCGCCGGAGGGTCCGATCGTCTCGCAAACGCAGTTAGCTGATGGCAGGGTGTTTCAAACTCTTTTCTCCGATATTGGCTTACCCCGGGCACGCCTTGTTGGCTCGGCCGTAGTAAAATCAGATACAGAAGCGGTTCCGTATATTATGAGTGCTGAGCACGATCCGGAGATTGAGGTGGTGCTCGAGGCCAATCCTGGCGGGAGCCTAGACGGCGGGGTCCCAACCGGGTCCGTCGAGTGGTCCTTAAGGCAGCCAGATCAACTTGAGCTTTCGGTCATGTCAGACCGGGCGGCATTTCTCGTGATCTCTGACAACTGGTTTCCAGCGTGGAGGGCTACTGTTGACGACGAGCACGTCGACGTCCTGCGCGCTAATCACACTCTCAGGGCTATACGCGTGCCCGAAGGACGGAGCACGGTCAGGATGTGGTACGAGTCATCCTCTCTCAGCTGGACTAAGAAACTCAGTGTTGGAGCGATCCTCATACTTCTTGGATGTGGTGGCATCGGGTTGGCCCGGACTCTGGGCAGGAACGGGGGAAGTGGTGTCGGTGACCCCGAGATAAGATCCGAAGGTATGAGGTCATCTTGAGTCCGCGCGCCACGCTTCCGTATACACTAAGCGTCCTAGGGAAGGTCTTATTAAGCATTGCCGTGACCTGGTTCATCGTAAGCCAAGCCGGACTCTCCATCGAAGAGTTGGGCAGAATTGATAAGGGTATCTTCGATATCCATGCCGGTTGGCTGGGTGCCTCGTGCCTAATCTTGCTCGGTGGATTCTTTTCTACCGCGGTGATCTGGGCTTTGATCGTCCGAGATATTGGCGGCGGCGGCCTAAAATGGGGAGAGGCGGTAGCAGCCTTCATGATAGGAAACCTAGGCCGTTACGTGCCCGGAAAAGTCTGGCAAATCGCGGCCCTTGGTGCACTGGCGCGCGAGCGTGGGGTATCGGCGACCGGTGCCACGGCCGCGGCAGTGTTAGGGCAGGGGGCAGGGCTCATCGGAGCGATGTTGATCGGGGTTGTGTCTATCCCATCGCTTGCCACGGACAATATTTCGCTATGGATCGTTCCCACTGCACTTCTAACTGCTACTCTCCTCGGGTTATCACCAGTTGTGTTTAATGCAGTCTGTCGCATCTGGTTTCGATTTGCTCGGACTGAAGCACCAGAGGGCTTATCCAATCGGGATGGGGCACGCTGGATAATACTGAGTTTCGGGAGCTGGTGTATGTATACTGGGGCGTTCTGGGCGTTCTCACGCGGTCTTGGCTTCGACATTGGCCTGCTTTCAAGCGCCTCAGCTTTCGCGGCCGCGTACGTCCTCGGTTATCTCGCGATATTCGCCCCGGCTGGACTGGGAGTGCGAGAGGGCTTCTTGATCGCTCTGCTTTCAAGCTCAATTGGAGTTGCTTCGGCTACTGGGTTGGCGGCTGCAGCGCGCCTGTGGATCACTAGCGTAGAGGTGATCCCAGCAGCCACGTTTTGGGTCCGACGTGTCAACAACGATGGGAGGACACATGACCACGGATAGTGAGCGTATCCTCGTCATCATCCCTACATATAACGAAGCGGACAATCTCCCGCGCATCGTGCCTGCTGTTCTTGAGCAAGATGTTCGGATCCAAGTCCTCGTTGTTGATGACGCATCTCCAGACGGTACTGGGCAGATTGCCGACCAGATGGCTGCTCAAGACCCGAGGATCAGCGTATTGCACCGATTGGGCAAGGAAGGTCTGGGCCGCGCATACCTGGCAGGGTTTGGCTATGCGCTAGAGAACGGATTCGACATCGTCTTCGAGATGGACGCGGATTTTTCCCACCCCCCGCACGCTCTTCCAGAATTAATCGAGAAATTTTCACAAGCAGACGTGGTTATAGGATCACGCTACGTGGACGGGCGAGTAACTGTGTCCAATTGGCCGATGACAAGGCTCCTGATTAGCTATTTCGGCAGTCGCTATGCACGCGTCATAACGGGGATGCCTGTCAGGGATGGGACTGGGGGTTTCAACGGGTGGACCCGTGAGGTGCTGGAGTCGGTAGGGCTCGATAGAGTTCGTTCCAACGGCTATGCCTTCCAGATCGAACTCAAGTTCCGGGCCTATCGGGCGGGTTTCCGACTCGTTGAGTCTCCAATCTTGTTTACAGAGCGAGACACAGGAGAGTCGAAAATGTCGAAAGCAATCGTACGAGAGGCGGTCTGGAGAGTCTGGTGGATGAAAATCTGCGACATTTTTGGGCGCCTGTGATAGAGCCTCAATCCTCACCAAAGCGATCACGCATCGGCAAAGACTTTTACGATTCGAGTGCGTATTTTGAAGGCCAGGCAGCCAAGCATCTTAACGATCATGAGAGCCCATTTCAGCGATATCGCATAAGTAAAGTCTTAGGGCTACACACTCCAGGTGCGAATGACCGAGTAGTCGACCTTGGTTGTGGCTGGGGCACGTTTGGCTTCGCCTTGAGCGAGACAGTTGGAGAGATCCTAGGAATCGACTTCAGCGATCAATCGATCGAACTATGTAACGAGAGACTTCTAGCTGATCCGCGGCCCAACCTAGCATTCCGCTGCGCTGACGCCGCCGATACAGGGCTCAAAGCCGCTAGCACCGACTTGGTTATCGCAGCTGATCTGTTCGAGCATGTTTATCCAGAAGACACGCTGAGGATAGTGCGCGAAGCCCATCGCATCTTAAAGCCCGGAGGGCGACTGTCCGTTTGGACTCCACATCGAGGGCACTTCTTAGAGATCCTCAAGCATCGGAACATGATCCTTAAGCGAGACGAGAGTCACGTGGATTACAAGTCCATGGAGGCGATGACTACTTATTTGAGGACTGTGGGGTTTGAAATCTTAAAGGCGTATTACGCAGAATCTCACCTCCCGGTAATCCGGTATGTCGAGCGTGCATGTCAGCCATTGATTCCCGCACTGCGGAGGAGAATCGCGATCCTTGCCGAGAAACCAGCTGAAACAGAAAGGGCTTCAAGTAAGGACGTACATGTGTAGCTCCGTGGTAAGAAAATACGAGGTAGAACGACGTTTCCTTGTTCAAGCAGAAGCAGGACTGCTGACTAAGTACGGAGAGGGCAGGCGGCTTAAGCAGGCCTATCTTCTCTCGGGAAAGCAATCTCTACGAATCAGGATTGGTGAGGAAAGGGGTGCGGTTTTGACCGCGAAGTCCGGAACAGGGATACGGCGGCTTGAAACCGAGGTCGTCGTCCCGAATAACATCGCTGAGGCCCTTTTCTTGAAGGCGGATCAGGGGATGATCGAGAAGCTCCGCTGGTACATTGGTCCTTGGGAACTCGACCAGTTCCTCGGAAGGCTTTCGGGTCTTTTCCTGTTAGAGATCGAACTCGAAAGTGATGGAGACAAGCTGCCCGGAGCATTTCCAGATGGTGTTA
>DEBI01000086.1:0-569 GCA_002348465.1 Gemmatimonadales bacterium UBA2960 | reverse complement strand
GAGCAACTTTGTGCAATCGGCGTATAGGGAAGCGGGAACGTCGTGACCGGGATTAGAGGAGCATGCGGATGGGCTGTAGTCGTGATTTCGCTCCTTGGATCATCGGCCTGCACGTTGGTCGGTTCTGCGGAGCCTGGCGGGCCGGATGTTACGAGTCCGGCTTTTCCGGTAGGGGAGCCGCCTAGCCGTACTGGAAACATGGCGGAGTACCGAGTGAATGGCGTGACGTACAGGGTTTTAGACACGTCCTACGGGTACGAAGAAACCGGTATGGCGTCGTGGTATGGGGAGCAGTTTCACGGGCGGCCCACCAGCAGTATGGAGCCGTTCGATATGAATGGCGTTTCGGCGGCGCACCGGTCGCTTCCAATACCGTCCTGGGTGAGAGTCACCAACCTAAGTAACGGACGGCGGCTAGTGGTGCGGGTCAACGATCGTGGCCCGTTCGCGGACACTGATAGACGCATAATCGATTTATCCTATGGAGCTGCCGTGCTGTTAGGCATGGTGGAGGCGGGGGTGACTCAGGTCCGAATTGAAGCGGTTGAACCCTGGCAGACCAGGACTTC
>DEBI01000124.1 GCA_002348465.1 Gemmatimonadales bacterium UBA2960 | reverse complement strand
GTGGTCATGGAGTCTTTGGAGCATGCGCAGGACCGAGGTGCGACGATACTCGGAGAGATTGTAGGTTACGGCCTGAGCGCGGATGCATTTCATATCACTGCACCACCACCGGGGGGATATGGTGCTCAGGCTGCCATGCGGATGGCTCTCAAGTACGCAGGGGCAAGTGCCAGAGATGTGGATTACGTAAATGCTCATGGAACCTCTACCATGGCCGATGCAATCGAAACAGAGGCCATAAAACAAGTCTTAGGAGACCGCGCCTATGAGATAGTCGTAGGCTCCACAAAGTCTATGACGGGCCACTTACTTGGTGCTGCTGGGGCACTTGAGGCTATTGTTTCTCTTCGTGTATGCCAGACGGGCAAAATACCGCCGACTATAAATTACTCGACCGCCGATCCGGAGTGCGACCTAGAATATGCGCATCAGGGCATGCAGGAGAGAGCGGTTGGCTTGGCGCTCAGTAACTCATTTGGGTTTGGGGGCCACAACGTCTGTTTGGCACTGAGGGCTTGGAGCTGAGTACACCTTTCCGCGTCGGCCTGGGCTATGATTCCCATCGCTTTGAGTCCGGCCGCCCTTTAATTCTCGGGGGCATCAAGATCCCGGATCACCCCGGTTTGGCAGGCCATTCGGACGGTGACGCCATTACTCATGCGTTGATAGACGCAATCCTTGGGGCTGTGTCACTTGGGAACGTGGGCACTCATTTCCCTCCAACAGAAGAGAGGTGGAAAGACGCCGACTCCACTGAGCTGCTCTCCAACTCCGTGGAAGTTATTGATCGCGAAGGGTGGATGGTCGTGAACGTCGATCTGACGGTGATCTGTGAGAGCCCTCAGATCTCATTGTTCGCACCTGAGATGAAAGAGCGGCTCAGCGATGTCTTACAGGTTCCGTTGGAGCGTATTTCCATAAAGGGAAAAACTAATGAGGGTATGGGATGGATAGGTGAAAGCAAGGGATTGGCTGTCCACGCAGTTGCCTTACTCGAGAGCCGGTGACTATGCGCGATCCGCTCTTCTGAAAGGCTGCTCATTGATAAAGCAATAGAGAAGCGCATCGTCATCGGGTTCGACGCAATGCGGTTTGCTGGTGACAGGAGAGACGGTCTATGGCGAAGTTCGTGTTGTGGATGAACCAGATTCCGGACGTCACGCTTTATCTCACGCTGAGTTTCGGCGCCGCTACTGAAAATTTCATCCCCGTCGTACCGGCTGACACCCTTATCGCAATTGGCGGATTCCTCGCCGGGGCGGGCCACCTGGATGCCCTCTGGGTTTTTGGTGGTGCGTGGTTGTGTAACGTCCTCGGAGCGGGTTTAGTGTACAGGCTGAGTCACGTTCATGGGCCGGCGTTTTTCGAGAAGAAGAGTGGCCGATATTTACTGAAGCCTCATCAGATGCTGCGGATGGAGCGGTTCTATGGACGGTGGGGCCCTACCGCGATGTTCCTGTCTAGGTTCTTACCTGGAGTACGGGCGATCACTCCGGTGTTTGCAGGCGCTACGCGGCAGCCGTGGCCGAGGGTGATCATACCGATAGCGTTGGCATCTGCCTTTTGGTACGGTGGCCTGGTTAGGCTCGGCTTTGTGACAGGGGAGAACTTAGCCGACCTTGAAACCCAACTGTTGGGACTCAACCGAGGACTGACGGGTATCGCTGTCCTAGCTGCGATGGCGGTAGCGGTTTGGTGGTACCGATCGCTTGTTCCGGACAACTCGGAGTGAAAGCCGTCATACCGGACGCGCCTGCTGCTTTCCTTTTCGAGCAGTTCCACGACTACCTGACGTTTGAGAGGGGACTCTCGGAGCAAACGGTGGTCTCCTATGGTCGGGACCTTGGCGGATGGTTCTCGTTCGCCGAAGAAGCTGGCGTCGCCAGTCCAAAAGAAGTCGATATTGGGATGCTACGGAAGTGGACCTATTCCCTTAAAGAAAAGGGTATGGCCCCTCGGTCGATTCGGAGAGCCCAATCTGCCGTCCGGACGTACTTCAGATTTCTCTCAATGGAAGGAGTGGTGGAAGTCGATCCTACGGACCGGCTAGAATCGCCACAGGTTGACAGGTCGCTACCTGACGTTCTCTCGCAGTTAGAGGTAGGGCGGGTTCTTGAGTCTCCGGATTCAACGCATCCACTCTATTGGAGGGATCGAGCTATTCTTGAGTTTCTATACGCTACAGGGGTGCGTGTTAGTGAATTGGTAAGCCTTAGAATTACGTCTTTGGACTTAGAAGAAGGATTTGCCAAGATTTTCGGAAAGGGCTCTAAGGAGCGACTTGTCCCAGTGGGTGGCCCAGGCTTGCGAACTCTCAAGCGTTACCTTCGTGATCTCCGGCCGAATCTCGATCAAGGGAATGGCGAAGGCCTAGTCTTCCTCAATGCGAGAGGGAAACCGATTCGACGCAAATCGGTATGGGAGATAGTAAAAAGAGCTGCAATCCGCGCAGGCATTGCGAGAGCGGTTTCACCCCACACAATAAGACATACATTCGCAACGCATCTTGTGGAGGGCGGGGCGGACCTAGCTGCGGTTCAGGAACTTCTCGGTCATGCCGATATCTCGACTACGCAGATCTATACTCACTTAGACCGAGCCTACCTGCGGGAGGTTCATCAGAAGTATCACCCCCGTCAATAGCCGCAGAGCCCTCGAGCTTGAGGAGGTGTTAGTGATAGCTGGGGCCGTTCTCCAATCCTACGTTTCTACTCTCAACCAAGGCAAACAGCTGTTCTTGTGTGGATGTAGCTTCTAAGAGAAGGATTGCTTCCGACAGGACCGGATCTCGTTGGGTGCGGATCTCAGCTTCCCCGCCGATATCGCTCATTCTCTGCGCTGTAGCAAGTTCGGTCCGCCACAGTAGGTAGCGGCGAATTTCGGGTGTGCCCAGGAAATCCGTACCGAGTCCTTCTGTTTGTAAGGCTGCGACAAAAGCTTCAAACTCTCTCTCTTCAACGTAGGGACCGACGCCTTCCGCTCGACGCGATGCGGCTACCGCGAACCCAAATTCCGCTATCCGTAGCCCGAGCGGGAACTGTGCCTCGTTAGACGCTCTGAGAAAGTCACGTTCTACGAGCGTCAGGGTGTCGTCTTCGATCTCTAAGTCGGGGAAGATTCCGCCACCATCAATAAGGGAGCGACCGCTGGCGGTCGTTACTCTGGGAAGGGAATCAATGACCTCCGGCACCGGGACGCCTTGCCTGTCTCTCGTCCTTTGAAGCGATCTTCCTAGCGGAGTCAGCCACGAGCCCGTTGTGAAGCGCAGCCGACGCCCGTGAGGCAATGGCATCACTGTTTGGACGACACCTTTCCCGAATGTTCGCTGACCAAGAACCACCGCCCGATCGTAGTCCTGAAGCGCACCCGCAAGGATTTCGGCACCTGAAGCCGTGAACTCGTCGACCAAGATCACTATCGGGAGCCTAGGGACCTGTATAGGCCAGCGATCCCCATAAGACTCGGTGTCGGGCTGGTCAGCAGACGTTCCTGGCACTCGCTGCACCGTGCTCGCAAGTGTAGCCCCTGGCGCGAGGAAGAGGTCGGCGAGCATCAGTGATTCATCCAGAAAGCCCCCGGGGTTTCGTCTAAGGTCGATAATCAGTCCATCGGATTCACCCAACTCACCGAGTGCCTCGTTCATCTCCCGCGCGGCATTCCGGGCGACGCGATCCATGATGACGTAGCCGATATTGTTCTCGAGTATCCCCCAGGATACCGCTGGCACGTGTACCTCTTCTCGTGTGATTGTATAAGAGATGGGGTCGTCGTACCCAACCCGTTTTATCCTCACCCTTACATCCGTGCCTACCGGGCCTCTGATAGAGTCGGCGGCCATGCCCGTGCTCCATTCCGAGGCGTCATGTTGGTTGACCCCTACGATAACATCTCCAACCGCGAGCCCGTGCTCGTTCGCTGGGAAGCCTCGGAATACAGCTGTCACGGTCACCTCATCATTGAGCAGTGTAATCTGCAGCCCTATACCAGAGTAGTTACCGGTGGTGTCTTCTTCCCACGCTTCTGCTTCTTGTGGTGTAAATACTTCTGCATACGGGTCATCTAGGGCTCGAATTATCCCGTCGATGGCTGCTTCCCAAAGAATAGAATCGCTGAACGCGTCCATATGCATTTGAGCGATCGCATCGACGGCGCTAGCCAAGATGTCGACCTGCGGTGGGTCGCCGGAAGATCCGTTCGGTCCGTTTTGCGCGGCCATCGTAGTAGGTATCAGTAACAAGCCGAGCGTTGCACAGACTGCAGATGTCTTGATCATTCAGGTGATCCTGATCGTCATTGTTTTAGTGCGGGCTATTAACCCGGCATTCTAAGGGTCGTTCCTCAGGGACTGCACGATTCGTCTGAAATAATTGAATCCCTTTGGGGCCTGCAATAGGTGCGCCCAAGGAGGTATCTTCGACGTGAAGAAGTGAGTGCGAAGGAATCACTTCACCGATATGTGGTTGTCCCAGATGAATCAAGAGCAAGAACGTACCCCGCTGAGGATATCCCTCGAGCAGTTGAAGCCACAGAAGGGCGATGTGTCTGCCAATCTCAAACGGGTGCAGACACGGGTGATTTCTCAAGCAGGTGGCGCGGATGTGCTCGTGTTTCCGGAGGCAGTGCTCTCGGGGTATTTCCTAGAAGGAGCCGTCTCTGAGGCTGCCCTTTCTGCAGATCAGCTAGCCCATGCGATCCGGGTACCATCGTCTGACGCTCCCGACATAGTTATCGGCTTTTACGAGCGCTGGAATCGCAGGCTCTATAACAGTGTAGCGTACCTGAGCAATGAAGGGAGAGCTTACCAGTTAAAACACGTTCACAGAAAGATGTTTCTGCCTACGTACGGGGTTTTTGATGAGGCACGTTTTGTAGAGCCGGGTACAGAAGTCCAAGCGTTCGATACTCGGTATGGTCGATTTGGGATGCTGGTGTGTGAGGACGCGTGGCACTCAGCACCTGGGATGGTGCTTGCCCTCGACGGGGCAGAGGTTGTGTTTGTCGTTTCCGCGTCGCCGGCACGAGACTTCATTCCCTCTACAGATGGGCGGCCGAGCAACCTTGCTCACTGGGATCGGATCGGACCGCAAATGGCGGTAGAGCATGGGGTGTTCTGTATCGTCTCACAGCTTGTCGGCTCAGAGGGAGGCAAGATTTTCCCTGGGGGCTCTGTAGCATTCGCTCCGGATGGGACGGAAATAACACGAGCGCCCCTCTTGCAGGAAGGAGGTACCGCCGTGGAGTTGGATCCTAGAGCAATCGACCGGTCGAGAACGGCGTCCCCACTGTTATCTGACCTAGAGCAAGCGCTCCCGCATTTACAGAGAGCTCTCGACAGGGTTTCGGGCGGGTCCGCCCCGGTTGAACCGTATGAAAGCGCACGTCTCTCGGGCGGGGTGCAAGAGTCGCCATCCGACGATGGCATAGGTGCACGATCGGATGGATCTTCGACTCGAAAAAGGGATGAGATCCTCGATATTGATGTTGAACTCGTCGAGCGGACACTGGTTGAATTTATTCGAGAAGAGGTGTGCCGACGCCGCGGTTTTGAAAGGGTGGTATTAGGCGTGTCGGGAGGGGTGGACTCGGCAGTTTCACTGGTTCTCGCGAGTCGGGCTTTAGGACCTGAGAATGTATACGGCTTCCGGTTACCGTACCGGACTTCTAGCCAAGAGAGCCTCGATCACGCCGGACTTGTGCTCGATGTGACCGGTGCTCACGAAAGGACGATTGAAATCTCGGACCCGATCGATAGCTACGTGGAGAGATATGAAAAAAACATCTCGCCAATGCGAAAGGGGAACCTCATGGCTCGATTGAGGGCTGTGATCCTGTTCGATCAATCTGCTAGCCTCGGCGCGCTTCCGTTGGGTACCGGCAACAAGAGTGAGCGGCTCCTCGGATACTTTACATGGCATGCAGACGATTCCCCACCGATCAATCCTCTTGGTGATCTGTTCAAGACGCAGGTATGGGCCCTCGCTCGACACTTAGATGTACCTAGCGAAATCATCGAAAAACCAGCTACTGCTGATCTAGTTAGGGGGGTGAATGACGAGGATGAGTTGGGTATATCCTACCACGACGCGGATCCAATCCTCTATTGGCTCACGCTTGGATACCAAGCAAATGAGCTGCACCAGATGGGATTTGAGAAAACGGCGATTGAAACCGTGCAGCGCAGGCTGGACTCTACTCATTGGAAGCGAGAGTTGCCTACGGTTGCAGTGCTCTCATCTAGCGCAATTGGCGAGTTCTATCTGCGTCCGGTTGATTATTAGAGCTAACGTTAGCCGGCGATGGCTCGACCGCTTTCATCTGTCCTGACTCTTGCATAGGTTCCAAAGCGTGAATCTTTCTTTCTCGCTCCGCCTGTGTGGGCTAACCGAAGCCCGATGACCGGCCAGGTTCTAGGCATTGTGCCTGCCCGGCTAGGGTCGACGCGGCTCCCCCGCAAACCCCTCCATCTGCTTTTAGGAAGACCGCTTATAGAGTGGGTTTGGCGTCGGGTCGCTGCGATGAAGGTCCTAGATCATGCCGTAGTCGCGACCGATTCTCATGAGGTGGTCGATGTGTGCCATGCAATCGGGGCGCCCGTTGAATTAACATCCGAGGATCACGTATCTGGAACTGACCGTGTCGCGGAGGTAGCCGGACGGCCGGGTTACACTGGATATGGCTTGGTGGTGAATATCCAAGGCGATGAGCCTCTGATAGAAGAAGAACATGTTGGAAGCGCCATCGAATTAGTCCGCAGCGGTAACTGGCAGGTCGGGACCTGTGCGACACCAGTTCAGGCGGCTGGTGTTTTAGAGGATGCTTCTATGGTCAAGGTCGCACGAGCGGACTCAGGCCGAGCCCTCTACTTTTCCCGAAGCCGTATACCATGGACAAGCGAAGCCACGAGCCCGATTCAGAGGACAGGAAGCTTTGCTTTCTTAAGGCATTTAGGAATTTACGCCTACGAGCAATCGGCTCTCGAGCAGTGGGCATCGCTCGCACCGTCGCGACTCGAACAGATTGAATCGCTTGAACAGCTTCGCCCCTTAGAGGCGGATCTGCGTATTGGCGTCGCGATCGTT
>DEBI01000102.1 GCA_002348465.1 Gemmatimonadales bacterium UBA2960 | reverse complement strand
AGGTCCCAGAGCAGGCTCGAGAACTAGGGCGCGGCTCGCCGCCTTCGCGAGCCGAACCACATGCCTCTTCGAATCCGGGCTCCCCACCTCCTCATCGGCATTCACAAAGACGACCGGGGCCACGGTCGGCACCATATCCATATCGCGCAGAGCTCGAAGCGCAAAAATGATCATCCCTAGTCCGCCTTTCATATCTATCGTTCCTGGCCCACAAAGTCGGCCCCCGTCAACGCACACTGGCATACGATCCAACGTACCTATCGGCCAGACCGTGTCACTGTGTCCCATCAGCAACTGAAAAGGGCTTCTCCTAGAACGGGCCCGCGGAACAGCAAGCAGGTGGTCCCCGCTTTTCTGCCCCCTGATGATGCGCACGTCGTAGTCCAGATCTCTGAAAGCAGGCTCAAGAATTTCGTGAACTTCTGACTGAGTATCCGGATGGTCGGTCGGCGATTCGACTCGACAGAGCCTGGAAACGAAATCGACGAACGCCTCATGCATGCCATGAACGCGCTCAAGGGTCCGTTCACCAATCTCCGTGGATCCCGTCGCTTCGGGGGTCATTGGCACCAACCTCTTGCGCTGGAGAGGGCGCGTGCCACTACACTCTTCGGTTGCTCACAAATAGTCCGGCTCAGCCGGATAGACTCTCTGTAACTCCATTGGTTCACCGGTAATACCCTGCCCGCTGATAGCTCTCGTCTAGGACCTCTACAGGATGAACAGCCTCCTGAGCGTCACCCTCCATACAGAAGCCGGCACCAATCTGCATCATGCATCCAGGATTCGGCGTGCACACGAGGTCAGCTCCTGCATCCCGCACAGCCGCAATCTTGTCCCCCCCAATACGTGACCCTAGGTCAGGATGCGTCATTCCATATATACCAGCGCCACCACAGCACTCATCGGCCTTCGCGATAACACGCACATCCGCCCCCGGCACTGCCTCGAGAACCTTCAGCGGCTCAGAGCTGATACCCTGAGCATGCATCAGGTGGCACGGGTGATCATAAGCCAAGGTGCAGTCGACAGAAGCGCCTGAGCGCGGGCCAGTCTCGGCCAGCAGCTCTGATACATCTCGCACCTTTGCCGAGAAAGCCCGAGCCCGCTCTTCCATCGGGTCCCCTTCAAACAACACGCCGTATTCTTTCATAGTCGCACCACAGCCTGCAGCACTTACCACCACCCAGTCGACTCCCGCGCGTTCGAAGGCTTTGATGTTCCTTGTCGCCAAATTGCGCGCTGCCGTCAGCGCACCACCATGAGCGTGCAGCGCGCCACAACAGTCTTGTCGAGTAACAGTGCGAACTTCGTAGCCGTTCACGTCGAGCGTTCTAGCAGTGGCGTCGTTAACCCGCCCATAAAGGCCCTCCTGAACACAACCGCGAAGGATGCCCACGCTTCCAACCCCCACTCGTGGCGCATGGGCATCCTTTATCTCTGTATCTTGCGATTCCATCCCATCAGCCATGACCCCCTGCCCGAGCCGGACTGAGGGCCGTGTCGCGGAGAGCATGGCTAAAGCGAAGCGGAGCCTCCCTGCGAATCTGATTCTCCCGAGCACGTCCACCATCACAGAAGCAAGACCCGTGACCCGAAGTGTCCGGCCTCCCAGAAATAGAATTTCACGAAGCATTCGAGACGCCATAACCGTCAACAAGCCGCGGGTTAGGCCATCTGGAGCCCGCGCAGTGGAAGCAGTCTCCCGAGCCAGCTCCAGCAGGGTTCCGTATTCGACACCGGACGGACACACTGGCTCACAGGCTCGACAACCGAGGCATCGATCAATATGGACCTGGAAAGCATCGGATTCCGGGTCAAGACGCCCTTCAACTACCGCCTGCATGAGATGCAGCCGTCCTCTCGGGGAATCGTTCTCGTCTCCTAGGCGGTTATACGTTGGGCAAGCTGGGAGACAAAAGCCGCAATGCACGCATGGAAGCAACCTTTCTCTTTGGGCCTCCATCGCCCCCGCCAGCTTTGCAGTAGTCATTGGCGGGCGGGCCACAGGACTCCGGCCGGGTCAAAGATCGACTCAAGACGCTGAGCAATCTGGAGTTCGGCACCTCGGCACGAAGTGTCTTTAGGTCTAGTTACGCCATCCCAGCGTGTGACTCGAAGCGCTCCACCCAAACTCTCTACTGCTCCCCTAAAGGTAGAAACCGCATCGGCAGACATATCAGACGATCCCATGCGAAGCCTCCCGGCATATGAATCAATGACTGCCTTAGCTGCACCAACCTCATCCGCAGCAGCCACCACTTGTGAAAGGCGAGACGGTAAGACCGAAACCTCTACACAACGTGGCTCCAGCCCACCCCTATCCCGAATCTCAGTCAGGCACCCGTCGGCCTCCTGCTCGGCTAAACGATCGAGAGGAATCCCGAGATGTTTTTCAATCGCTGACTGGTCCGCGTCCACCGTGGACTCAGCCCCATGCAAACGTAAGACAAGCGCTGAACTCCCATCTAGAGCAGACAACTGCCCGACCACCACGATAGAGACTGGGAGCACTGGCGCCGTTCCTGCTAGGAGTGCGGGTTCAATCAAGCTCGTCAATTTCGCTCCCTTAAGCACGAGAACTCGCTCGTGCGCCGGCAAAGGGAAGGCGCGCAAGCACACGGAGGTAAGGATACCGAGACGACCTCGAGCACCGACGACGGGACGAAGAAGGTCATAGCCTGCCACATTCTTGACCACTTTACCACCAAGCCGAAGAACTCTCCCGTCACCCGTGACTAGGGTGGCCCCAAGGACATGGTTTCTTAGGGATCCGTATCCCGCCCACAAGGGACCATGGGAGGCCTCAGAGACAAAGCCTCCCATCGAACGTTCATTCACACCCGGAGAATCGAAAGGCGCCCACTGACCATGTTCTCGTAACGTAGCGTCTACAGTACTGAAGGTTGTGCCTGTCCCCGAAGTGATCGTGAGATCGGCGGGTTCATATTCATCAACACCGGAAAGCAATGACGTTTCCAGCGCAACGAACTTCCCTCCACCTACGGGACCCACGTGGCGCCCACTCCCGAGGGGTAAGACACCCACCCCTTCCTCCCCTGCCCAAGTGAGGATTTGTGAGACCTCCTCAGTTGATACGGGACGAATCAGAACTTCTGGCGTACCCCCTAGCCCGAGCACGTCATTATTTGATTGGTCCCACTCACGCGCCGAAACACCAGGTAAAGCCGACCGCAAACTCCTAGCGAGGGTCATTGAACAACCTTGCCTGGATTGAGGCGCCCATCGGGGTCAAAGACCCGCCTCACGCTTCTGAGCATGTCCATTTCAACTTCATTGTATACCAAGGACATATAAGCCCTCTTGTCTACACCAACCCCGTGCTCGCCAGTGATTGTTCCCCCAACCGATACACAAAGCGTCATTATCTCACGGGATGCCCGTTCAACTCGCTCTAACTCCTCTTGGTTCTGTCTGTCGAACAGGATGTTAGGGTGCAGATTCCCATCCCCAGCGTGGAATACATTGGCGATCTTAAGATCATATTCGCGACCAATTTCGGTGATGCGAGCCAGTACCTCTGGGAGCCGGGTCCGGGGCACCGTCGCATCTTGAACTAAGAGGTCCGGTGCGATGCGCCCCATGGCCCCGAACGCTTTCTTCCGACCTTTCCACAGAGCAATGCGCTCTTCGTCCGATGTCGCCCTGATCACTTTCGTCGCACCCGCTGATAAACAACACTGCTCGGCCCGATCCGCATCATCATCAAGACCAGCCTCCGTGCCATCGAACTCGACCACCAAAGCTGCACCCGCGTCGACCGGATAGCCCGCAGAAAACACACTAGCCTCAACTGCCACAATCGTCGCGTTATCAACAATCTCTACCGCGGCAGGCATTAGCCCCGACCCTATAATGTCCGTGACAGCGTGTCCGGCAGCTTCCATCGTATCAAAAATGCCAAGCAGAGTTCGAATGCTCTCCACCTTAGGGAGCAAGCGCACTTCGATTTCGGTCGCGATACCGAAGCACCCTTCGGACCCAACAAACAGGCCAACCAGATCAAGGCCGTGGACTGCTTCCAGGCCTGCACCCCCAAGACGCACCACCTCCCCATCCGCCATAACTACAGTTAGTCCTGTAACGTACCTCGACGTCACTCCGTACTTTAGGCAGTGAGGTCCTCCTGAGTTTTCCGCTACATTGCCGCCCAGTGTACATGTGGACTGCGATGCTGGGTCAGGAGCGTAGTATAGCCCGTAGGGTGCTGTCGCTTCTGTCAACCGAGCATTAACCACACCGGGCTGCACCTTCGCTAGCCTGTTCTGCTCGTCTATCGATAATATCCGGTTCATCCGGGCGGTGCCGACAATCACGCTGTCCGGGGTGGGCAGGGCACCCCCTGAAAGACCGGTACCGGCACCACGTGGCACTACTTCTATGCCCTCGCCATGCATGACCCTGAGGACTTCTGACACTTGATCCGTCGTTTCAGGAAGCACGACTGCTCGAGGTACGACCCGGTATGCTGTGAGCCCATCTGACTCGTAAGCCACCAGCCGGTCTGGATTGGTGATTACCTGATCCTCCCCTACGATGGCACGAAGCCGGTCCGCAACCCTTGAGGTCAGTGTCTGAGTCATAATGCAGGATACAAGCTAATCATGGGTTGTGGCTATCACGTACATAGTCTACGAGAGCACTCAACGATCGGTGAGCCGCACCCCGAAGCGTGTCTGGTAATTGAGCACCATATACTGCATCTACCCAACCTTCTATGTCGGATTCTGGATTCTCAGACATCGCACGACGGACCTGCTCAATTCGCCCTCTGCGGTGCCCGACAAATCTGTCTATCGCTTCTGTAGGATTCTCGAGAGGTGCGCCGTGGGCCGGATAAAGCACCTCAGGGCCAAGAGCCCGAACCAGATCGAGGCTCAAAAGATAGTCTGCTACACAACCAGGATACTCTCCTACCCAGGTGGTATCACCAGCACCTAGGAGTAGGTCGCCTACAAAGACCCCTTTTCTATCGGGCCATACAAACGAGATGTGCTCTGAAGTGTGGCCGGGTGTGTGAAGAGCCACCAACTCGCCCTGATCCGTAGTCACTGAGTCACCTGTCTCTATGATCGTATCGACACTCTGTACGCCGTCTGGACCAAAAATTTTCGCACCAATCCTTTCCGCCAACTCAAATGCAGCACCTGTGTGATCTTCATGTCCATGGGTGAGCAGTATCACTACAGAATCGGCATCCTGCACAGCGCACTCTACGGCTCCGACGTGAGCCTCCACGGCCGGACCGGGGTCGATTACCGCAACATCGCTATGCCCAACCAAGAAAGTCCGGGTTCCGTCAAGCGTGAACGGCCCGGCGTTGCCAGCATTCAGAAACCGAGGCGTCAGGCGTCCTCCCGACGCTCAGCGGCCAGTTGCTCAGCCAGCTTATCGGCGATC